>NZ_CP117811.1:312037-624075 GCF_028728065.1 Lentisphaera profundi | reverse complement strand
TCAAATCACCACATTGGAGAATGCGAATAGCTTTATTCATTTTTACATCGGGATTTGTGAACACAGCCATGGCTTCTGCACTTACTGCAGGAGCTACCACACACTCTACAAAGGAGCTCATGATTTCTTTTGCAGTTTGCTCATCAAGCTCAGTATTAAAGGCAATTGTACTACCAAATGCCGCTCTAGGATCTGCATCACGTGCTTGGATGTATGCATCAAAGACATTCTTCGCAGTGGCTGCGCCAGAAGGATTCACGTGTTTCATAACAGCACAGGTCGGCTCGTCAAAAAACTTAACAATATTTAAAGCATAAGAAATATCTTCTAAGTTTGTCTGCGAAAGCCCACTCTTACCATTCTTTAAGACCTTCATGTCCCCAACAGGACTCACAACACCTGCTGGCTTGTATAAGGCTGCAGTTTGGTGTGGATTTGTTCCATAACGTAAGTCATCGACTTTTGTGTAATCAGAACCACAGATTACTAATTCTTGTTCATAAGAACCCTCGTTACGATTGAGGTAAGCACTTCTTGACAAAGTCTTATCAGACATGATCATTTTTCCTTTTTTGATGTTTGTAAATATTTTTTGATATTAAGTGCAACTGGCAAAAGCACAAGTAATTCAGGGTTAGTTTCGCTAAAAACTATCGTCAATTTATTAATATATAGATTTCTCTTATGCGGGCTTATGCGTTCAGCAAATTCACGAAAATCCTGAACGGAAGATTGAATTAGCTGAGCTGAAAAATTTGCGCTAACAGCAATATACCAAGAGGCATTTGAATGTTTATGCAGCCATTCACTAGCTTTTACCTGGTCAAACTTTCCCCATTTTTTCAGCACCACAGAAACTAAACTATAATTCAGTAAGTAATGACTCTCTGCAAAAGACAAAAACTGAGGCACACTCTCGCCTTTTATCTTCCACGCCAAGAAGTTCAATACCTTGTAACGTAAACTTTCCGATTGAATGCCCCTAAACAAGAGCAAATCTTCTTGCTTCAATTTATGCTTAGGGTGCATGAGTAGTTTGGACGTATAAAGATCTTTGAAAGCTTGATCTTCAATTCCCTCTAAATAAGCCTCTGCATTATTCTTACTAATCTGAACCCTTATTATATCCGTAAGCATACGATCTAAGGTTGTAAGGTAATCATCGTAAACTTGTTTAGCCTCCACAAATGAAGAAGTAAGCAGACCATCAATCATAGGTTTTTGACTCAGTGATTGAGGGAATGAATTTACAAAATAACTAGCGAGTTGTAGGTTCTTTGTCATTCCTGATACAGTATCATCCTGACTGTAAAAAATTAACTCCCTTAATAAATTAAGTGCAGTGGGACTCTGTAACCACAAAAGTGTTTTTTGAGGACTTTTTTTAGCAAAACTTAACATTAAGGATTTTCGAAAGGAACCTAACTCGCGCAACTCTACTACACTCAATTCATGCATTAGTTGATCTGGACTCTGTTGCGAGATCTTCCGATAACAGAGGAGTCTGAATTCTTCTTTAGTCTTTTTTACACGAATTTTATCCAAGAACTCTTGGTATTTAGCATTTTTTTTGTTCGATAAAGAAACGGCAATCCAACCAAAACAAAGATCTTTTTTATAATTAGACATAGAGCGCACACCTGTCAAGATAATTTTCTCATGTCGAGAAAAAGCTACCGCCATTAAGTCTTTTAAATACGCGCCCCGTTCTTCTGGCTCCAAGTCATTAAAGATCCAGTCAAGAAAATATTTTGGTTTAGATTCACAATTTAAGACAAAAACGAACTCTAAAAGCTCTTGCTTATTGACTATTTTAGAAGCATCCATCCATTCATAAGCTTTCGTGAAATCTTGTTTTGCCCATGTTGCTAATGTCAACAAAACTAAGCTCTCGTATTCAGGCAATACCTTAAGGTCTTCCAAATAACTTGCAGCTTGCTCAGGTCGCTTTGGCACCCAAGACTCGTAAATCCCATTAAGGCTATAAGAACGCCAGCTCCTTTGCTTTAAACTTAAAGCAAGTTTTATTCCGTGGTAAGGAGAAATTTGTCCGCGACTAATTACGGCTCTCAATAAGCCATCTTCTACAAAAGCTTGATCTTGATTACTGATCAACCAATCACCACATTCCTGTGGGGATTCACGCATCCAAATGGCTAAAAATTCTGTGAACACAAGAACCTTGCGTTCATTTGACTCTAGGCTCAAGGCCCAAGCCAAAGTTCCCGTTGGATTTTCACGAACCCAAGACAGGAGGACTTGTTTAAAATTTGCGGTATTCGCAGCAATTTCAGTATCAGCTATTTCACCAATAGCCGGTGCCTTAAGCTCTACTCTTGAGCTGGGGTTCTTCAGAGATTGCGAAATATTTATTAGTTCTTTACTATCATATTTCGCCTTACTCCTGGCTCCGCGCCAACTAAGAACAGAAACATAAACCGCCATTGCTGCACACAAGGCGATTAAAGCACGGAGAGATAAACGGACCATCGTTTATCGTGATCTAATAATCCGATCGGCAAGTTCAGCTAAAGCTGGCATCATGTTTAGAAAACATTGCTGATACATTTCTTCATCTCCATCAAGTGGGTCTTCTACGCCTAACTTACTATCCAATACGGTTAGGAGCAGACGTGCTTTTTCTTTGGCTTCTGGAAAATCTTTGGTCAATTCATTTAATTGAGCCTTTTCCATACAAAAAACAGCTTCACAGTCACTAATCATCTCTTCCGTTACGCGACGTGAAATATGATTTTCAATCGACACTCCCAAGTTAGACATAAGTTTAACGGCTAACTTAGATGCTGGATCCCCTTCCACTGCCTGAGCTCCCGCTGAAACTGCGGCTACATCAGTAATTTTATTTTGGGCACATAAGTGATTGAAAAAAGCCGCCGCCATAGGGCTACGACATGAATTGGCATTGCAGACAAAAAGAATATTCATCATTTATCCTGTATCTTAAAAATTATTAAATATAAAAACTTAAAGTAATGCGAAAAACATTTTTCACCTCATTGATAAATGAGAAAATGCTTTATTTATCCGCCCAGCCCCAGCGTTTAGAAAATGGCCAAAAGACCGCACATGCGGTACCCATAAAGTTTTCTCTAGGTACTGTACCCCAAGAGCGGCTATCTAAACTATTGAAGCTATTGTCGCCTAGCATAAAGTATTGCCTCGCACCAAGTGTGAAGATATCGGCATCCTCCGTGAACTCCATTTTATAGCCATTACTAAACTCAGCTTTAATAAGGTAACGATTAAATCCATCTTCTTTGTAAAATAATGTGGCATCAGCAGTCGTAAGCTTCCAAATGTTCATTCCCATATTTTCTTCAGGCTTAATCTTGTTATTTAAAGCGATCATGTAGCGATAACGTTCCGACGCATCCAGGCGTTTATAACCATTATAACCATTTTCCTTGCTCATCACTTTGGCAAAACCACGATGGATTTGATCCATTTTTACAAATTCAGTTTGACCGCTCTCCCTAAGGTATAGGTCTCTATTCGAGTCTATTTTCAGTGTATCCCCAGGAGTACCTGCCAAGCGCTTGATATAAAACTGACCGCCAAGCTTACTGCCATCATACTGCCTGATACCCTTCGTTTCGAAAACGGCAATATCGCCTCTTTGCGGTTCCCGCAAATTGTAAACATAGCGATTCACAAAGAGGTTATCACCCGTTTCAACATAGCCCTGCATCTTTTCATCTGCCTCTGGAGTTTCAGTACTGGACCATTTTTGATAAGCCTCACCCAACTGCTTCATTTCCCCAGGGAATTCATTTTTCTCACTTTCACCTACGGTATAAAATGTACGAGTGAATAATTTCTGAATCAAAAAACTACGACCATCTTTTAACTGCTCAGTGGCACCAATAACAGGCACATCATTACTAAAGTAAGCGCGTCCAAAGTAGATTGGGTATAAATAATTTTCACGGAACTCTTTTATCTTCGAATCATCTTCTAAGTAGACATTGATTCCATGAAGGGTGGGACGCATTGAATTTGTCGGGATCTTAAACGGCTGAAGTATCACTGCGCGAAAAGCAAAGGCAATCGCTACAACTACAACAAAGCCCTCAATACGAGCACCCCAATCAGCATATTTCTTACGAGGTATCTTTTTGTGTACCGCATCGACTTTTTCTTCAATGGATGGCAAGTCAATAGCTTTATCCTTTAATGCTTTCTTAGTCTCATTCCTCAAAGCCAATAATTCGGCATTCAAGTCTTCGGGATAAAGATCTTCATTCATCCGCGTTTCATGCTTTAAAAAACGCAAAATCTCTTTGAGTTTACGATGACGTTTCACCTTGGCCGTTAAAGGAAAATGAGACCAAATAGCCCAGAAAATCGCTAGTACTAGAAGAACATGTAGGAAGGCGTCGCTCATTTTTACTCCGAAGTCGAGGCTTTAAGTACCTGAACAAAAGCTTCCTGCGGGATATTTACATTGCCAATCTGCTTCATACGCTTCTTACCCGCTTTCTGCTTCTCTAGCAATTTACGTTTACGTGATATATCACCACCATAACATTTTGCCGTAACATTCTTACGCATCGCACTAATTGTTTCACGAGCCACAATATTACCACCCACATAAGCCTGGATTGCTATCGTAAACATCTGACGTGGAACAACTGCTTTTAATCTCTCAGCAATTTTACGACCACGGGATTCAGCTGCATCACGGTGAACAATTGAAGCAAACGCATCAATCGGATCATCATTTACTTTCATTTCGAGTTTAACTAGAGGAGCTTGCTGGTAACCACTCGGTTTATAATTCATTGAACCATAACCCTTGGTCATCGACTTCAGACGATCATTAAAATCAATAACGATCTCATGAAGCGGTAAGCTTGCAGAAAGCATAACATGACGTTCGTCTACTGCAACCGTATTTTCACAAAGTCCACGTTTCTCCATAATGAGGCTCATCGCCGCACCAATATAATCATTGGGGATCATTATATTCGCTGAGATAACAGGCTCTTCAATATAATCAATTGCACTCGGATCTGGAAGATAAACGGGGTTATCCACTTGCACCATTTCGCCATCTTTTAGGTAGACATGATAAACAACTGATGGATAAGTTGAGATAATATCCATGTCGTAGTGACGGCGTAAACGCTCTTGAACAATCTCCATATGCAATAAACCTAAGAATCCACAACGAAAACCAAAGCCTAAAGCTGCCGACGACTCTGCTTGATACACAAATGAGGGGTCATTAAGCTGTAACTTACCCATGCTCAACCTCAAAGTCTCGAAGTCTGCACTATCAATCGGATAGACACCTGAGTAAACCATCGGAAGAACTTCAGCAAAACCAGGCAGAGCCTCTGTCACTGGATCCATTTTCGAGGTAATCGTATCACCAATTTTCGAATCTGCAGTATCCTTAATATTCGCAATTAAGTAACCAACCGAGCCCTCAGAAAGCACATCGAGCGCCTTCATTTTTGGAGTAAAGACACCCACTTCTTTAACTTCATATGATTTACCGGTCGAAAACATAGTGATCTGATCCTTAGCACGAACTTCACCAGAAAAAACACGTACGTAATTCACAACGCCACGATAAGAATCGTAACTTGAGTCAACAATCAAACTAGCTAGAGTTTTCTCTTCTACTTCTGGAGGGCAAGGGATACGATCAATAATAGCTTCAATAATTTCAGGAATTCCTTCACCTGATTTTGCAGAGCAATGCAAAGCTTCTTCAGCAGGTATTGCCAAAATCTCTTCGAGTTGCTCGTAACACATAGCAAGATCAGTCCCAGGTAAATCAATTTTATTCAATACAGGAACAATCGTCAAACCTTGTTTCATCGCCAAATCAATATTTGCTACTGTTTGTGCTTGAACACCTTGAGTCGCATCAATAATCAATACCGCACCTTCACAAGCCGCTAAAGAACGACTCACTTCATAGGCAAAATCAACATGACCAGGTGTATCGATCAAATTCAGTTCATAAATCTCATCATTATTCGCTTTGTAAGACATTGTGACGGGGTGAGCTTTAATCGTGATACCACGCTCACGTTCCAAGTCCATATTATCTAAAAGTTGCTCTTCCATGTCCCGATCACTTACCGTATTTGTCATTTGCAAAAGGCGGTCAGCTAAAGTTGATTTACCATGATCAATATGAGCAATAATACTAAAATTACGGATTTTTTTTCTTTCCATATCTACATCTCTAAATTTTTTTGTTTTGTGTGCGACATAGGCATTTAATCATTAACGCACACTCTAATCTAAATTAATCCTTTGAGAATAATCGTTTTAACCACCAATTCAACACTAACGTAGATCAAACTCAATGAACATAAAATCAAAAAAAGCATTGGTGCTCAAATTAGATATAATGACTTTTGAGCAAAACTCATTATATTGCGCCAGTTTTATAATTAATTATTAAGGAAGTACCCCCATGGACCCCGAAGATGCGCTCATAGAAAAAATACAAAACAACCTCAGCAAGAATGGCTTCCCCGAAAAAGTAGTTTCCTTCCCCCTAAGCAAGATCCAAGCAATCGTAGAGAAGGATGAACTCGAGCTCGACATGATTTTATCCAGACTCTCCATGGCTGGTATCTACTCACAAGAACAAGATGATAAACTCGTTTTTGCCGCTACACCAGATGACTTTAGCAACCAAGCTGATTCTTCGGAATCACCATCCGCTGGAGATGGCTTAGGCGATTTACTCAATGGACTTGGCGACCTACCCTTCAATTTTGATCCTGCATCTTTTGCAGGTAAATCTAAAGACGACATTATGAGCATGGGTAAAGATATGATGGATAAGATGTCCGAGACAGACAAAGGCGAATTATTTAAAAAGTTCATGTCCATGCCTGCTGAACAGAAAGAAAAACTCATGGGCAAGGCAAAAGACTTTAAACTTTTTTAGTCTTTCTTGGAAACTTAGTGGTCGTCTAAAGAACGCCTACTAAGCTCTACCCACATAGCTGCTTCATCATCAAGTTGATTTTTCTTACGTGCTTCTATCCAACTATCTAACGTTGTGTGTGAACCATTATCTAAATAATCGTTGAGTAAGTCTTCCCAGTCTTCCCGAGGATACCAGTGCGAAGACATGATATCGTGCTCCATCAAAGCCTGCAGCTCTTTTGGAATAGCGTCAATCTTATCTTTATCTATATAGTCACATGATTGAAGCAAGGAAATAACTTGTCCACGATCAATATGCTTTAAATCTGAATACTGAGGCTTCATCGGGATTTCCTCTGAAATCTCAGGGAAGCAAGGAGAAGACTCCAACTCGGCTAAAACATCATCAAACTGCAGAACATCTAGACTCGTCCGCTTAGCCACTTCTTGCTTTAATAAGCTCTCAAGCACATCAGCTAAATCTTCAGAGTCACCCAACAAAGGTAAAATCTTCTTGATCAGCTCCTGAGATATGGGAACATGAAGATCTTTTTTTCTAGGCCTCAAACCTAGCCACCTTCGCCTCGTCCATAACCGATATTAGTTGCAGAATAAGCATTGAGGTAAAAGTAAACCATGACTTTGTATTCATCATTAGATTCCTCAAAACGAACCGCGGCAGTCCACGCATGCAAACGACGCTGTAGTTCTACCATATAACGAACAATCTCTGCTTCCTCCAAATCATAAGTCGTTTTAAACGATAAGAAGTTATCATACCATAAGCGGTAACGTAAACCTGCAGTCAAAGCATGCTTTTCTGTATAAGAGCGTGAAAATGAGGACGCATAAACAGAGTTATATATTGATGATGCATTCGAATACATATTGGTGCTTTCAAATTCATTTCTATATAAATAGTTCAGTGTATACTGGAGTTTATCTGGATCGCCCACAGCGGCGGTCAATGAATAGATATTTAAATCATTCTCATTTAAGTCTAAAATAACATCTGATTCAAACGACAGATTACTACGAGGATCAAAGGTGATATTTGTCCCTAAGTCACCTACCCCTTCACGAGAGTCTTCCTCATCACTAGGAAGATGAAAATCCACCCAAGTATTAAGTGTCACTAAATTATGTACTTGGCCATCCCTTCTTGTCTGAAGTCTATTTTTCACACCAGTGCGTACCCAATGCTGCTCCGCTATTCTATCCGTTTCATCAAAGTAGTATAAATGCTCTTTATCTTCAGAGACATAAGGAATGTAATTATGGTTCATATAGGGCTCAATCACATGACGAAGTCCATTAACATTCATCCACTCATTCTGAACATCTAGATTTGTTTTATAAGCCTTAAAACTCAGTTCGTACCCAAGCTCCGCTACTAATCGAAGCTGTGATCCACCCTCATCATCATAATTATTCGAACTAGACTTGGGACTATTGTATGGGTCATTCGCACCTATTAAGCCACTTAAATCTCCATCACTGACCTCACCCTTACTTGAATCGGAGTAATGCGTTAATCGCAAGGCTGCACGAGGGGTGAAATTCAGCCAGTTATCAATTTTGGCATTATAGTGAATGGCGTGCAAACTATCGAAACGTGATGATTCATAGTCCTCTAAATCAGAATCATCATCAAAATTACGCCATTTCGCTTTATAAGAACCCAATTTATTTTCATTGGTATAAAAGAATTTACTATTGTTTAATCGGTAACTAGGAAGATCATAACGGAGCTCGGGGAGGCGTTCAACACTTGACTCAAAGTCATTCAAGCGAGCATTAGCACCCAGTGACAAAGAATAATTATCACTTAAATATTCTAGATCCATATAATTTAATGACGAATTAAATGTTTTATCATAAGAACTTCCTGCATCATTAAATTCATCCTTATATTCATGATCAGAAACTAAATCCAAGTTCAAGCGCCAGGTAAGCTTATCCATCACGTCCCAACGATGAAAAACATCCACATTGTAACGCTCTTCTGGCTCATTAAATCTTTCAAATTCATCTTCATCCACTTCCACCTCAGACATGTAGTAAAATAAAGATTTAAACTCGTGATTAGGCCCCTTACTATCTATCGTCGTACCATAAGCAACACCATGCCTGTTACGATAATCCACCATCGGAGTGACGGTTACATTCGGAGTGACTTTGATTTTACGACTCACAAGTAAAAATGCCCCCCAATCAGAACTATAACCAGGAACAACTTTAAACTGACCATCACTACCATCTAAATGGCTGGTAAGGTAAGGAAGGTAAAAAATGGGTACATCGGCAACATAAGTTTTTATTCCATGTGCATCATAAGAACCATCTTCATTGTATACAACTTTATCCGCCTTCCAATAATAATGCGCGTCATGGCCTAAATGCTCCAGGTCACATGTGGTGAATTTAACGTTGTAGCCAGTAATTGTCTTATCTTCTTTACTCTCAATCTTATCGCCTAAGAGATACCAAGGACCTGTTTTTCCATGATATTCACCGATATCAATAACACGAGTCTTTACATTACCTGTAACTAAGTCAGTCTTAATCTCTTCCCCTGCTTCTAGCCCCGTGGCAACAACATTGCCTCGAGCTTCAAAATCAAAGGTCTGAGTATTGACTTCTGCATAATCACAAGTGATCAAGCCTCGTCCAGTGCTAATACGCACATTATCTCTGAGAATAAAAAGCTTGGAACCCTGCTTAAATTCCGACGAGTCCGCATTAATTTGCGAACCTTTTATATTAAAAAGTCCTTGAGCATCTAATTCACTCAAAGGTAGTAAAATTATGCTTAAGCTAACAGTGAGCCAGCTAAAAAATTGTTTCATGACACAGTCCCTATGTTCTAGTAGATTCCAAGATACTCTCAAAGCCCTCACTGTCTAACTAAGAGAGTCGCTTTCCTTCTTACTAGAAGGAGATTTATGGAATTCTTATAGTAAAGCTCTATAAGCTTCAACAGTTTTTTCCGCAATAGAAGTCCAACTAAAGTCGTCCACAGCACGTTTTCTACCCGCTTGAGCCATGCGATCACGCAAATCTGGATCAGCAATTAAGCGATTAACTTCCTCTGCCAAGTCATCCGAAAAGTTCTGTGGATTCACCGGCTCATACGGAGCTACATCAAGCTGATGTACGGGGACTAAGAAACCTGTTTCGTGATGAACAACAACTTCTTTGATACCACCGACTGCGCTCGCAACTACGGCCGTCTCGCAAGACATTGCCTCTAAATTAATAATACCAAAGGGTTCGTAAATAGAAGGACAACAAAAAATATCGGCATGTGAATAAAGTTTAATAATTGATTGTTTATCAAGCATTTCAGAAATCCAAACAACCCCTTCTCTATGCTCACACACTCGATCAACAGCTTCTTTCATTTCTTGCTCAATTTCCGGTGTATCAGGTGCACCTGCAGCCAGAATAATCTGAGCAGATGGATCGATTTTCGGAATAGAATTAACCAAATGGACAATCCCTTTTTGACGTGTGATTCTTCCTACAAATAGCACAATAGGACGATCAGGATCAATGCCGTACGAACGCATCAGCTCTGGATCGAGTGTCTTCGTATATTCCTCAGTATCAATACCATTATAAATAATTTGCACATTCTCATCTTTTACATCAAAATGCTTCATCACATCATCTTTCGTATCTTTAGATACCGCGATCACTAAATCTGCAGATTCAATAGCCATTTTTTCTACCCAAGAAGAAACATCATAGCCACGACCAAGCTGTTCCGCTTTCCAAGGTCTTAAGGGCTCTAAACTATGAGTAGTAACAACTAGCTTCGAACCATAAAGTTTTTGACAAAGGAGGCCAGCAAAATGTGTATACCAAGTATGACAATGGACTACCTCTGCATCACTCGGAGCCATCGCAAAAGACTGGCAATGATTTAATGTATTAAAAAGTCCTTTGAATTTAGCTTCGCCATCTTCAGGAAAATTAAACTCTGGCGAATGCCCTTTGACGCTAATATTATCACCTTCGACTTCTTGTTCGCCAAAGCAGCGAACCTCTGTAGGAATGAGCTTGGCTAATTCACGACTTAAATACTCAATATGAACACCCGCGCCGCCATAAACATTAGGTGGAAACTCATTTGTTAATAAAAGACTTTTCATCTGTACTTCCCTATAATAATTTCGCAATAACTTTCGAAATATCGCCTGAGCCCCATCCGCGCCCAGCTAAATAACGATAAAGTTTTTGTCGTTTTTTAAATTGATCTACTTCTCGATGCAAAGATTTTAACTTCTTTTGCGCCAAACGCAATAGTTCTTCACTCGTGTCTAGTTCAGATGACGTGAATTCTTGAATGATTTCTTGCACTAAAGCCGACTCCAAGCCTCGCAAACGCATTTTCTGACTCACCATTCGCGGTCCAAAACCCTTCTTTGAGAGTTCTTTACAATAGAGCTCGGCAAATCGCTTATCATCCAAATAACCATAAGACGTCATTTCTTCGAGAACTTTGTCAATCAAGACAAAGGAGAACAGCTGTTTATTACGTAATTTTCTTCGTAGCTCACCACGGCTATGTAAACGTCGAAATAATAAATCTGAAGCTTTCTTTCTACAGTCACTAAGTAATTTTTCATCAAAGAAACTCTGATAGATTTCATTGGGGATTTCTGCTCCCAAATCGAGATAATGAGATTTGAACTGAAATGGATCTAAAACAAACTTTTCTTTATTATCTAAGGTCAATTCTAAGCGACCATCCTCAAGAAATCTTCGTTTAAGTACTTTTCTATTAGCCAAGAGTGATGCCTACATTATCAATCAGTCTTGCTGGACCAAAAGAAGCTGCCACAAGAATGCGAATTTCTCCAGAATCAGGAAGGATAGCAAGCTCCTCTAAACTTTCAGCATGAAGAATCTCTATATAATCGAGCTTGCCTTGACCGCCTTCTATAATTTCTTTCATCTGAGCTTTCAGCTTTTTTAATAAGACCTGATTATCTTCGTCGATTTTTTCACATGCATATTTCAGGGAAGATGATAGACTCAACGCACCTTGGCGCTGCTCAGTATTGAGGTAACGATTTCTTGACGACATTGCCAAACCATCTTTTTCTCGAATTAACGGAGCACCAATAATTGTCACCGGAAAATTTAAATCACGCACCATGCGACGTATAACGGCTAATTGCTGAAAGTCTTTTTCTCCAAAAATAGCATAATCGGGTAGCACGGCTAAAAAAAGTTTTGTTACTATGGTAGTCACTCCACGAAAGTGCCCTGGCCTCTTAGCTCCACACAAACCTAAGCCAACTTGAGCTTCATCTACCCAAGTCGAACTATCTTTAGGGTACATTTCTGCTGCAGAGGGAGTAAAAACTGCACTTGCACCTTCCAAATCACACAGACGCATATCTTCTTTTAGAGGCTGAGGATAAGCATCTAAATCCTCTCCTTCACCAAACTGAGTGGGGTTAACAAAAATCGTTACAATGACTTTTTGCGCATGCTTTTTCGCCACGCGAATTAAAGAGAGGTGACCCTCATGCAGAGCGCCCATAGTAGGAACAACTGCAACTTTGTCTCCAGAAAAATGCCATTGCTTGGAAAGCTCCTGCATTTGTGCAATCGTCTTAATCTGCTGCATTAATACCAATTCTCTTGTGTAGGAAAGCGATCTGACTTAACATCATCTTTGTACTGAGTAAAAGCACCATTTATTTGCTCGGCTAAATCTAAATACTTTTTAGCATGACGGGGAATAAAATCAGGATTTAAACCTAAAATATCGTGCATAACTTGAACTTCACCATCACAGCCTAAGCCTGAACCTATTCCTATAATCGGAATATCTAGTGCAGTCACAATTCTCTTTGCTGCATCACTCTTGACACACTCCATAACAATCGCAAAGGCCCCCGCTGCTTGTAAAGCTAAGCCATCTTTGAGTAATTGTTGCTCGTCTTCTTCAGTGCGTCCACGAACTTTATAGCCACCCTTAACCAAAACTGCCTGTGGTAAAAGACCTATATGGCCCATCACAGGAATTCCGCCTTGAACCATTTTCTTAACTAAATCGGCGACTTCTTCTCCACCCTCGATTTTCACAGCACTCACGAGGCTTTCTTGCATAAAACGACTGGCATTCTTAAGCGCTTCATGTGATGATCCATGATAAGACATAAAAGGCATATCAGCTACTACTAAAGCCTTCTCCGAACCCCGAACAACTGCTGCACTATGGCGCAAACAATCATCTATACTTACCGGGATAGTCGTATCGTGACCCAAAACAGTCATACCTAAAGAATCCCCTACAAGCAAGAGGTCTACAGCTGCTCGATCCGCCAATAATGCTGAGGTGGAATCATAAGCAGTAACACAAGCAATCTTTTCACCTTTCTTATAAAGCTTCCAGATATCGCTAACGGTATTTCTCATCATTCATTTTTCCAAATTTTTTTACGGCCATAGGCTAATTCTAAAGCATCATTTTTCAAGTTAAGTTGATTAGCATCTCACATCAATAATTTAAATTAAAGCAAACTTGCACAATGCTCAAAACCTTTATCCCCCCAGCTTCTACAAAACCCTACTTCGGTCATCTCACTCTAGATCACTACTCCCCATTATTTATAATTACGGATTTACTAATAAGTCGCCCTATTTAAACCGATTAAACAAACTTTCCCCTGCTCCATTTCACATCGCGCTGCAAGAGTTCGTCGATTACGCTTCTCTCAATTTTTTTAAAATCGCTTAATTCAGTTAGTACTCTAGTTACTAACTTGAGCCTATAAGAATCTACCTTAAACACCTGTGCATTCGTCATTCGATTCATTCCCCCATTAAACTGACGCAGAAAGAAAATAATAGTTCTCTTAATTCGATTGCCTCTATTATTATGCTTAAGTATATCTGACCATGATGTATTCTTGTGGAAGTTTAACCATCGTGGCTCGAACCGCATTCATTTCTATATATTGCATAAGCGAATCAGAGATTTTGTATCTTTGAGTAAAATTGATTTGAAAGTGTGGTTAAAGAGTTGTCCTCACCTAAGCTTTTCATCCTGACAATTATACCAGCGTGTAAAACGCTTTTTTAAATTCCCCAGAAAGTCACTTAAATCATTGAGCCCAGTCCTAAATTTGCGCACTTCGCAAGTTCTCGCATCCAAAGTATATTTTCGCCCACGATATTCTTGTTCATGTAGAGCCTCCTCTTTTAAACTCAAGTTATCCAAGGAATCTCGATTACAGTAGATAATAAAGTGTGCATTGGTACTCATTATCGTGTAATACAAACATTTAAGTTCATAGACCCTTTCTATGTAAAAAATGATCTCTTTCAGCCGCTTCTTGTGGGTGGAATTAAAAGCATAAGCACGATTGCCAAAAGTATTATCTGGCACCTTGATGATCACATTATAAAAACATAAATCACTTTCTAAATCTAAATAACGTTTCATAATTGCTTCCTTTCCTTACTTCTCTCAATACGAAATACACTATTATTTATAAGCTTCTAATAAAAAGAACCATACAAAAAAAATCAGTTTATGGGACAGTAAAATCTACTTAAACATGCCTCTAAGGTCTACTATTATTAAATCATCACAGCTATTTCAGTAATTAGTGAACTAAAATTAATCACCTCCTCTCACCTTGCTCTTGCCGATATAATTAAAGCACATCTATTAAGCTAGGAAATGAACTTATCTATCGGGAGGCGGATTTAAAAACACACCCTAATTATACTCGACGAGTAACTGATCACCATCAGTTCTCATGCGGAGCCTGCCATTTCAAAATCAATTACACCATCCAAACACTCAAAAAATCACAACACCAAATAAGCAAGCACATTCCCGCCCTAGGCATATAATGTGAATGTTAGTCAATAAGCAAAAAATGAAAATAATATTTACAATAACTCTAATCATGTGCCTCATTTCATGTGGAAAATATAATCATAACGATGTGAATCTGAAAATAACAAAATTAGATTTTGAAACTGCAGAAAGATATCCTGAAGTACATTTGAATGATGAAGGAAAAAAAATTATTAATTGAGTTCATCAATAATTATACACGATTAAAACAAAATGAAAGAGGTCATGTAATGCCTCTTTACCGTATAGATGTTTATTCAAAAGATGGTGAATTCAAAGAAAAAGTAAATGTCTTTAAATGGAGAGATGAGAAAACACGACATATCACTCCAGAAGATGAAAAATTAATAGACGAAATAATGAAAAAACAAAAGACTAACCATGAGCTATCTTAAGACTACTTTTGCCAAGCGAGTTGCTAAAAAAGAATCGTTTTTCTTAGTAAATGAGGCAGAGTAGATTTTGCTTTTGTCTTTAAAAAAAAACCTTAGTTTTTAGCAGTTCGGACAAATTCTAAATGTCCCGAAGGGCAAGAACCTAACAGTCTATTTCTTCTATGATATTTGAATTATCGCATGAGATATACTTCGATTTTAGAGGGATTAAAACAAGATTTCAGAAAGTCCTTTTCACTGACGAGTCTACCCATTAGGATGTGTCGATTCTCGACCATCGGTCATACTTTTCAGAACATGTAAAAAAGGCCTACACCAAGTGACAGGAATTGTGCAGTGGTGATCATTTCTCAAATAGAGAATGATAATCTCATGGTGGTCATCTTGATGTAGGTAAACTGATAAATTGTAAGAGTCCTATTTAGTTTAGTTGCGCGGTGTTTGCGGTTTAATATATTTGTTTAAGGTTTTAGATAACGGCTTCGAGAGCTATTGGCGAGTTCAACTTTTCATACTTCCCTCGATCGATAAAGAGGCGCCTCGGGTCAAAGCTTTGATTACTTCGATATATGCCAAAAAATGACTTCAGAAATTTCTTCATAAAAATGCACATTAACAATTTACCTGGCTTATCTTTCTCTGTTTTGATACGGTGATAATCTGGACCATAAAGATGTTTTTTTCTTACTAAAGATAAGGTCACTAATGATAGCACCTTTCGTGCTAAGGAACGCCCGCGTTTACTTAAGCGTACCTTGCCCTGATAATCACCGCTTTGACGCTCTCGCAGATTGAGTCCTAGATATTTATTTAGCTGATCAAGATTACTGAAATCACTGAGCGGACCTGTTTCAGCCAAGAGTCTTGCTATATGAAACTCGGAAATGAAGTTTTTACGTGCTTGAGGGATACGGGGATCTTCTTGTCGGATCTCACTTAATATCTCACTCATCTCATCTTTTAAACTCGCTTTACGCTGCTTTCCACGTAAGTAGTTCTCGTAGTGATCTCCTAAAATTGATTCCAAAGTACTTGAAGCGTCCGAGCAATGACCTTTGACGCTCAGTTCAGCATCACGATAGATTTGTTTGAGGGTTGATGACCACACACCTTTGCAGTGAGTTCTCATACGCTTTGCAAAATATGAGTAATTATGGCTAACTATTTTCCAGGGATTAAGGCCGTAGCATTTATAGAGTGCCTCACCTGTTCGAGAGTACAGTATAGATTTTTTACTCGACCAATCGGGCCAGAGCTGCTTCAGGGTACTATGAACTTGATTTCGGCTAGACACATAAGCTTTATCAATATCTTCGTAATGACTATTGAGAATTCGTAAACGCGTATATTCAGCAGAATATGTCCGATGAATCAGTACCTTATTACGCTCGGCTAAGCTATTGATAACTTCTGCGTCAACTAGATCATTTTTATTAGTTCCATTAAACTCAATAACTTTGGAGTTCTTTACGGCTTCGCCACTGACATAGGCAGTAAGACAGTTCAAGTGCTTGGCCATCGCTAAGAGATTAATCGAATATGGGCCCGTAGGTTCACACACAATTCTTAGATTCAAGAATCCTTTAGTTTGAGCTACTGATAAATATTTCTTAAGTGATTTTTCTATCTCATCACTTCGATTTTTTATTTGCTCACGATAGACTTCACGCTTATTGATTTGTAATGCACATTCAAAATGGACATCTAATTTTCGACTAGAGACGTCTACACCGATGTTTAGGATATGGTTGGCATTGACTTCTACGATTTTTTCTGTTACTTTCATACTAACCTCACTTAGATTTGTTCTCTTACAGGTTAGGAAAGGAGATGCTTTCGACGGACACTCCTTTCCATTTTTTTTTCATCCTGGGGAGGAAATATATGGCTCAAGCTTATCTTACTGAAATTTTAAAGTTCTCTAATAGTATGTGCAGTGAAGATTCTCGCTTAGGCTCAAATCTCACTAATCTCGGTCGTTAGAGTAGCATAAATAATGAAAGAAGAAAAAAAACATATTGGATCAAAAGCATTTCAAAAAACTATATTTATCGTTTTTATCCTCGGCACTATTGGCTTGATATGGGCGGCTCTATTTAGTCCTTCTGCAAAACAAAGAAACAACCTCGTAATTGCAGAAAAATTTAATAAAGAGTCTTTATCCCCTTTGATAAAAAAACACCAAAAATCTCACGATATCCACACAGGTATTTATACAGGGAAAGGTGGTTGTCTTGCTGTGACAGGATGGACAGAAACTAAAAAAGATTTAAATGATCTTAAAAAAATCATTGAAGACATAAATCCACCTCTACCTATCCGGTGGACAGTTAAAGTATATGAAATAGAATTTAAACAATTAGAAAATGAAGAATGAATATAAACTCTAACCATGAGCGGCAGTGAAGGTTCTCGCTTAGGCTCAAATCTCGGTCGTTAGTTGCTAACAAAATAAACAGATAGGAATGGAGGGAATCGAAAAAAATGAAAGACAAAATAATCTACTGGTTCACTATCATATTTATGGGAACACTCTTAGGAATTGGAGCCGGAATCTATAACCTTTATGACCCAGAAAATCAATACGGAAGACGAATATTATCTCGAGATTGGGACACCATAAAACTCTATTTCAATTTTGGTTTTTGGTCTGTATTCATAGGAAGTATTTTATTAGGATTTAAATTCTATAGTCAATTTACCGATTATCTGAAAATTGAAAATAAAAAAAACGAACCATGAGCTGCGGTGAAAATTCTCGCCAATGCTCAAATTCCACTAATCTCGGTTGCTATAAGAAAGGAATAAAAAATGAATAACTCATGTCCACATTGTGGATCTCAGATAAACGATGGTTTCAACTACTGTCCTGCCTGTACACGAATTGTGCAGAACTATCAAAATTGTGAAAAATGTATTGAACCATACTCTGATAGTGCCGAAAATTGTCCGCACTGTCAACATAAAACGCCTTCTCAGCAACAACAATTAGCGACTACTTTAGATCTAGAAGTTCAAGCCACTCGAGTTGGTGCATTATTTACAGGAGGAAGTATTACGGCTCTATTTTTTCCTCCTATCATCAAAGTATCTAATGGCAGAATTAATGTAACCAAATGGAGTTTTTTGGGTTTACGTACACATCATCAGGAAATACAGGTTACCCGAGTTGCATCGGTTAGATATACAAAAGGAATTATTTGGGGAGGTTTGTTAGTCGAAACCTTTGGTGGTGCCGCCGAAGATCTTTCAGAAAAAGGTTTACGACAAGAAGATGCCAAATTAATGGCAGAACAACTAAAATCTTGTCTGAAAGATTAACTTATGATCGGCAGTGAATATTTTTACTCATCTTGGTCCTTATCTTAAAAAAGAAAAACTATATGAAGCTAAATGAATTTTGGCAAATCATCGATAATGCTCACAATGAATCGAATGGTTCCATGGATAAAAAATGTAGGATTTTGAAAAATAAATTATCGACTTTATCACATGAACAACTAATTGCATTTTCTTCACATTTTGATACAATGAACCACAATTCATATACATGGCCTCTATGGGGAGCTGCATATCTGTTAAATGGCGGTTGCTCTGATGATTCTTTTACAGATTTTCGCACCACTCTGATATCTATGGGGAAAAACACATACAGCCGTGCACTTCATGATCCCAATACTTTATCTGAAGTGAAATTTGATCAAAATGATCCTTGTTATGAGGGTTATGAATATGCAGTCAATGATGTGCTACAAGAACAATTAGGTGATATACCAAAAAGTACATCACCATTTCCTATTGAACCCAAAGGTGAAGAATGGGATGAAGATGAGCTAGAAATACTCTTCCCTACACTAAAATGTATTGAAGATCAAATCATATCCCAAATTAAACCATGGTGGAAATTCTGGTGAACTATAAGCAGGAGTTACAAATAAATTCTTCGCTTCGATCAAAACTCTAATCTCCGCTATTTTTCAAAAAATAAAAAGGTGAATAACACATCAATACCTGACCATGAACTGCAGTGAAATTATCGCAGATCAAAGCTCACTAAGCTCGGTCATCAGGTAAAAAAGGAACATATGAGAACTGAAATCAAAAAAATCATCATTGGAAGTACTCTGTTTATTTTAGGGGCAATTATAGTTCCAATGGCAATAGTTTTACCTCTCATGCTTCGAGAGTCAAACAACGATCAATTTAGGGCTCCAGGAACAACTCAGGTGAATATAGACAAGCCTGGAAGGTATTACCTGTGGAATGATCACATCACAGTTTTTGAGGGCAAGAGTTATAATCGTTCAGAGCACATTCCTGATAACATGGAATTCGTTTTTCAAAATAAAGGAACTAATGAGAAACTTGAATTCATCAGCGATACTTCAATATCTTCAAGTAGTGGGAGCAGTTCAAAAAATAGTATCGGTTATATTGAAGTCCAGAATCCAGGAGACATAGATATTAATATTTCAGGTGACATTAAAGAAAGAGTTTTCTCTTTTTCTCAATCTGACATATTACTAATGATCGGACTTATATTTGGAGGCTGCGCTCTTTCAATGATCCTTGGATTCACAGGATTTGGGATTGCCGTTTGGGGTGTTGTTCAGTTAATACAATCTAATAAAAAACCAATTCAAAATAAAGACTAGTTATATCAGCAGTTCAACACAACTAAACCCGGTCGCTAGATGAAAAAATTAAATCATGAAGAAGAACTCACAAACAAACAAGATGAATAAACTACTTATCAAAGCCATTCTCCATGGCATCGGATTAGCCTTGGCTCTGTATACTATCATGATGTTTCTTGCGTCAGGCTTTGCAACAGACCAAACTCAATTAGATTTCATGCAAATAGGTATCAGTGCTACATGTGTTGTGTTAGCTATATTTGTATACCCAAAAATGTTTTATAAAAAACTTAAAGCTAAACAGACTTTAAGCGATAATCAAAAAACTAACCCATGAGTTGCGGTGAAGATTTTCGCGTAGGCTCAAAGCTCACTAATTTCGGAATCTTATATGGTGAAAAATAAATCTCATGATTAAACCCGATCCAGCGAAATTCGAGTATTTTAAAACGCCAGGCCAACTGAGTCATTGGCTACAAGTGAACCATGCTATCGAAAGCGAATGCTGGCTAAAAATCTTCAAAAAGGGATCTGGAGTTCCAAGCGTGACTTGGAACGAAGTCGTAATAGAGATTCTATGCTGGGGCTGGATCGATGGTATTAAGAAGTCACTTGATGACCAAGCCTATCTTCAGCGGATCACTCCAAGAAAGAAGGCCAGTAATTGGTCTAAGAGAAATACAGAACATGTTGAGCGCCTCATAAGCCAAGGTCGAATGGAGGCTCCCGGACTTGTGCATGTTCGTGCAGCAAAAGCGGATGGTCGTTGGGTGAAAGCTTACGTAGTTAGTGAAATGACAGTTCCTTCGGACTTTATAGAAGTACTTGAGAAAACACCGAAAGCAAAACAATTTTATGAAACGCTCAATAAATCTAATCGCTATGTAATTGCACATGGACTAGACAGTGCAAAGAAACCAGAAACTAGACTGAGGAGATTTAATAAATTCATGGATATGATAATCCGTGAAGAGAAGCCTTAATAGGTCTTCAAAAACTAAAAACATATCTAACAATAAGTTACAGCGAAGATTTTTCTTGCCTTCATTCTTGCGAATGATAGCCTATATACCGGACGTACTTGTTCCATTCATTCAATTAAAATGGTTTTTGGAACTATTACAGATATTTAGTAATGGCTACACAGTAGATACTCAATTAGCGCTAATCACTACAGGATTCATCATCTATGGGATTTAATAAAAGGTATTATTGATTTTCTAGCTTTTGAATCTCAGACCACATTTTCTCTGATTCACTAATTAAAGAAGAGTACGTTTTTATATCACCATTTCTTTGAGCATTCATTGCCTCAGCAACTTTTTTTTCATACTCTTTCTTTAACTTTTTAACGGGATCAGACTTCAAAAAAGAAAACATAGGTAAAACCTTTTAGATTGTTAGATAGTGAAAGAAACTCCAAAAAATAGAAAAAGAAAGAAATTAAAAAGTAGCCTTCTCAATCGCAGAAGATTTTCTTCTCTAATGCTCAAGGTTTGTTGGTATGATTTGAGTTATTACCTGCCAGGTGACGCTATATTTATTAGGTGAATTTAAATCTAATTTAGGAATCCAGGACATATCTCAATATTTGATCATTCCATTATTTGTACTTAGTATTATATTTGCCCTTATCTTTATTCTTAGATTATAATGCACATAGCTAATTATCTGATACACAATAAAAGCGACGCCTCAGCAGCAATTACAGAAGTATTCCACTTGTTCTACAAAAATAAAAACAGAGTCATACATGAAAAAAATGTTTTTTATAAGCTTAATCACCTTATTATTTCTATC
The DNA here is from genome assembly GCF_028728065.1 of Lentisphaera profundi. Classification (GTDB taxonomy): domain Bacteria; phylum Verrucomicrobiota; class Lentisphaeria; order Lentisphaerales; family Lentisphaeraceae; genus Lentisphaera; species Lentisphaera profundi. The sequence goes on along the minus strand of NZ_CP117811.1, from coordinate 602,431 downwards.
CTGTAAAAGTACCCAATCATCACCGCATATAATGGGTAGCTGGGAAAGAATCATCCAAGATGAACACCCTTCCAATAAAGGATATAAGGAAATCACGACCTTTTCATCACCAAATATAATTACGATTACAGAAATCGTAAATGAGCATGGAATTCGACATTCAGGTATATTTACTGTAACAGATGATGACCTGGTCGTACACATTAATGAAAAAACTTACGAAGGGACATATTCTATAATTAATGGGATACTTACGATTCATGGAAATGATCGAATATATAAATATAAAAAAGTGAGCAAGTAGGATCAGAGAATCGAACGATGATTTTTGCCTCAGTCAATTCTTTCCCATTCAGAACCTTAGATAAAGAAAAATATGAAAATTCTTAAGCAAATTATTAAATGGCTAATGATTATTGCGATCAGCACTCCATTCATATTTATTATTCTTTTCATAATCAGTTTTTCATATACACCAGAAGAAACTGCTTTTAATCAGGAAAAGGTTGAATGGTTACCTGATACAGCATCTAATATAAACTTTTATGAACGTGAAGGGTTTGGGTGGATAAAAGTATATAACTGCCATATGAAAAAAAGTGATTTCATGGAATTTGCAGAACAAAACGAATGGAAATTAGCGGAAGATAAAAGAGTTCACCGTTTTATGCAGTATAAAATTAATGAGGAATATGTAGTTATTAATCACTCATTAACTTATATGAAAATAGAAAGTAATAATGGTGGAACAAGGGTTATATACGATATAGAAAATGAAAAACTATATGTAACTCTAAGTCACAGATAAACACTAAAATAAACACACCATAAGGATGGATTGCAGAACCATTTCGGTCCTTATACAGAGTGAAAAATAATGAAGCAAATCTCAAATAATAAAAATATCGTAAGTCCATGTATCAACAAATGTAAACTTAACAAAAATGATGTTTGTACCAGCTGCTATAGGTCCATTTCAGAAATTATGGGATGGGGAGATAAGCCGAATAATGAGAAACTAAATATTTTGTACCGATCTAATTTAAGAAAACAAAAACTCGCACATGTAGAACTATGATCTTGAGTAAGAAGAAAAAACAGTGGATTACAGGTCTTTTGACAGTCGCCAATATTGAATAGGAATTTAAAACCAAGTCTAAGCATAATATGACCATGAAAAACACATCATTTAAACTCTGTATCTGCATATTTACAATCGTCATGATATTTTCATCATGTTCTTCCACCAGTACGGATAAAAACCATTGCTCATTACAACTTAAGGTAAAAGATGAAAATATCATTTTAACTAAAGAGCAAAATCATAAGCTCCAGAAACTCTCCTTAGATTATCTTAAATCTTCTAATTTCAATACATCAGGAACTGGTCCTCAGGTAAACCTTAATCTCGAGACTATTAACTCTGGATACAAAAAAGCATTAGTTGGAAACCATATTAAAATCGTATTTACGGATGCTGTCACTGCTAATTGTCATGGCGGAGAAATCACCTTCACTGAATTAGTGATTGGTCCATTCCAGAATCGTACTATTGGTGCGCCTTATGTGATTTCAGACAAGGGATATTTAATTGGTTTTGGTAAGTATTCTGGTGCTCTAGCAGTTCAGCTAAAACAATATGTCTCGACTATCACTACTCATTGAGTCTGATATTAAAATAAAAACTTAAAACGCACTATGAGCGATAGTGAAAATTTCGATCGAAATCCCTAATCTCGGCTGTTAAGTAGGAATAAAAAAAATGAAAGAAGTTACAGGAATAATCAGCCATAGAATCCTATTGAATTTTAAGGTTGATCCCGAAATAATGAGAAAAATCTTACCTATCGAATTCAAACCTAAAGTGATAAATGGCTATTGTATCGCAGGAATTTGTCAGGTCAGTTTGACTAATATGCGCGTCAAAGGAGCACCTGCTTTACTCGGCACATCAAGTAATAATGCCGCACATAGAATCGCTGTAGACACCATTAAAGGGGAAGGTGTCTATGTTACGAGACGAGATACTGACTCATGGATTAATTCACTATCTGGTGGCAGAATATTCCCGGGCGTTTATAACAAAACAAAATTTGATCTAAACGTATCTGGAGATAATTATAAAGTAACTGTTCATGAACAGCAAAATACATTAATGTCCATTGACGCAAGTGTTGTTAAAGAGTTACCAATTGGATCAGTATTTGAGACAATAAACGATGTATCAGAGTTTTTTAAAACAGGAAATATTGCTTGGTCTCCAAGCGATAAAAAATCAAAGTATGATGCTATTGAATTAGCAACTACTCATTGGCAAATGGAGCCATTAAAGGTCAGGAATTGTTATTCTTCATATTTTTCAGACACATCCAAATTTCCCGAAGGTTCTGTTACATTTGATAGTGCAATAATAATGAGAAACATAAATCATAGTTGGGTCTCCCGCGAAAATCTATGTCAGTTATGTTCTTTATGAAAATTAGATTATCTTAACAAAAAAAATGAGGCCAGCACATATCATGAAAAAAATTCTCCCCCTCTTATTTATCCTCTGTATGAATCTATATTCCAACGAAGTTCCTAAAGAGATGCTAGGTAATTGGCACATAGACATAGAAGCTACTTTCAAAAAGCTCAAAAACTTTAAAGCTTACAAAATACCCGAATCAGAGTATCAAAAAATGGATGCCATGAAAGAACAAATGAAACATGCTGGCATGATTATAGGACCTGATAACTTCAAAAGTTATATGGATGAAAAAGAAACTATTATTAATGTCACAAAAATAGAAATAACTTCATACGAAAATAAAACTTTAAAATTCAAAAGTGCTACACCTACTCCTATAGACCTGAAAGTGTCGTTCATTTTATTAGATCAAAATGTTTTATGTTTGAGAAGAGGCGGTGAACCCGATGTTATTTTCAATAGAAATAAAACAAAACAGCCATGAGTTACAGTTACAGTTACAGAGGACTTACGGTCGTTTTACATGAATAATAAAAAAACAAATCCACTTATTGAAAGGAACATCAGACGAAAATTAAATCGTCTAAAAGGCTCAAGAAAGAAACTGACTAAAAAACAACTCATGAATGCCAAAGTATCAACTATTAGTCCGTGGATGAGATCCGCAATCAATATTATTGGAGCTGTTTTAATTGCTTATGGCTTTTTGTCCGATCATTCAATAGCCGCTTATATATTTGGAAGTTTTTTTCTCTTAATTGGAATATTCGGTAAAAAAGAAACAATTGAAACCACCTTAGATCAATTCTGTACTCATGGTATTGATGTCATCATAGAAGGAATTATTGATGAGATTTGAACTCAAAAACATAAGTTTGAGGTCAAAGGAATTTCTTCCCTTCGCATAAATCTTGCTCATTATACAGGAATAAAAATGATAAAAACCTTACTACTTACCACTCTCTTTTGTTACACGTTAGTAGCTCACGAAACTTTACCCAAAGCATTACAAAAAAACTATATGGAACATGGATATCAGATCAAAAAAGAACCATAAAGTTCAACAAAGAAAACGCTATTTTACCTCCGAAACAAATGGAATTCATATCACAAGCAACTGGCTATTTAAAAATTGAATATGTTGATAGCAAAACGGCAAAAGAATTTATGCCTAAAAGATCATTTGTTCTCAACGGTAAAAAATATAAAATGGATGAATACCAAGAATTGGTGAAATATGAAATTTTAGGTTTTACTGAATCATCGATTATTATTCAAAAAACGGATGAAATATTTGGAAAAATGATATTTACACTTCAATTCGAAGATGATAATACATATTGGATATATTTAAGTAGCGGTATCTCTACGATACATGGCAGAGAGTACTTCAAAAAAATATAAAGCCATATATAACGAATACGCCGCAGAGGATATTCTTCGCTTAGGCTAACATTCCCCTCATTTAAAGCGTTCGGTAATAATAAAAAATGAATAATCTGCAATTTGATAAAGAGTTATTAACAAGATCACTTCCAAGTGGGTTCGATGTCGAAACGACTCTTTCTCACTTTTCCATTATCACATATATGGTAGACCCCAAGCTTCTACGACCACTTGTTCACGAACGGTTTGAATTGGATTGTATCATTACACCTAAAGGTGAACAAAAGGCATTGATCTCTATTGTTCCATTTTGGGATCTTGATTTTAGATTAGTGAAGTTTCCATGGATCAAAAAATCTTTTGGTCAAACTAATTATCGTGCATATGTCACTGACTCAATAACAGGTGAACACGTCGCATGGTTTTTTGGAACAAGTTTAGATTCTTTTTCAGTCAATTTCCCTAGATATATTTGGAACTTACCTTGGCATAAAACTAAAATGAAATTCGATGTGAATTATGACCATGACTTAAAGAAATATACGAGCTATAAAATTAACAGTCACAGTAAATGGGCTAATCTAAATATAGAATTAGAAGATACTGGAAAACCTCCAAAAACATTATTAGGGTTTTCAGATTTAGAGACTGGGCTAGTCTTATTAACTCACCCATTAAAAGGGTTCTTTTATCTACGAAACGGCAAATTGGGTAGCTACTCTATATGGCATGATAAATTAAACCCAACTGAAGGTCATATCTCAAATGCTGATATTTCCTTACTACAAAAACTCGGCCTAGCAACAAAGACAGAACCTTTAGAAATTCACAGTGTACTTATACAACATCAGACTAACTTTACTGTGTACCTACCACCTGTAGCATTGTGACTAAAAACAAAAACCGCACCATGAGCTACAGAGTCATCACTTCACTCAAATCTCAATCATCTCGGTCGTTAGTCTAGTTAAGACTATCATGTTTTCTCTGAACCTACGCCATCATTTGATTGAATCAGGGCACAAAAAAAGACTTAGTCGAAACTAAGTCTTTTAAGAGCGAGTGATGAGACTCGAACTCACGACATTCTGCTTGGAAGGCAGATGCTCTACCATTGAGCTACACTCGCGTCTTGTGAGGATATAATGCCTTTCCCTATGTAGAAAACAAGTTGTTTAAACAGAAAAATAAGCAAAAAATTATAGTTTTTCTGCAATCACAAAGGCGATGGCATGACTCTTCTCATGACTTATTGAGAGATGAAAATTTGTAAGTCCCAGTGAATCAGCAGTCTCGGCCGTTACGCCACTAATTTTAAAATAAGGTGCACCAGAATCTTTTCGTGCCACGGTAATTTCGGACCAACGGCAAAATTGGCCAAAGCCTGTACCCAAAGCCTTTGCTAAAGCTTCTTTGGCGGCCCAACGACCTGCATAAAATGCGACTTCTGCTTTGCTTCCTGGAGCGAGATCCAATTCTTCATCAGTGAAAGTCTTATCTAAAAAATGTTGGCGCTTGTTACTCTCCAATAATTTTTGGATACGGGCTAATTCACAAATATCTGTTCCTACCCCGCCAATCATAGCGATTCATCCGTCAAGCTGTTACTCCAAAGTGGAATCGAGGGATCTCGCGCGCCGACCACGAGCACACAGCTATAGTTCTTCACTTCCTGCTCGAGTAACGCAGCGGTTAAATCACGATCTTCTAAATCAATCACATTAAGTCCCGATTCACTATATTGTTTTGCGACTTCAGCAGAAGTCGGTTGAAAGGAAGTCGTTCCACCCGCATAAAATACGGGGAGAAACACAAATTTATCTTGCTTATTTAATACGGCTCTCAACTCTCGCTGTAAAGCCTCACGCATGAAGCCTAGTGGTCCATAACCATGAGGTTGGAAAAAGACAAGTACCGCACCGCTATAAATGGCTTTAGCCGCAGAGATACAGGCTGCGATTTTTTGAGGGTTATGAGCATAATCATCATAGAGCGGAACATCTTGAACGCGCCCCTTAAGCTCAAATCTTCTGCGAACACCGCAAAAATAGGCCATGGCTGGAACAATTTGCTCTAAGTCAAAGCCACAGGCTGATAGCGTGCTAATCACTGCCAATGCATTTTCGGCTGAGTGTTCTCCCCATTGACTGGTTTGAACTGCTATTTCATTGTCATTCAATAAAAAGCGAACCCCTTTCTCATTATGGCTGATCTGACTCAGAGTAAAGTCACCCTCTTCCAAAAAGCTCATCATCTGATCATGACCTTTCGCGATATACTCTAGGCTCTTGTGAACTACCGCTTTTTGCCCATTCAGTAAAAAAGTATTAAACATCACTTCTAGCTTATCTTTGCTATGGTGGTCATCACCCATATTGAGTAATAAGGAGACTTCAGGGTTAAAATTCACTAATGAACCATCACTTTCATCTGCTTCGAAAACAACAAATCCATCCCCGTGCCCAAAATTACCTGGGTAAACCTCACTCTCTAAATCTGGTGAGTAGCCACCATTAATCATCACCGGTGCTTGACCCATGGCTCGCAGTGTCGCCGCAATCCAAGCGGTCACGGAAGTTTTGCCACAGCTACCTGCTACTGCTACTGCTTTGAGGCCACTCTGTGCCACGGCCGCGGCCATTGCTTTAGATCGATGCATGCGCTCGGTATTGGGTGCTGCTAGAAAATCCGGATTATCGTCTTCCAGTGCCGATGAGTAGACAATTAAGTCGGGCGCAAAACTTTTGACTCCCGAACCATCTTGAATAAAGTGCTGAATCCCCTGCTTTGCGAGTTGCGCAAATAAATGTGCTTGACTGGTCGAACTTATATCGCGGTCACTACCCGCGACTTCATATCCTAGGCTGCGGATAAATTGTGCCAAGGCACTCATACCAATGCCACCTAGACCTGCAAAAAATATGCGACTGCCCTTGGGCGGAATATTAAATTCACTCACTTTCGTCTCTTCTCCATTTCTGTATGAAAAATCATTAAGATTGCTGGCATCGCAGTTAGTATACTAATGAACACCGCAAAAAAGGCTATGCTAAAATTTTGTTTATCTCCCCGCAAGAAATCGACTCCAAGGGAGAGTGTATAGATTGACGTCACCCCCGATACGAAGATGCAGAATACCGTGGACTTCATATAACCATTCTCAAGTACCCAAGCATTAAAAATAAAAACTAGTGCACAAATAAAGAGTAAAAACTTCGTTTCAAAAACATTCGTAATGGCGATGATTGCTAAGGCCAAACCCAAGAAAAATGATAAGGCCCGAGTCGCTAGATAGATGCCATTACCCGACTTTTCCTTTTCCTCTTTTCGTTCCATCTCTAAAAGCATCAGTTTAAGATCTGATTCAGCCGCTTGAGGAATATCTCTACAGTAATAGCAGCTACCATCTTTCAGACTTACCGGACGACCACATGTTCCGCAATTCATATTTCTTATCCCTTGTAAATTTAGCCCTTCCCGAAGAGCAGTAAATAAGCCATGATTTCTAAATAATAATCATCTGCTCTTTTTGCGCCATTGACTTTCTCCACTATATTCCCGCATAATGATAATTCGATAAAGCAAGGATGAAATATGATTCCAAAAGTCTTGGAAATTAACGATAAACTCCCTATTCGTACCGATGGCCCCGTTCATTCTGGTAAAGTTCGCTCTGTTTACTGGTTAAGTGCCGACGATAGTGCGCGCCTCATCAAAGAAAAAAACTATGCTATAAATCCTGATTCACGTTTAGCCGTGATGGTTATATCTGACCGCATCTCTGCTTTTGATTGCATTTGGAAAGGTGAAGAAGGCCTCAATGGTATTCCTGGCAAAGGCGCTGCACTCAATTCCGTAGCACTTCATTGGTTTAAACTCTTTGAGGCCAATGGCCTCGCTGGTAACCATATTGTTGACTGCCCTCACCCACTCGTATGGATTGTTCAGCAAGCCAAGCCACTGCGTGTTGAAGCGATCTGCCGTCAATATATCACTGGTAGCATGTGGCGTGATTACGCCAAAGGCATTCGCGAAATCTGTGGTCTCCCGATTCCGGAAGGCTTAGAGAATAACACTAAATTACCTGAACTTATCATCACTCCTTCCACCAAAGGTATTATTCGTGGCTTGGATGATGTACCTCCCGTAGATGACGTCAATATTACTCGCAAAAACATTACTGATCATTTAGAAGAATTTAACTTCGAATCTGAACAAGATGTGACGCTCTACGAAAAACTGCTCAAAGAAGGCTTCAATGTGATTTCCGATGCCCTCGCAAAGATTGACCAAGTTTTTGTTGATACAAAATTCGAGTTTGGTTATATCGAAGATGCACAAGGCGAAAGAAAACTCATTTATATCGACGAAGTCGGTACGCCTGATTCCTCTAGAATTTGGGATGGCGCAGCTTACCGCCAAGGAAAGATCCAGGAAAACTCAAAAGAAGGCTTTCGTCAAGCTCTACTCAGCCACTTCCCAGATCCCGATATCCTACTCAATAAAAATCGCATGGACGAACGCGAAGCTCTGGCTCGCGACAATAAATTACCCCTCGATTTAATGATGTCAGTTTCTGAGACTTACACGAGCATCGCCGAAAAAATCATCGGTCGCAAAATTGATTTGCCTCAAGATCCTGAAAGTGAAATTATCGCTGCTTTAAAGCCTTACGGTATTATCGAAGCCTAGTTTTCGCTCAATTCACTTGATTCAAAAGCTTCTTTTCGTAATGAAAAGAAGCTTTTTTTTGATTAACTAGAATCAAGGAGATATCGTTCAGCTGAGTTCGACATAGAGTTTCGGACCCATGCTAATGGGTGGGAACTTAAGCGCATGCCGAAGGTATGTAGTAGGGTAGCCACCGGATTTATCCGGGGGTATTGTTAAAAAAATGATATTCATGCCGAAGGTATGACGGTAAAGCCTTGGAGCGAAGCTCCGAGTGTAGGGATTCTTAAGCGGTGTTGCCACACAGCCGGATAAAAATCACTGGCCCGTACAGCAGAACCTTAAGTGAAGTTTGGGTCGGAGCCCCAGTATAAATACCTCCGGTGGCCGAGGAGCCCTCGGGGCCCTACTAAAAAAGTTAACCGCAGATATAAATACTTTTAAGTTCCCACTCATTAGGACCAATGCTGGGCCCTTAGTAACTTAGTCATACACTTTAGGGTGTACACTAATTTCTATCGGTGCAGTTCACCTAAAAAGCTGCATTAAACATAGCTTATCTACTTAATCGGGAAAAGTTATGTTTTTGCTTAAGGATAAACTCTGCCGCGTACCTTCGGCACGCATGTTTTTGTTATTCCAACACCACGGACTTAGGTCCATGGCTACCTTGCTGAAGCTCTTCGAGCTCAAAGTACTAAAATCCCTACCATTTGATGAAGCTATTAATCCGGCAATGAATTAGATTGAGATGACGACCTTTAATTTGACTCATAAATTCAATCTATATTGTCGCCAAAATAATAGCATCGAAGATGCCTTATGTTTTTAGCCTTGGGGGAAGGCGAAGCCCACTCCCAAGGAATTGATTATCCATCATTAGATCATTGAAGATGGTCAATTAATTCGCCCTCGTCGAGGACGAGATTTATAATGTATTTTTCCACCTGGGGTTTCACCCCAGGCTAAGTACATTCACCCTCTCCGAGGGTGTAAATCATGCCCTCTTTTTTCAAAAAAAATGATTTTTAGGCCTCTAAGCTATTAATCCAGCAATGAATTAGACATAAGATGACGACCTTTAATTTGACTCATAGATTCAATCTATATTAATAGCTTCGAAGATGCCTTATGTTTTTAGCCTTGGGGGGACGGCGAAGCCCACTCCCAAGGAATTGATTATCCATCATTAGATCGTCGAAGATGGTCAATTAATTCGCCCTCGTCGAGGACGAAATTTATAATGTATTTTTCCACCTGAGGCTTCACCCTGGCTTTTATACACTTTTTTGAAGAGCTAATAATTCGAGGGAAAGGTCTATCCATTCACCAGTCAATTGTTTAAGTTTTTTATAGTTGTGAATTTGCTCTGAAACATTGTGTAGATCTGCTTCTTTTATGAACTGTGTATATCCTTTGCCTTTTCTCCTATAACTAAGCTTATGATATGGCCCATGCTTTTGGGGATCCTGCTTGTCTTTACACTTACAGCTGGGGTTTCCACACACATTATATTGTTGTGAAATACTTCCAGGTCGGAGTTCTCCTAGTTCAGAGATTTCCTGTTTTATTCTTTCGATTCGTGCTTTTATTTCCTGATCAGTTTTACTCATTATAAAGCCCCTTTTATTCGTTGAAATAATTACCGATATCACTATAGTGATATCGGTAATTATTTCAATATAAATCAATCGATGGAAGGTGATTAAAATGATAGCGGAAAAAGAACTGGAGCTATGGCATGAACTTGCTCAAAAAGTTGGGATGAAACATCTTTCTACGAAGAAGGCTTTTCTACGTCAGCTGGAGCTATATAGCAACTCACCTACGGGATCATCATGTCAAATAGCGGGTAGGTCCCCAAGTACTCTTCCTTGGAGTGAAGTTATTTCTACGTATCGTTTTATGGATAATGAAAATATTAGTTTAAAGGCTTTGCGTAGTTTTCGTCGTGAGCTCAGCTTAGCACATCACCCCAAAGGAAGTGATGTACTAGTCATGAACGATATTTCATTATTAGACTATTATCATCACACTACCAAGGAAGATCGACGAGCTATTGGTGACGGCAAAGGGAAAGGTTATGAGTATGTTTGTAACCTTGCGGTCAACCCAAGTGATGGAGGTGTCCTAGGCGTTCTTCACGATTGTCTAGTTAACTGTGATGGGCCTGACGATGTGGATATGGTGGATTATTCAGATTCGTATCTGAAGAAATATCTGAGCACAGATGATTTAGAAGAAATCAAAGAAAACCATAAACACCAAATGGTCTCTCATATTCGCGCTAGTGCAGAGCACTTGAAAGAGTGGAACCCAATTCATGTAGGAGATCGGGAGTTTGATGATATTTTTATCATGTTAGCCACGATGGATAAAAACCATGATTTTGTACTGCGAGCCAAGAGTATTCGGAATGTTCAAACACCAAATTTTGACGCGTTACCTGAATCCGCTCTTGTAAAAAAACAGGGTGGACATCCCATGAAAGATGGATATGTCTGTACAAAAATTAGTGAACTTATCAAGTATATCCCACTCAGTCCTTATAAGGAATTGCCCTTAGATGGACGCGGTCGAGTAACGGAGCAGATAAATGCTAAACGTAACGCGCAATTACATATAGGCAGTGTACCAATCAGCTTATATCGTCAGGCCAAACGAAATCATAAATATATAAAAACCCCGCAAGCAGTAGATGTCAATTTAGTTGTTATCAAAGAACTTAACCCTCCTGAAGGTGAAGAACCTTTGTTGTGGATTCTTTTTACAAACAGGGATGTAGATACCTTAGAAAAAATGACCTATATTGGAAAAATTTATGAATTGAGGTGGAAAATTGAGGAATTTTTTCGCCTCTTAAAGACCACTTATAAATTGGAGCAAGCACGCTATAATTCAGCTTCCAAAGTCGCCCGTTACCTAGTTTTAATAACTATTGCAGCTCAAATGACCATGAAACTCCGAAGTCTTGCGGGTATTAGTCAATCAGCTTCTCTCGACGATGAGGAATACCATAAAGTCAAAGAAGCCATGAAACACCCAAATGATGATAAGATCGACATCAATTTGAGACTCTTTGCTCTTATCGCTCGTAGAGGCGGTTGGTTAGGACGAAGGCGAGACCCCATTGGTTCAACAATTTTATCCAGGGGTATGATGGATGTCTTGACCGTATTGCAATTTCAACAAGAACACAAAGACTTGTTAAATGAACTGCAAAATAATCCTCAAAATATCTTTTAACCTAGCCCTTCAAAAAAGTGTATAAAAGCCAGGGCTTCACCCCAGGCTAAGTACATTCACCCTCTCCGAGGGTGTAAATCATGCCCCCTTTTTTATATATAATGATTTTCATGTCTCTAAGCTATTAATCCAGCAATGAATTAGATTGAGATGACGTCCTTTAATTTAACTCATAGATTCAATCTATATTGTCGCCAAATTAATAGTCCGCCCGCCGGAGGCATTCATAGCTTTTAACAAAGATACAGGACTGCTTCCCGGTAAAAGATCAGAGATCTTCCTCAGCCAATTAAGGATAGCGAAATTCGCTTGCGCGGTACGTCAACGTCCAAGACCGTGACTTCTACCTGCTGACGCACGCGAACTACTTCCGTAGGATCAGCAACAAAGCCCTGCTTAAGCTTACTTACATGTACAAGTCCATCTTGATGAACACCGATATCGACAAAGGCCCCAAATTTGGTTACATTGGTGACTAAGCCAGGAAGTTTCATACCGATATAAAGATCACTGATTTTATGTACACCATCGGCAAAACTAAAGACATTAAAAGAAGGGCGAGGATCGCGTCCGGGCTTCTCTAATTCATTCATAATATCTTCTAGTGTGGGCAAACCTACATCAGTAGAAACATAATCTTCTAAGTTAAGCTCTTGACGTAAATTATCTTTACTCAGTAAGTCTTTCATTGAGCAGTTTAACTTTTTTGCCATTCTCAAAACAAGAGAATAAGACTCGGGGTGAACCGCACTGGCATCTAGAGCTTGCTTGCCACCATATACACGTAAAAAACCTGCGGCTTGCTCAAAAACTTTCCCTCCTAGGCGAGGCACTTTCTTGAGTTCTTCTCTCGTTTTAAAACTTCCCTGCTGATTACGGTACGTCACAATGGCTGCTGCTAATTTAGGTCCTATTCCAGAAACATAACTAAGTAATTCCACACTGGAACTATTGAGATCGACCCCTACCGCATTTACGCAATAAAGTACTTCGTCATCCAGACCACGACGCAAGGCACTTTGATTAACATCGTGTTGATATTGCCCGACGCCAATAGATTTCGGATCAAGCTTCACTAATTCAGCTAAAGGATCTTGAAGACGACGACCAATAGATACCGATCCTCGAACAGTTAGGTCATGATTTGGGAATTCCAATCGGCCACTCTCCCCTGCGGAATAAATGGATGCCCCACTCTCGTCAACCGATATTATGGGTGGATCTAAAGCTAAACTCTTGAGAAAAGCCTCTGTTTCACGACCGGCAGTACCATTGCCTACCGCAAGAGCTTCGATCTTATATTCTTTGATGAGACGTCGTGTTTCAGCTGCCGCTTCTTGCTCTTGACTTGATGAACTGGCCACGGGAAATAAATTGCAATTAAACAATAAATTCCCTTCTTCATCCAATGCCACTACTTTGGCTCCACTACGAAAACCTGGATCAAAAGCTAAAACACGCTTTTTACCCAGTGGTGCAGCTAAAAGTAATTCACGTAAATTAGCCACAAAAATTCTAATGGATTCAGTATCTGCTTTTTCTATCGCCACATTTAAGACTTCTTTCTCTAGCGAAGGCATGATCAGTCGCTTGTAAGAATCGACTGCTGCTAACTGAACTTGGCTCGAAGAAAAACCGCGACCGCGTACGAAGTGACGCTCTACTAAGCGTATCGTTTTTTCTTCATCTGGTCGAGTTTGTACCCGTAAGAACTTCTCGCTCTGGCCTCGTAAAACTGCCAATAAACGATGGGCAGGAACACGCGTCAATTTCTCATTTAAATCAAAGTAATCGCGGTACTTTTCGGCTTCATCTTTTTTAGTTTTGATGACTTTCGAAATCAAATAGGCATGAGTCTGGAAAGCTTCGCGCAAGTGAGCTCGCAAGGAAGCATCTTCATTCATTTGCTCCGCTAAAATGTCTCGCGCACCCTCAAGGGCCTCATCACGATTTTTCACTCCCTTATCACGATTTATATATTTCTTAAAATCTATTTGATGACCATTTTGCTGCATCAGCTCTGTGGCCAAGTCTTCCAGACCCTTTTTACGTGCCATTGATGCACGAGTTTTTTTCTTGACCTTATAAGGAAGGTAGATATCCTCAAGTGCAGTCAGAGTTTTGGTATTTGTGATTGCTTGGCGTAAAGTTCCATCAAGTAAGCCTCTCTCCTCTAGTGAAGTGAGGATGAGTTTGCGACGTTTATTAAAGTCATCTAAGCTTTGCTTGAGGTCACGAATATTTGCAATCGCCACTTCATCAAGCCCACCAGTGACTTCTTTTCGATACCGAGCAATAAAAGGCAAACTTGCCCCCGACTCTAAAAGTTCGAGGGTTTTCTGTATTTGTATTGATTTGATTCCCAATTGGGAGCTCATAAGAGCGTATTGTTCAGACATACTTAAACCTAATTAATTCGTTTTTCTAAGCTAAGTCAATCCTCTGAAAAGGAAATCTTAAATAGTCACTGCTTTAGTCTTTAACTAGCGTATTAGCTCAGGCTTATTTTTACCATAAAAGAGCATGTGTTGCCACGGGAGCTTATCGTAAGAGCGTACTAATTTAAATTGATTCGCATTCATTTCTTTGGTGACCTGGGCTTTGGTCATTTTATGATCTTCTTTGATGGGAACATTTTTATCTTCTTTACGAAACTCAATCAAAACTAAGATGCCCTCGGGCTTTAGACTTTCACGCATTTTTTTCAACATGTTTTCTGGATCGCTAAATTCGTGATAGGCATCAACTAATAAAATCAGATCAAGAGAATTTTTTGGTAGCATCGGATCGGTGTATTTACCTAATACTGTGACACAGTTTTTAATACCATTTTTCGTCGCTCTTTGCTTGAGTAATTCGAGCATCTTGGATTGAATATCAACACAATAAACTTTGCCTTGATCACCCACGAGTTTTGCCATTTTAAGTGCGTGATAACCATTCCCACAACCAACGTCACCCAGTACCATGCCTGCTTTCAGATCTAGAGCCGCAATCATTTCTTCCGTGCTCTCTTCTTTTTCACGATTGCTACGGGTCAGCCAATTTGCAGCTGAAGAATGCATGGTGTAGGCAATCTGACGCCCCAAGTAAACATCGGGTTTCTTACTATTAATGGCTTCTTCGGCTGAAACTGGAAAAGTCAATAACAAGCTTAATAATAATAAAATCTGCTTAGTCATACATCCTACCTCATTTAATTTTTATAATGGTGAAACTCGCAAAAAGAATCAGAGCGCTGAAAGTGCTGTCAAATAAGCCTGTTCTTGATATTTTTTCATTACTGGAAAAGCCGTGATCGTCTTCGCTAAACGATTGAGCTCTGGCCCACCAACAAGTCTCACTGGCACTGAAGCTGCCAACTGTACCAAGCCTTCAATTTTAAAGGAACAGGCTCCACCAGAGAACTTGCCCTTCTCACCACGTTTTTTTATACTGATCACTTCCGCAGACTGCGTATCGAGCCAATCTTTTAATTGTTTAAAAAATTCCTTTACGCTCAAGGCATCATAGGAATCCATTAATTCAATTTTATGGCCTGCACATAAGTCATCTGCAGATTCGACAGCAAGTAGAATGCAGGTGTTGCTCTTGATTTCGATGCCAATGCTTTTCATACGTTTAGATCCCTGAGAATTAACAAAATTTAAGCTTAGACCAAATCACAAGCTTCTATGGGCATCCAGTGATGATCCTTGCCATCCCACTTCACATTGCAACCGATGGGATTAGTTTCTGGAATAGAAACAGCTTGGCCTGCTTTAAGCTCTGTAAGGGTACGTTCTAGGTCATTAACTGTTGCTAGCTCACCTTTGCGAGGGTTATCAATAGCACGGCCCGTGTAGACGAGTTTACGCTCTTTATCAAAAACATAAAAATGCGGAGTTCGCAAAGCACCGTAAGCTAGTGCCACGTCTTGACTTTGATCATGTAGGTAAGTCCATGGAAATTTAAGCTCATCCATGCGTACGACCATATGCTCAAAAGAATCCTCAGCGTAAGTATTGACTGAATTGGAGTTGATCGCCACGAAATCTGCGACATCCGCAAATTGCTCTGCAGTTTCACGCGTCTGCTCATCTGAGCCGATCACGTAGGGACAGTGATTGCAGGTAAAAAAGACAACTAAAAAATCTTTGCTAAAATGCTCGAGTGAATAAGTCTTGCCATCAGTTGCGGGAAGTGCAAAATCAATTGCCTCGTTTCCCAATTTCATTGTAAAAGCCATTAGATTAATCCTTCTTTTTGTAAAAAATAAACTCCGACAAAAACTTTTAAATCAAGAGCACAGCCAGCGGCCTGTTTTTTGTCAATAAATTGATGTAGCTGATCAATGGGCACGAGGTGAGTTATAATTTCCTCATCATCAACGCCACCACCTGCAGAGACTTTATCTAAGTCCCAGGCAATGTAGAGATCATTGGCCTCATCACTCATGCCTGCTGAGACAGGACCATGCACTACTTTTTTGATATTCTTAGCGTAGTAACCCGTTTCTTCTTCGAGTTCACGTTGAGCTGCATTAGAACTTTGCTCACCCTGATAGTCACCATCTCCCACCAAACCTGCTGGCAGTTCAATAACGGGGGCATTCATTGGTATTCGAAACTGTTCAATGAGCACGAGTTCTTTTTTATCAGTTACAGCAGCAATTACCGCGGCTGAAATATCATTGGGACGCGTCACCCATTCCCAATTACCGGTTTTACGGTAATGCAGGAATTTTCCTTTATAAATTTCTTCCATTGCCAAACTCCTTAATGAGTGAGCCCACGTTCAACTGCTTCGGCTAATTCACCACGGCGTGCTTCAAAATCAACACCATTGCGGAAAGCCAGAGTCACTTCGTGATTGGTTGGTTCAATCATAATTTGATCGATATCTTTAGCTTCTTGTTCATAACCATCGGCGTAGCCGTTAATTTTGCGCCTAGAAAGACACTTGATGGTGATTTTTTGGGGAGAGCATACACTCGAAGGATAAGGGCCGGTAGCAACTCCTCCCACATACCAAGTTCGTGTATCCAAGGGCAAAACCGCTGACGATCCACGCGCATTGAGAGCGAAACCAGTGGTTCCTTGGGGCGTGGAGACAAAAACCCCATTGCCCTTCACCGTGCGATTACGAAAATGGCTGAGTTCCCCAGTGATTTCAAAAGAAATAAAGTCGGCAATATTGCCTCCACAAAAAACATCATTGAAAGCTAAATAAGAAGTCTCTTCTCCGCATGAGCTATAAAAATGGCCTTTCATTAGGTTGACGCTAACAAGATGCAGTTCTTCCTTATAAATCGGGATTTCCTGTGGCTGTCCAATTTGATTCATCAAGAAACCCAAAGTACCACAATTCAAACCAAAAAGAACTTTGCCACTATCGCACTTTGTGCGCGCGGCACGAGTCATCCCACCATCACCTGAGGCAACTAAGTAGGCATTTGCCTTGGATTCATCATCAGTTACCAGACCCGCATCAAAGAGATCTTCTTCAATCCAACGTCTCACAAAATCCGATCGCTCAGAACCAAGTTCTTCCGGATCAGGTAACAGTGGATAATAAATTAGTTTTTCTTTCATGATTCTCGAGGCTTATAATTAAATTAACTTACCGGCGCTTTTGTGTTTTTTGCAATTCAACTTTCATAATTTGCCCAGAAATCTTAGTTTTTTGCAGTGTATTTATCACGACACTGGACTTTTCACGTAAAACCCCAATCAAAGTATGCTTAGCATTCACTTCAATGTAAGCGATATCCGTATCGTTTAAGCCACAATTTTTCGCCAATAATTTCTTCATTAAGCCCGGGTTCAAGCCGTTTTTATTACCACCATAGACAATAATGCGTGAGCTATCACGCAAATTAGCTTTCTTGCGAACTTTTTCTTCTGTCGCTTTAGTGCTACTCGGAAGAGATCTTTTCGAGATTTGCTTTTCATCCATAACCTGATTAAAGCTGACTCGTATCATTTCCCTGCCTGTACGATCTTCAAAAGATTTTATAGTGCTTTCTTTGCGGCCATTATAGTAAGAAATGACGAGGCCACTATTGCCAGCACGAGCGGTTCGTCCTGCACGGTGAACGTAATCTGGATACTCGTAGGGCAAATCATAATTGATCACCAAAGGTAATCCGGGAATATCGATCCCACGTGATGCCACATCTGTCGCCACCAAGACTCTGACTTCTTTGTTTCTAAAGTAATCCATTGCCTTATTACGAACTTTTTTATCCATACCTGAATGCAAGGGATGAACTTCTATACCGAGATCGTCAAGTTTCTCTGCTACATCATCAACACGGTTTTTGTGATTACAGAAAATGATAACTTGATCATTTTTATATTTCTTCAAAAGCTTTTCAGTTAAAGCAATGTGATTCTCTGGATAAACTGAAACGGCCCATTCTTCGAGCTTTTCTTGATCACCAATACTAGAGTTATCTTCGATCACCACAGGTTTTCTTAAAAGTGTCTTGGCAAAGGTTTTTATATCATCGGTAAAAGTCGCAGAACATAAAACCGTCTGAACTCCTGGAGGCAGGTCTTTTAAGATGCCTGTAACCGCCTCTCTAAAGCCCATGTCGAATAAGCGATCGGCTTCATCGATAACAAGCATTTTGATCGCGGTGCTATTGAATAAGTCTTTTCGTTTAATATCAATTAAACGACCCGGTGTGGCGGAGATAACTTGCGCGCCTCGCAAATTACTTTTCAAAGCTGGTAGCTGGATTCCTCCAGTGACTTCTGCCACCCGAAAATTTTCTAATCCTTTACCTAACTTAATGAACTCACTTGAGATCTGTTTACTGAGTTCGCGACTGGGTGTTAATACCAATACTTGAGGTTGTTTCACATCCGGACGTAAATGCTGTAAGGATGGAATTGCGAAGGCAGCAGTTTTACCTGTGCCCGTTTTGGCACGTACTAGAGCATCTTGCCCTTGTAGAATGTGCCCTAAAGATTTGTTTTGGATAGGAGTTGGTTTTTTATACCCTGCTGTATTAATAGCATTGAGGATACTTTTCTTGAGTCCCAAGTCCTGAAACTGTACATTTTTGTTCATTTTTTAGCCTTCGTGGAGAAATGTCTTTACAATATCGTTATAAACCTTAAAAACATTTACATTTTTTATTGAGAATTTATGACATCTCTTTGATTTCTTAAATACATGTTCCATTATAAGCAAGTTTATAAATTAATACCACATAAATATAACAAAAAAGACTAAATCACATGAGCAGCTCTAACGTTACGGACAACGCCAATCCGGCGTATATTGAAATGATGCTTCAAAAGTTCAAAACTGATCCCCAATCAGTCGACGCTTCTTGGCAGCAATTTTTTCAAGGTTATGAATTAGGTATAGACAAGCAAGAAACCCTCGAAGCCACCTCTTATGTAGACAAAGAAGTTAAGATCATGAAATTGATCAATGCTTACAGATCTCGTGGCCACTTTATTTCCAATACCAACCCGATACGTCCTAGACGTCTTCACCAAGCTGACTTGACCCTAGATTATTTTGGTCTCACTGAAGCTGACTTAGAAGAAGAATTTGATGTTGGTCACGAAATTCGCCTCGGTCGTGCCAAACTCAAAGATATCGTTTCTCATCTTGAAGATACTTATTGTGCTTCCATTGGTGTAGAATATCGCTATAACCCAAGCTCAGAAATGCGCCGTTGGTTACATGAGCGCATGGAATCAAACGCCAATAAACCAAATTTCACTAAAACACAAAAAATGAGCATCCTCAGGAAACTGACTCAGGGTGTGGGTTTCGAGAAATTTTTGGGTGTTAAATATGTTGGTCAAAAACGATTCTCTTTAGAAGGTTTAGAAGCTTTCATCCCCGCAATGACTGAGCTCTTTAATGAAGGTGCTCGTTTAGGCGTTCAAGAATTTGTTATGGGTATGGCTCACCGTGGCCGTCTCAATGTTTTAGCTAATCTCTTTGAAAAAGAGTACAAAGCACTTTTCCAAGAATTTGAAGGTCATGGCATTGCCGATGAAGTCGGTGGCGATGGCGATGTGAAATACCACATGGGTCATTCATCAGATGTTATTACTGACGATGGTCATCCCCTTCATTTATCACTTGCAGCTAACCCTTCTCACCTCGAAGCCGTAAATCCTGTTGTTCTTGGTCGCGTACGCGCCAAAATTGAAGAACTGTACGAAAATGATCCTAAGAAAATTGTTCCTATTCTCGTTCACGGTGACGCTGCAGTCTCAGGACAAGGTATCATCTACGAAATTTGTAATATGGCAAATCTCGATGGCTACTCGACAGGCGGAACCGTCCATGTTGTACTCAACAATCAAGTAGGCTTCACCGCGAATTACCGCGAGAGTCGTTCAAGCCTCTATTGTACTGACATTGCAAAAGTACTCAACTCACCGGTTTTTCACGTTAATGCCGATGATCCCGAAGCAGTAGTGCATGCTTGTACAACTGCGATACAACTTCGCCAAGAGTTCGGTTGCGATGTTTACATCGATATTCTCGGTTACCGTCGTCACGGTCACAACGAAGGTGACGAGCCTCGTTTCACACAGCCTCTTCTTTATAATGCCATCAGCAAGCACCCATCTGTTTTAGATATGTATATCAAACAGTTAGTTAATGGTGGTGAAATTATCGAAAAAGAAGCTTCGGGAATTGTTAAGAATTTCAATAACCAGCTTCAGAAAGCACTTGATACCACTCGTGAACTTCAAGATAAAACTATTCAAGTAAACTTCCTTAAAAAGCAATGGAGCGGTATTCGCAAAGCCACTCAAGCTGATTTTGAGAAGTCACCAAAAACTGGTATTAAGAAGGCTACCCTCAACAAAATCGCCAAGGGTATCACCGACATCCCAGAGGGTTTCAATATCCTACGTAAACTACGTAAAATTATTGACCAACGTCGCCATCTCTATTTTGATAGCTACAATGTGGATTGGGGAATTGCAGAACACCTTGCTTTTGGTTCTTTGCTTCTCGAAGGTCACCCAGTAAGAATCTCGGGACAAGACTCACGTCGCGGAACTTTCTCTCACCGCCACTCTTACTTGATCGATGAAAAAGATGAAATGGAATACGTTCCACTCAACTCCATCGATAAAGATCAAGCTAAATACAAAGCCTATAATTCACATCTCTCTGAGTACGGTGTTTTAGGCTTTGAATATGGCTATGCCCACACACTTCCAAGTTCTTTAACTATTTGGGAAGCTCAATTTGGTGATTTCGCCAATGGTGCACAAGTTATCTTCGATCAGTTCATTTCCTCGGCTGAATCAAAATGGCAGCGCATGAACGCCATCGTTTGTATGCTACCACATGGCTATGAAGGCCAAGGTCCAGAGCACTCTAGTGCTCGCTTAGAGCGCTTCCTTTCTCTTGCAGCTGAAAACAACATGATTGTTGCTAACCCAACAACTCCTGCCAACCTTTTCCACCTCTTGAGACGTCAGCTTAAAGCCACTTATAGAATCCCACTCATCGTCATGACTCCCAAGAGTTTATTGCGTCACCCGAAAGTTATCTCACCAGTGAGTGACTTAACTAAAGGTGAATTCCAAGAAACGATTGATGATGCCGCTGTCACTAATGCCAAAGATATCGAACGTCTCGTTCTTTGCTCAGGTAAACTTTACTATGAGCTCTTAGCTGAAAAAGAAGAACAAGGCCACGATAATGTTGCCATCGTTCGTATCGAGCAATTCTACCCCACGCCTAAAGAGCAGGACCTTGCCCTTCACAAGAAGTATGGTCATTGCAAAGATTGGTACTGGGTTCAAGAAGAGCCGCAAAACATGGGTGGTTGGTATTTCATGAGAGCGCGTTTGGATCACTTACGCCACGACATAAAATTCATCTCCCGCAAGAAGAGTGCGAGTCCTGCAAACGGCCTCATGAAGCGCGAACTTGCCTTCCAGGACAAAGTTATCAAGGGGGCTTTCAAAGGCCTCAGCAGCACAAAATAATCAAGGATTTTTGAAATGAATATTGAAATAGTTGTTCCCGCCGCTGGTGAATCAGTCACTGAAGCCGATGTCGCCCGTTGGTTTAAAGAAGATGGTGAATTCCTCGAACTCGATGAACCCATGGTTGAACTCGAAACAGATAAAGCTTCATTAACGATCACGGCACCCGCTGCTGGTATTCTTCATATTAAAGTAGCAGAAGACGAAACTGTGAATGTCGGTGATGTCATTGCCATTCTCGAAGAAAGCGCCGCTTCACCTGCTAGCAGTGCTGCTGACGAAGAAGTCGAAGAAGAAACTGACGACGCTTCCAACGCAGAGATGGCTTCTCCTGCAGCCCGCAAGCTCATTGCTGAAAACAGCATTAGTGCTCAAGACATTCCCGCTACAGGAAAAGATGGTCGCATTACTAAAGAAGATGTCATTCAGCACTTGGCTCAACGTGAGAAAGTATTAAATATCCCAAGCTCTATCCCCAACGTTCAAGATGTCGCTAAGAAAGTGGCCACTCCTGCCCCAGTTGCCGCTGCTCCTAGCCCGGCTCCTGTAGCCAATACTAGCGCTCGTGGAACTCGCACAGAAAAAATGTCTCGCTTGCGTCGTACTATTGCTCAACGCCTTGTTGATGCGCAACAAGAAGCTGCAATCCTTTCGACTTTTAATGAAGTTGATATGTCCGCGATTATGGACTTGCGTAAACAGCACAAAGACGAATTCAAAGAGAAGAACGAAATTGGTCTTGGCTTCATGTCTTTCTTCACAAAAGCCACTGCGATTGCTTTAAAAGAATTCCCTATCATGAACGCACAGGTTGATGGCAGTACAATCCTTTACCACGATTACGTAGATATGGGTATTGCAGTATCGACTCCAAAAGGACTCGTCGTTCCTGTTATCAGAGATTGTGACGAACTTAATTTTAGTGGCATTGAAAAGAAAATCCGTGAACTCGCGCTCAAAGGTCGCGACATGGATCTGACTCCAGAAGAAATGACTGGTGGTACTTTCACTATCACAAATGGTGGCTCTTTCGGCTCAATGCTTTCGACTCCTATCTTAAACCGCCCACAAAGTGCTATCCTCGGAATGCACAACATTGTGCAACGTCCTATGGCAGTCAATGGCAAAGTCGAAATTCGCCCTATCATGTACCTTGCAGTTAGCTATGATCACCGTATCATCGATGGTTCAGATGCTGTACGTTTCCTCGTGAAGATCAAAACACTTCTCGAAGATCCAACTCGCATACTACTCGAACTCTAGGAAATTGACTCATGGAAAAATTTGATCTAATCATCATTGGTGGTGGCCCTGGTGGTTACGTAGCAGCTATTCGTGGCGCTCAAATGGGCATGAAAGTCGCTTGTGTTGAAAAATACTCAACACTCGGTGGCACATGCTTAAACGTAGGCTGTATCCCTTCCAAGGCTCTTCTTGATTCATCTGAACACTATCATCAAGCCAAAGAGAAGTTTGCTATTCATGGCATTCAAACCGGCGACTTAAAAGTTGATTTCACTCAGATGATTAAAAGAAAAACTGATGTAGTTTCCAATACAACGGAAGGTATCAATTATCTCTTCAGCAAAAACAATGTGACTCGCCTTGAAGGCTTAGGTTCATTTGTCGATGCTAACACAGTTAAAGTTACGGCACAAGATGGTAGCGAAACTCAGTACCACGCTGACAAATTTATTCTCGCTACTGGTTCCAAGCCTGTTGATCTCCCTTTCATGCCCTGTGACAAAAAACGTATCATCACTTCTACTGAGGCACTTTGTTTAGAAGAAATCCCCAAAGATCTCGTGCTCATTGGTGGCGGTGTTATCGGTCTTGAGCTCGGCAGTGTTTATGCTCGTTTAGGTACAAATGTTACCGTGATTGAATTCATGGATCGCATTGTTCCTCCTATGGATAAAGAGCTTGGTAAAACACTTCAGCGTTCACTCAAGAAACTTGGCATCAAATTCCAGCTATCGACAAAAGTAACTGGCGCCACTGTTGAAGGCGACAAAGTTACCGTCACTGCTGAAAACAAAAAAGGCCAAGAACTTTCCTTTACTGGTGATTACGCTCTCGTTTGCGTCGGCCGTAAACCTTTCACCAATGGCCTCAACCTTGATGCTGCTGGTGTAGAACTCGGCGACCGTGGTTTTATCACTGTCAACAAATATGGTCAAACTTCTGCTCCACATATCTTCGCAATTGGCGATGTTATTGGTGGCGCCATGCTCGCTCACAAAGCTGAAGAAGAAGGCGTTTGTGCTGTTGAATTTATGAATGGTGAAAAACCTCAATTGGATCACAACTTGATCCCTGGTGTTGTTTACACTTGGCCTGAAGTTGCAAGCGTCGGTAAAACTGAAGAGCAACTCAAAGAAGCTGGCGTCAAATTCAAAACGGGAAAATTTCCTTTCCGTGCTTCTGGTCGTGCTCGTGCCTCTGAAGAATCTGAAGGTTTTGTTAAAGTTCTTGCTGATTCTGAAACGGATCGCATCTTAGGCGTTCACATGATTGGCCCACGTTGCGCTGACCTCATTGCCGAAGCTGTACTCGCAATGGAATACAAAGCCTCTGCAGAAGATGTAGCGCGCGTATGTCACGCTCACCCAACTTATACTGAATGTTTAAAGGAAGCCGCGTTAATGGCTACTGGTAACCGTCCGATTCACATCTAAGTTAAGACTACACAAATTGGCCTAGCACACTAGGCTGATTTAAGAACACACTTTATAGGCTCTCAAGGGCAAACTCCATAGTTTGCTTTTGTTTAGGTGAGACTAAGAATCAGGAACCTTTGACGCTTAGTTTTTTTTCTAATAGCTTATACAAAAACATCCTGGGGAGAATATTTTGCCCAGGATTCGTTTTTTCTGGATTTAAGCAATGCTAGCCTGAGCATTTCTATGTACTCATCTCGATCAATATCTACCCCGCCTAAACTTAGTAGGTGATCGTTATTGATTTGGCAATCCAACAAAGTAAAACCCCATTGCTGAACTTGTCGAACCAAATAATGAAAGGTTACTTTGGAGGCATCTGTGGATGTATGAAACATTGATTCACCAAAAAAAGCATCACCAATAGCTAAGCCATATAAGCCCCCTACTAATTCTCCATCTTTGTAGGCCTCTATACTATGAGCCACTCCCATTTCATGTAGCTTGCTATACGAGTCGATAAATTCTTCCGAGATCCAAGTATCATCACGAAGCATGGAACAAGAACGAATAACGGCAGCAAAAGCCTTATCATATTTCAACTCAAACTCTCCGCGCTTGATGCGCCTTAACAATGACTTCGAGGGTTTATAGTTCTCCAAATCCAAGATCATGCGTGGATCTGGGCTATACCACATGGGCGGTTCATCGTGCCAAGGAAAAATCCCCGACTTATAAGCCAGTAATAAACGCTCGCAACTTAAGTCTCCTCCTACAGCTAATAAACCATTTTCATCGGCGTAATCAACTGGAGGAAAACTCAGTTCGTCACTGAGTAAAAAGAGCACCTAAATAATCCCGGGATATACATTGACGTAATGATTCAGACGCTAATAAGTTAGAGCCAACAAGCTCTGCTTTTTGTTCGTAAAGACATTCGAAGCTCACTGAAATATCCTCCTTCAGACAAACGTAGTTGACTTCAGACTGATACTTTGGAAAGAGCCCTTGAAAATCATAGACCGCTCGTGCATCCAAGAAAATAACATCATCATACTCGGGGAATTTCAAATCTTGCTTATTATAGTCTTCTACTTTTTCAATATAAATTGGTTTTGCTCCACAGTAACGTAAGAAACTCTCTTCCTTTTGCCACTGAGAATTCTTTCCGCCGACAACTAAAACCCTCCTACCAAGTAAAGGTGAATAAGAAGGAAAACTTTTAACTCCTGCAGTATCGCCAAAAACCACTAAACCGGGAGGGCGTAAATTATTCTGTTCTGCTAATTCCGCAATATTACTCAACTTGCCGCGCAACTCTTGGCAATCACTTCTCCCCAAATTCATCGCCAGCATTGCTGGTAAATCTTTGGGGTAACCCGCCTCTAAGAGCTGAGAACAAATCTTCTTGATTGAAAGGATCCCCATATAAATAACCAAAGTGGCACGATCAAAGTGCATAAGTTGGTTGAGGCCACCGCCTGCCTGCCTTGCCGTCGTCAAAATCACACGATCGCTCACCCCGCGAGAAGTGAGGTACGTTCCCGTACAAGGTGCTAAAGCCTGGGCCGCAGTGATGCCGGGGCTAATTGACCATGATAATTCATGCTCTTGTAAAAGATCAACTTCATCTTGAATACGACCCAAAATACCCGCATCGCCACCTTTCAAGCGCAAGACTTTGCGACCATCGCGAACTGCTTTAAAGATAAGTTCATTGAGTTCACTTTGATCAAAAGAAGCTGAATCACCGCGTTTACCGACATATTTTTTTTCTGCCGTGGGAGAAATATTATTGAGGATCTGTGGGTTCACTAAGGCATCATAAAAACAAACATCACAATTTTTTAGGTAATTCAAGCCTTCGACAGTTATCCATTCGGGCTCACCAGGTCCTGCACCTACAAAACTCACTGGATAAGCAAAGGCTTGGCGCAAATGCCTCAGCTGCTTATTGGTTTTCAAAAAAACAATACTTGCCTTCTCGTGGGTAAAGTAATCGTACTCAGCTTCTACCGAACCAGGAAAATCTTCTTTGGGCCACACCAGAAAGTCCACAAGGCCATTCTTTAAATCAAGTAAATTCTTATGATAGTCACTAGGCTCATCATTTCCCTGAGCAATAAACTCTGTTTCAGGCATAAGTTCAGTGAACTTGGCCACTAGATCTCTTGCCAAATTCATACAAAAAAAGTTGCCTAAATACTTCATAAAAATCTCTCTCTATTAATAATGCATT
The DNA here is from genome assembly GCF_028728065.1 of Lentisphaera profundi. Classification (GTDB taxonomy): domain Bacteria; phylum Verrucomicrobiota; class Lentisphaeria; order Lentisphaerales; family Lentisphaeraceae; genus Lentisphaera; species Lentisphaera profundi. The sequence goes on along the minus strand of NZ_CP117811.1, from coordinate 575,788 downwards.
GAGTATAAGCACTGAAGCGTATTATTCAAAGTTAAGAAGCTTAGCGATAAGCAATCACTAAGATACACCTTAAGAATTATCAGTTCGTCTTTACGCATTTAGTTTGTGAGTTACTTTCCAAGAGCTTTTTATATTTATTAAATTTTAAGGATTCACATGAAATCATTTGTCATTGCTTTTATTGCAGGCATTATCGGTGGTATCGCCTACAGCTTTTTGCCCGATGCAAGTTGGGGCGCAAGCGTAACAGGCATACTCGTCACTCTCGCCGTTTACTTTGTCATCAACCGCAAAATCAACTCTAAGCTCATGCTTATCGTCAATGCGAGCCAAGATCACATTCAAGCAACACAAGAGAAAGTACGCAAAAAAATGAATGCCATGCAGAATAAGCCTGGACTCAACCAAACTGCTGCACAAAAAACTCTTGAGGGCATGCAAAAAGAAGGCATTGAAGAAGCTATTAAAATGCTCGACCCTGCCAATGAGCTATTCGGCTGGAGTTTGCTCGCTAGAAAGCAAGTAAGCACCATCAAGTACCAACTCTTCTTCAGTCTCAAGCAATTTGATAAAGCTGACAAACTCGAAGGTGACCTCCTGCTCTTCGATCCTCAGCTCGTCGCTATGAGAATGGCTCGTGAATGGATGCGTTCACCTTTTAAGAAAGATAGTAGCCCCAAAGAAATTCAGTCTTCTCCCATTACTAAATTATTTAAAAAGGGAACGTCTCGTGCTAAAGGTACTACAGGCGCTTTCCTCTACAATACTTACGCTTGGATGCTCAACAAATCTGACAAAAGTAAAATGGCTCTTGAGTTACTCACGAAAGGTTTAGATAAATGTGCTGATGATGTCATCAAAAGCAATCTTGATGTTTTACGTAATAATAAAGCTTCGAAATTCTCTAATAAAGCTTATTCAGAACGTTGGTACTCACTTCACCTCGAAGTACCCCCACAAGCAAAGCCACAAAAACAAAAAATGCGCCGTGGCCGTAACCAAGGCTTCCAACCTTTCTAATAATGTTAGAACTGATCATACTGCGTCACGCCCATGCGGGTGAGGCCCTTACCGATTTCGACCGACCTTTGCGTGACAAAGGTCGTCGAGAAGCCATTAAACTTGGCGAACTTTTTCAAAGTCAAAAACGATGGCCCGATTACGCTTTAGTAAGCCCTGCTCTGCGGACTAGTGAGACATTTGAACTCGCGAGTCAGACGTGGCCATCGTGCCCTATTGAAAAACCTCAAGCAATCTATAATGGCAGCTTAAATAGCTTATTAAATGCCCTTAGCCAAATCCCAAGCGAGGCCAAAAAAGTTTTAATTGTCGCTCACAACCCTGGTGTAAGTTACTTAGCTGAAGAACTCAACAAAGGCAATGATTACTTAGGCTTTAGTCCGGCAGATTGGTGCCACATGCAATTAGACATCAGTCAATGGGAAGATATTCACCCCACATGCGGTAGCATCATTAGCCATGCCTAGTCTTTTTAATCATCAGGACCTAGAAAAGTTTTTTAATAAACAGCAAGTCCCCGAACGTAAACGCCGTAGTTTTCGTCGACTCCTTTTCAGAGAATTCATGGATCTTGAAGACTGCTCAGATGACAGTGCTTTAACGAGCCTCATCAAAGATCATTTTGATATCCCAAAACTCAAAATCATCTCACGCCAAGACTCTCAAATAGATGGTGCCACCAAACTTCTCTTGCAAACAGATGATGGCCAAAATATAGAGACCGTCATTTTACGCATTGGAACTGGTCGTACTTCACTGTGTATCTCATCTCAAGCTGGTTGTACAGAAAAATGCACTTTCTGCTCTACTGCGACACTTGGCTTCAAACGCAACCTCACCCTCGGTGAAATCATTGCTCAAGTGATGCTTGCTGGGCAAATCTTGCGCGAAGAAGAACGCCAAATCCGCAACATTGTCTTTATGGGCATGGGTGAACCTTTGCGCAATACTAAGAATGTATTAGAAGCCTTAGACCTTATGCTTTCATCTGCTTACATGGGCTTAAGCTCTAAGCGCGTCACCGTTTCTACTATCGGCATCACTGAAAATATTGGCAAGCTTCGCGAACAATTCCCCGAAGTCAATTTAGCGCTCTCATTGCACGCCTCAAATGATAAAATTCGCAACATCCTGATGCCCATCAATAAGACCTTCCCGATGGCAAAGATTAAAGAGACTCTACTCAGTGTGCAAGAACAGGCTTCTGGCAAACTCATGATTCAATACCTCTTAATCAAAGACCTCAATGATACGCCAGCACAAGCTGCGGAACTCGCAATATTCTTAAAAGACATAAACTGTATCATTAACCTCATCCCCTATAATGACTCCATGGGCATGGGCAACTGGAAATGTAGTAGCGAGGAAAAAATGGTCGCATTCCAAAAGGTTTTACAAGAGCAGGACTTCCAAGTCACGCGACGCCATTCACTTGGCCAAGACATTGACGCGGCCTGTGGCCAACTCGCCGCAAAAAATCAATAAATCCCACGCTCAAAAAATAAAACAGTAGCACTAGGCTTGCGATAAAAATAACAATTTTGTAAATAATTATAGTATTTTTACATAATTGTTTGAAATATATTTTTAATGTAACATTATTGAAAAGGTTAATTAACTTTCTAGGTACAAATAAATGCTCAAAAAATCTCAAACTGAAATGTCAGTTTTAGTCACTCCCGAAATGGCCAACTTTAATGGCAATATGCATGGTGGCGACCTACTTAAACTTTTAGATCGTGTTGCCTATACCTGCGCTACTCGCTATTGCGGAAAATATGCCGTAACGCTCTCGGTTGATCAAGTAACTTTTAAGCAATCCATCAAAATTGGCGAGCTGCTCACTTTCCTTGCATCAGTCAATTACACCGGACGTACGTCAATGGAAATTGGTGTAAAAGTCATTGCCGAAGACCTCCATCAGCAAAGCTTGCGTCACACCAATACCTGCTACTTCACAATGGTTGCCGTAGACAAGGACAGTAAATCGGTTGTCGTCCCAAAATTTGAGCCTGAAACTCCGAAAGAAGCAGAAAGATTTCAATTGGCCGAACAACGTCGCGAACGTCGTATGTTACAGAATAAAGTCGATGCCATGATAAAAAGTAAAGACAGCTAAGTTATTCCTTGAGCCAAGCTTGAAAAGAGCTAGTTTTGGATTAATAAAGGGCTGATAAAAAACTTAGCTCTAAGGTAATTCTGTGGACAAAAAAATCTCTCTCACTGGCATAAAACCAACTGGCATGCCTCACTTCGGTAACTTCTTCGGCGCAATCAATCCTGCACTGGAATTAACTGAAAAATATCAAGCTCGCTATTTCATTGCAGATTACCACGCTCTTAACACGGTAAAAAAACCTCAAGAGATGATTGATCATACCTACGCAGTCGCTGCTACTTGGCTCGCCTGTGGCCTCGATCCACAAGACGCACTTATCTACCGTCAATCAGACGTCCCCGAAACTCACGAACTTGCGACTTTCCTCATGGCTTTCACGGCGAAAAGTATGATGAACAAAGCTCATGCTTATAAAGCTAGAGTTCAAGACAATCAAGCCTCAGAAAAAGACGCCGACATCGGCGTCAACATGGGCCTTTATACCTACCCCGTTTTGATGGCTGCAGATATCTTACTTTATAATACCAACATTGTTCCTGTTGGACGTGACCAAAAACAACATGTTGAAATTACCGCTGACATCGCTCAATCAATCAATCACAACTACGGCGAAGAAATATTAGTCATTCCCGAAGCGATTATTTCCGAAAGTTGCGATATTATCATCGGTACTGATGGCCGAAAAATGAGCAAAAGTTATAACAATACTATCCCCCTCTTCCAAGCTCCTAAAAAAATGCGTAAGCAGATCATGAAGGTCACGACTAATTCTCAGGAAATTGAAGAAGCGAAAGATCCCGAAACTTGTAATGTTTTCTCACTCTATAAACTCTTTGCTAATCAAGAAGAACAAGACGCCCTGGCAGCTCGCTATCGTGCTGGCGGCCTTGGCTGGGGACATGCCAAACAGGAACTTTACGAATCAGTCGAACGCAAATTTTCTCCTATGAGAGAAAAATATGATGCCCTCATAGAGGATCGTGAACTTCTTGATAAAATCCTTAAAGAAGGTGGCGAAAAAGCTCGTACTATCGCCTCTTCCACTATTAGTCGTATCCGCAAAGCAGCTGGTTTTCCCTGCTAACTTTACAAGAACACTTATGAGTGTATCTTCCCGAAAATTAAATAGATAGAGAAATTTTATGAAAATCGAAGTGCTAAAAAGCAAGATCCACAAAGCTGTGGTCACACAAGCCGACCTCAACTATGAGGGTAGCCTTGGCATTGACCAGGATATCATGGACAAAGTGGGACTCTTGCCCTATGAAAAAATCTTAGTCAGCAACCTCAACAATGGTCAACGCCTAGAAACTTATGCCATTCCTGCAGAACGTGGCTCACGCTGTTTTTTACTCAATGGTTCAGCTGCCCGTTTAGGCGCCGTTGGCGATCGTATCATCATCATGAATTTTGCTTACTACGATATCGAAGAAATCAAAAAGGGACATAAGCCAACTGTCGCCGTCCTCAACGAAATGAATGAGATCGAATTACTCAAGTAATGGATAAAATCCTCAATAAGCTAGAAAAGAAGTTTGGTCACTTAGCCATTCCCGACCTCACAAAGAAACTTTTAATTTTAAAAGTCATCGTTTTTGCGTCTATTCAGCTTATTTTTAATGGCCAGCCAAATGACTATGCCAATACTCTTGAACGTATACAGGTAGCCAATATTCACGTCATTGGAGATCTTATTGCTTCACTAGGCACTCCTCCTGTTCAAACGGCCCAAGGCTGGAATATCATTTGGTTATTTTTTGCGCTCTCAATCTTTTTAATGGCAGGCAGAGGCCTTGAACAGGCCTGGGGTTCATTCCGCTACAATTTTTACATACTCTTTTACGCACTTCTCTACCTCGCTATATTCACAGGCATTCGCCTCATTTTCCCAGGAAGAGTAGCCCCCTTCCCTATAGACCTTCTCTATGCTGGCGTATTCATGGCCTTTGCCACCAAGTTCCCCGATGTAGAAATTACCTTAATGTTCATCATCCCCGTGAAAATCAAATACCTTGGTTTTGTTTCAGGATTTTTTGTGGCTTTCATGGTGTTCTCACAACTTAATAATCCGATGATGGCTCTAGGAGCCAAGATTGCCACGGCACTTATCCTTGCAATCCCACTCATTCATTACGCAGGCTTTGCCCTTCCCTACCTCTATGGAAATGCGGATTTGCGGAAAAAACGAAAAGCATTTCAAAAAAGTGTCGACCCAAAGCAAGGCCGAGCTACTTTCCACAAGTGCACTACTTGTGGCCTCACCGAATCAGATGATCCGAACATGATCTTTCGCGTTGGTGACGATGATAAAGATTACTGCGAAAAACACATTTAGGTTTTAGGTTTTAGGTTTCAATAAAATTGACTGGCACTAGATTAGAGCATGTCAGATTTAAGCCAATATCTCACCCCTGAAGTTGTCAATGCCGTTGCTCGTCTCGACTTGCAAGCTCGCGCCATTGCCGAAGCCTACTTAAGTGGACGCCATCGCTCCGCTCAACATGGCTTTTCTACACAATTTAGCCAGCATCGCCCCTATATTAAAGGCGACCCCATTAAAGATATTGACTGGAAAGTCTATGCTCGCTCAGACAAGTACTACATTAAAAAATTTGAAGCTGAGACAAATATTGAATGCACCTTCTTAGTTGACATCTCAGAGTCAATGAATTATAACAGTCATTCGCTCAGTAAACTTGATTACGCGACCTGCCTCTGTGCTGCCTTATGCTTAATACTTATTCAGCAACAAGATAGTCCTGGCCTCATTACCTTTGACGAAGATGTTCGTCACTTCATCAAACCTGGTTCTGGCCAAAAGCAACTGATGCAAATCATCCATACTCTCGGCTCTCATGATGGCTCTAGGTCCAGTAACTTTGGACAATCATTGCCCAACGCCGCCTCTATGCTTGGCCACAAAGGTCTCATTGTTTGCTTCAGTGATCTCTTAGGCGATACTGATAAAGCTCTAGAAACACTTCAGACACTTAGCTATGGCAAACACGACATTATGCTTTTTCATCTTTTAGATCCAGAGGAAATCGAACTCAAACAACAAGAACTTTCCCGCTTCCAAGATAGTGAAAATCCCTCCAGTACAATAGTCGCAAATCCCGACTCAATCCGTGCCACTTATCAAAAGATTATTCAAGACTTTATTAAAAAAGTTAAAGACCGCTGCCAAGAAAGTAAAATCACTTGCTGCTTCGTTAACACCGCAGATCCTTTTGACGTCGCGATCCATGAATTCATGAGTCAACGTCGCTCAATGATGTGATTTCTTCATCTATCTCAAGATATCCCCTTTTTTACAGGCTTTTATAGCTCTTAGTGGCCGAGACTACTTGACGGTATTTATTGTGATTTTATCTTAGGCTCTTTCAAGTTTTAACCTCAATTTCAATGGACATTTTATGTTTACAGCTTTAAACAACGCATTTCACAAAAATAAAAACCTTTTCGTTATCGTTTTCGGTCTTCTCACCCTCTCCTTTATCTTAACTCTTAGTGATGTAAGTATCACAGATTTAGCTAGCGGAGGAAGCAACGGTTCTGTAGGTGCCATCAATGGTGAAAAAATTGATAAAGACACTTACGAAAAATTAGCTGCCAAAGAAAGCATTGTCTTAAGTATCAATTACAAAAGTATTATTCAGCTGAACTCTAGCAATAGCGAACACATCACTGAAGTATTGACACAAACAGCTATTGACAGAAAAATCCAAGAAGACATCAAAGCCGGCACTTATACTGCAAAAGCTATCAGCCCTGAAGACATGCGCAAATTTGCTGATGACAACAAACTTACTACTGATATCATCAAAGCCATCCGCACACGCCTTGGTATCGGTGGTCAAGAACTTGACGGTGCTATCAAAACTCTTATTGCTCGTCGTAACTACATGGAAAGCTTTGAAGAGAGCGTGACTATTGATGAAGCTAAAGTTAAAGCTCGTGCCCAGCAAGAAAATAGTACCATCACGCTTCAAAGCAAAAACTTTTCTGCTACTGATGCCATCGACGAAAAATTAATCACTTACTATAAAGAAAACCAAGATAAGTTCACCTACGACGATACGCTCTCAAGTCAAATCATTCGCTTTGCAAAAACTCCAGCAGGGAAAACTGCTGCCACTGCTTTTGCGGAAGCCGCATCCAAAATAAAGATCAATAATATCAATGCCTTAGCGAAGAGTAAAAAACTTGAACTCGTGACCCTCGCTAAAACTCGTATTTCTGACATCAACGCCGGTAAACTACTCGAAAATGATTTTGCACTCAGCACTGCCCTCATCGAACTCAGTACTGACAAGCCTGTCTCTGTAGTCATTGAAGGTAGCCAACATAACTATGTTGCCATTCTCACAGAAAAAGGCGGAGTCCTTCCCTTTACACAAATTCGTGAACAAGTTATCGAAGCTTACTTTGGCGTTGAAAGACTCCAAGCTTATTACAACAACGAAGAAAATAAGCGCCAGTTCCTCATCCCCCGTAGCCTACAACTTAGCCTTGTTAGCCTAAGTCCAAGCACTCTTTATTCTGAAGTAGCCTTTAGCCCTGAAGAAATCAAAGTTGAATACGATAAAAATATTAGTGATTACAAAGTGGCTCAAATCAAAACGACTAAATATTCAATCACGGCTAAAGATGATAAATCCCTAGCACTTGCTGAAACGACTCTTAAAGCTATTAAAGTTCTCGCTGATAGCAATGCGAAAAACCTTGCCGATGAGCTCAAGAAAAACACAGATATCAAAAGCACCAGTACTGAATGGATTAAAGCAGATGATACTAACAAAGACTTGTTTGCTTTAGCCAAATCAAAATCCACCGCAATCGAAGCTAAAGACTTGGAATTCTCTTTCACTCTTATTAATGATAAGCGTGAAGAAACTCCTTACTCAGAAGCTAGCAAAGAGATTGAGCAAAAAGCGATTCACGCCAAAGCCAGCACTAAAGCAAGAATTGCGGCCGAAAAGCTCCAAGATGTCATCGCAAAGAATCGCAATAATGAAAACTTCTTTAATCTCTTCCTTATGGAATCTGCTAAAGAAAAATTTACTGAGCGTAAACTTCAACCGCTATCACCTCAGTCTGGTAGCCAGCAAAATATGCAGCTCGCTTTTCAACTCATTCAGCAGGGCTTCACTCCTCCAGGTGGATTCTCACAAGAAGCCTTCAATCAAGTGGGACAAATGCTTGCCACTCTTTCAGCACAACGTCCTATTAGTGACCCGTCTGTAACTGACAATGGCGATATTCAATATCTCCTCGTAGAAAGAGAAACGCCTTCTAGCTACGTCCCTTTTGAGAATGCAAAATCAGGTATTTCCTTCCAAGTCGCTAACTCCGAAGGCAAAGTCCTTGCGAAAGCAAAAGCTGATAGCCTCAAAGCTGATCTTGAAAAAGCCGAAGACACTAATGCTTTTTTCAAAGCTAATTCATTCTCAGAAGAACAGACTATTACAAGTGCCAATAGAGCTCAATACGCTAGCCTCCTTACTGATGAGATCTTAGAAAAAGATGCCGCTTACGTTTCTGCTGCTGGCAACGATAGCTCACTCAGCTATGTCAAAAAAATCACACTTGGTGATCAAGAGAAAGTAAACGCAAGCCTAGAAAGCCTTCTTAAGAATGAGAAATCACGTTTAGCTTACGAAAAAGTAAATGGTATCATCACTTCTATCAGAGAATCAGTGACCATCGCAAGCTCAAAGTAATATGCCTCAAAAAAGGCCCAGCGGCACCCTCTCACCTCCAGTCATCCAAAGGCTGAGTGAGTACCTTCTTATTCTTGAGCAATTTATTACTCAAGAACAAGAAGTTGTCTCGAGTCGCGCCTTGGCCACCGTCTACGGCAACAACTCGAGCCAGGTTCGCCATGACATCTTCCAGATCGAACACAAAGGTAGTCAGAGCCATGGCTACCTCTGCATAGAGCTTATCAAAGATATTCGCATTGCCCTCAATCTACAAAATGAAAAGAATCTCTGTATTATTGGTATGGGGAATCTAGGCCGTGCAATCACCGCTCATGTCCCTTTCGATAAATACGGAATGAACTTAAGCGCTACTTTCGATATTGACCCCGATGTCGTTGGTAAAAAAATTGGCGGTATTGAAGTCTATAGCGCTGAAAGCATGATGGATATCCTCAAAGAAAAAAACATTACCATGGCCGCGCTCTGCGTACCCGCCACTCGTGCCCAGAAGACCTGTGATCAAATCATTCATTCAGGCGTCAAAGGCATCCTTAACTACTCACGGATTCGCCTTAAGGTACCTGAGCACGTTTCAGTTCATTACGAACAGATCATTTGCTCTTTTATGCAACTTTCCTATAAGTGTTCACTTTAATTTACTTGTAAATGTTTACCGAGGCTTTTTATTAAAAAAAAGGCCAAAGAGGGATATGTAAATATGTACACTATAGAAGCTACCGTTAATAACATCCACGGCATTCACTGCCGTCCTAGTTCCGCTATTGTGAAGGGAGCGAAAACTTTTGACTCTCAGATAAATGTCGATGCTGATGGTGAAACTGCCAGCCTCAACAATATCCTAGAACTCATCTCTCTAGGTTTGCCCCAAGGTTCCGTTGTATTGATCTCTGCTGAAGGGCCTGATGAAGAAGCTGCTGCAAAAAAAATTGCTGAGCTTTTTGAAGAAATTTACGATTACCCTGACAAGTAATTACTACTTCCACTCATTCAATTTTGATTCAATAAAGTCTACGCATTTTGCGTGGACTTCTTTTTGATTCTTTGAATCCACATCCATACCTTCACCAAAACTATACCTTACTGTTGAGCTTCTAGTAATAGGTCCGTAATCAGAGATTAATTTGCCTCTACCCCAAAAGCTTGTATCTAGAGCGAAAGGCTGAATTTTAACTCCTGCGCGACGCGCCAACTTACAGCCAATACTATTAAACTCATCGGCGATAAAGTCGACTCCACGAGTCTTTTGTGGAAAAATAATAATACTGATATTATTATTCAGCATTTCACAGCCCTGCTTAAGAAGTGTCTTTAAATCTTGAATCGGATTAGTTCGCGTCATTGGAATACAACTCATCCCTTGCATGATATCTCCAAAAACCGGATACGTCATCAGACTCTCTTTAATCACAAAAATAGATGGACCCGCATTCTTCATTACATAAGCTAAGCTCACGGTCTCTAAAGAACTCATGTGATTGGCCACAAAAACTCTTGGCTCTGAAACAAGATTATCTAAGCCATCTATTTCAACTTTGCCACCACTATCTTCAACCGCCTGTAAAACGCGGCGAGTATACTCGGTTAATTCTGGGAAGTTATATTTTCCCGCTTGGCATATTTTAGAAAAATCACTAACAGGCTTAAAAGCATGATAATAAAAATAGAGGTTGCCAAGCCTAAGGATTCTATCCATAAACTTACGAGATAGCTCTTCAGTCTTATAGCTATCCCCGACGATGCCTGCTTTAGGAAGAGACAATTCGACACCAGTTATATTGATCTTGATATTGACCTAATTGAATTTTTTGCATTCGCTCATACAGCTCCTGAAACCTTGGATGGATACCTTCTTGAGCAGGCTTATAGCTTTTTCCTAATTTATCAATATGACTAATAGGAGTCACAACCACTGCCGTACCACAAGCTGCTATGCCATCGAAATCTGTGATCTCATCAAAGTTGACATCGCGTTTCTCAACAGCCATGCCCATTTCTTCAGCTAAAGTCATAAGAGACATATTAGTGATACTTGGCAAAACCGATGAAGAACTTGGCGTCACGTAAGTATTACCCTTAATACCAATAAAATTTGATGTTCCAAATTCATCTATATACTTATGTTCTTTCGCATCTAAATAGAGATTAATTGGATAACCCTGTTCGCTAGCCATAATACCAGGCAACATTGCCGCTGCATAATTACCTGCCGCTTTAACATGCCCTATCCCCATTGGAGCCGCTCTATCATAATCTTCCATAACTAAAGCAGGAACAGACTGAAGGCCTCCTTTATAATAAGAACCTACAGGAACTACTAACATAATAAAAGTATATTCTTCCGCAGGCTGAACGCCTATCCGGGGACCTGAACCTATCAATAATGGTCGCATATACATAGAGGCGCCATAACCATAGGGAGGTAAAAAATCTATATTTGATTGAAGTACTTTATCTACCGCATCAAGAAAAATCTCTGTCGGTACTGGCTCCATACACAAACGTTTTGCTGATTTCTGTAAACGCTTCGCATTTTCTTCTGGCCTAAATACCCGTACTTCACCATCTTCACCTCTGTAGGCCTTAAGCCCCTCAAAGGCAGACTGACCATAATGAAGACAAGTCGCCGCCACATGCATCTTGATATAAGGTTCTTCTACATATTCACAAGCTGACCATTGGCCATCTTTAAAAGTATATTGAACGTAACATTTCGTTTGAAAATATGAAAATTTGAGGTCGTTCCAATCGATGGTGCTCATTGTATATCCTATTATTTATTCTCTGCACTCATTTTACTTGCTGTATTCAGCGCGACAAGCATTGCTCGAGCTTTATTGCCTGTTTCTTCGTATTCATAAACAGGATCTGAGTCAGCTACTACACCCGCACCCGCTTGAACATAAACTTTTCCGTCTTTTAGAACGGCCGTGCGTATCGCAATGCACGAATCAACATTGCCATTAAATGAAAAGTAAGTTACTGCGCCTGCATAAGCACCCCGGCGATCAGGCTCGAGCTCGGAGATGATTTCCATAGCGCGAATCTTTGGCGCGCCACTCACTGTACCTGCAGGGAATGTTGAACTCATCACTGATCCAGGTCCAAAGTTTTGCTGTAGCTTACCCCGAACCTCAGAAACAATATGCAACACATGACTATATTTTTCGATAATCATCAACTGTGATATATCGACTGATCCAGTCTCGGCAATTCTTCCCACGTCATTCCTTGCTAAATCTACTAACATGATATGCTCTGCACGCTCTTTAGGGTCAGCCAAAAGATCTTCTGCTAGCGCATCATCTTCTGCTTTATTTCTACCGCGTTTACGCGTCCCAGCGATAGGACGAACTGTTACTAGCCCATCTTCAGCCTTGGCGTGAACTTCTGGACTTGCACCAACTAAGGAGAAATCGTCACCTAAGTGCAAGCAAAACATATAGGGAGATGGATTAATCATCCTTAGTGTTCTCATTAGATCCAGAGGCTCTGGATCTACATCCACTTCAAAGCGCTGAGAAAGTACCACCTGAATGACATCACCCGAACGAATATATTCTTTTGCTGTTAAGACTTTTTTACAAAATTCTTCTCGAGTCATATTTGATTGAGCCTCTAAAGGCTCAGTTTCTAAATTTAAAACCAAGGGTTTTGCTACACGATCTTGACCGAGCTTCTTAACAATTTGAGCTATATTATTCAAAGCTTTTTTGTAGCCCTGCTCTAAATCGTCTTTTTTTAAATCAATATGACTAATCACCTGGATTCGCTGCTTTAAGCGATCAAAAGAAACAATTGTTTCGTAAATACCAAAGAGTGCATCAGGAGTGCCGAAGTCCTCTTTATTTTTGCACTGTACACGAGGCTCTATTTCCTGAATCGTTTCGTAAGACGCATAACCTACTGCACCACCGCTAAAGGGTGCCAAGCCCTCTAATTCGACCTGGTCATAACGTTTTAGGTAATTCTCTAAAAATTTAAAGGTATCTTCCTTCACTTCAAGAGTTGAAGTCTCGGCTCCACTCAATTCAACAATATCACCTCTACGACTAATTAAAGCCAAAGGATCAACGCCCATAAATGAGTAACGACCTATATTTTCTCCACCATCGGCACTTTCCAACAAAAAGGCATAAGGTTTTTTCTTGCCTGATTCATCGTAGGCAATTTTACTAAATGCTGAAATCGGGGTCTCTAAATCTGCGATCAACTCCGTATAAATAGGAATCAAAGTTCCTTTCTTTGCTAAAATTTTTATACTATCCTTAGAAGGATGTATATTGGCCAACAGACTCTCTTCTAAAAAACTTTCCATTTTTGCTCTACTTTTCCGCCGTCAATTTCTATAATATTTGCTTTTCTACCCATCGTTAAGGAACCAGCACAAATCTCTTTGGATCCATTGGGCTCTTCCCGTAAGAAAGCATGGTGAATATGCCCGCATAAATTTATGTCTATCGCCCCAGTTTGCAACAGCTGATGCACTTTCTCTCCATCAACAAGAAGCTTATGTACGGGAAGAGGATCCCCTTCACCGTTTAAGAGCGGGTAATGACCAATAGCTATCTTACATTTCTCGCTATCTTCAGCACTCCACACACTCAAGCTCTGACATGTTTCTTCGTCGACAAAACCACTCGACAACTGTATCGGCCTCGGAACTGCATGATTACTTAAATAAAAAACAAGCCCATCATCTGCAATGCGCAAAGGAAATTTTGTCACCAAGCCTTTTGTTAGCCAAGCAATAAAATCCATCATAGCTTTATGAGACTTCTTACAATCTATATAATTGTCGTGATTGCCTGGCACCGCTAAAATCTTGAGTCCCTCAATAGCCCGCAAAGCCTCCAGACGCTTTTTCACCATAGCAAATTCTTTTACTGATCCCGTGGAAGTAAAGTCGCCTGAAATGATGACATAATCAAAACCCTCTTGTTCCACAAAATGAGTCAGTGCATCTAGACGCGACCAATCAACAGATTTTTTACGTCTAAAAACATAATTACTACCGCCAAAAAGGCGTTTACTGAACAAAGATAAGGGAGCTGGAAAAGCCCCCTCATGAATATCCGAAAAATGAATGATCTTCATCAGATAAGTAATAAAACCAGAGATACGACTATCGTCCCCGCTAAGCAGGCAGCAGACAAAGCCTTAAGCTTACCATGGCCTGCAGTATCTGTATAGGACTTGATCTCTTCTGGACTGAGCTCAATTGCTCCGGCTCGTGCCCTAGCTCGTGTTTCACCTGCTACAGGGCGATGAGCTACTCGACCACCACCTTCAACATTTCTTCTACGAGAAGAGTTAGATCTCAAATGAAGACCTTTTTTAGTAGAAGTCGTGTTCGTACTAATAGCCTTGCGAGTTTTATCTATTTCACGACTTAAGTCTTGCATACTCTGAAAACGATCTTCTGGCTGCTTCTCCATCATGCGCTCGAGAAGCTTACTTACCTGCGGAGGGACTAAACTATTTAGCTCATGCGCTGGACGCAAAGGCTCTTGCAAATGCTTGCGCGCAATTTCCGTTACCGAAGTACCACCGAAAGCGAACTCTCCTGTAACGAAGTGATAAAGTGTTGCACCTAGTGAATAGATATCTGCACGGAAATCCATTTCCGCACCAATGAGCTGTTCAGGACTAATATATTGTGGTGTCCCCATGATAGAATCACCATCATCAGTAGATTCTAATTTATCATTAGCAAAACGCGATAAACCCAAGTCCATCAGTTTCGCCATATCATCTACAACCATTATGTTATCAGGTTTAATATCTCTGTGAACTAATTTTTGCTGAGCCCATGCATAAGCCAATGCATCTGAAACTTGCTTAGTTATATTAAGTGCAGCCTCTACGGAAATCTTTTTCTCAACATCTAGAATCTCTTTAAGAGTCTGACCATTAACTAGTTCCATTGCCAAGTAGTAAACTCCGCCATCGGCTTGCCCCACGGCATAAGCCTGGACTATATTTTGATGCTGTAGTTTCGCTGATGCTCGCGCTTCTCTTACGAAGTCAATAACCGCATCCTGGCTCTGAGTTCTTAAGGCTAATATTTTTAAAGCCACATAACGGTCTAAACTAATTTGCAGGGCCCTGAACACAACACCCATGCCACCTTGGCCAATTTTTTTCTCAATGATATAATCGTCGATAACCACACCAGGAGCAAAGCGCTCTGCTGGAACGAGAAAGGCTTCTGCACAGTGACCACACTGAAGGTATTCGCCCAGATCAGTTTCATCTACAGCATTTACCCCAAAACAATTTTCGCACTGTACCTTCATCGTCTTATCTCCTAGTTTTTTTCAACCATATTTTTTTAGCATTCTCTTCTTTCGTTCCACCCACGACTATATTGCGTCCATCCATCACCAAGCAAATATGTGCATTTTCCTCTGTCGCCAAACTATTACTTTTACAACGCATAGCCCAAAACTGACGAACAGCTTCTAACCATTGAGTTTTTTCTGGTATCGTCTGAGAAAAAAAACCTCTATCTAAATAGATATACAAAATACATGCCTGCCCATTTTTCTTAGCACCCATACGCACTACTGAGCTTTCGCTGCCACGTCGAGCTTGAAACTTTAACCAATCACCCACTTCTTGCACTGCATGCACCAAGCGCTTAGGAGTTTCTTCAATACTTGGATCAAAAAAGCCTGATTCAGTTGCTGGATCTTTCTTGAAAAAACCTTGCTGTTCCTCTCTTTCGACCATTTTACGGGCTTTCATTCTAGCGTATTGTTCACCAAAATATAAGCGTCTCGTCTCATCAGAGAGTTTGGCTACATCCAAATTCATCTTACCATTATATGGTTCAATTTTTTCGAGGGATAAGCTGCGCTTACCTATAGAGATAACATGGCAATTCAACTTCTTGCCATCTTTCATCTTGATTGTAACACGCTTTTTAAGTACAGGGGTTTTGATCTTCGAGCTGAGATCTTGATAAATCTCTTCGTAACGAGCTTTCTTTAGTTTTTCCTCATCAGCCTCTTCCACTTCTTCAGCTTGGATATTTTTACTAATACTAGCTTTAAAAACTTTATCCGTCTTCTCTTTTTTTAGTGAAAGCTTTTTTACTGGCTTAGGGATTTCTTTTTTAGGCTCTACTTCAACATTGGCCGACTTAACTTCTACTGGCTTCACAGGCCTCATCCAATCCTTAAAAGGCCCCGCCATATCAGATATGATTACACCGAAAGTAAGCAAAGTGACAATTATATAAGCTAGATAGCCGCCAGATTTTTTCATTCGCTGTGGAGCGTGGGTATTAGCTCGGGACTTTGCCTGAGTTCTTGCTCGAGTCTGGCTCCTTGCAGCTGTTTTCGGTCTATCTTTAATGGCTCGAGCACTCGTAGCGTCTGAGCCTGCTTTCGTATTTACCTTGATCTTAGTTCTTGAGCTCCCCGAACTCTCCCCACCCTTTCTATTCATTCAAATATCCTTAAGGCTTATCGGCCGACTTGCAAACGAAGTGCTAAGCGATCAGGCAAGCCTGCTGCATAAATCTTTTTCTGAGTAGTTTCTATATCGTATTCTACACGATGCAGAGTAACTAGTCGCTCATCTGTATCAAAAGAACAGAAGGAAGCTCTATTATCACCGTCACGTGGCTGTCCTACTGACCCCACGTTGATCAAGTATTTATGATTAGGATTTAATCGAATCTGTTCATAACGTCCTGCTTGGATAACTCCTTTAGCACCACCTATTTGCTCGTAAGCGAAAGGCACATGTGAGTGACCGATAAAGCAGTAAGGGAGCCTTTGGTATGAAAACGAATTTTCTGCATAGTACTTATCAAAAATGTAACCCCATGCCTCAGGACTATCTAAGGTAGCATGTACGATAGTCGTCTTTAACTGCCATAAATTCTTAGTCATTGGCAAAGAATATAACCACTGGCGATCATCGAGTGTTAATTGCTCTCTTGTCCATTGAACAGCTTGAGCTGCTTGTGGGTTAAAGCCTATAAGCTCATTTTCTTGAGAAACATACTCATCGTGATTACCTTTAATAATTGCAACAGGCTGCAACTCATCTCTAACTATATCAATAACTTCTTTAGGATTGGCATTGTAACCAACGATATCGCCCAAACAAATATATTTTTGAATCCCTAGCTTTTTCCCTTCTTCAATTACCGCACGCACAGCTTCTAAATTTGAGTGCAAGTCAGAAATAATACCGTATAACATGACAACCTACTAATAGTTTTAAAAATTAAATAAAATATAGGCTCAAAGTAGACCTTAATAAGTCTTAGTTCAAATCTTTTCCACTTAAGTAGTCCGCAAATTCAAGGCTATATGAAGATAATTCACCAGATTGATAGCGAATCTCGCCAAAAAAAGTCTTATTTGACAAAACATACGGCAAAAAGTGCTTGTCACCCTCCCATAAATTCAAGAAAAGCAAGTCCTTTTTGTGTTTCCAGGACAAGTGCCCTTCATCACATTCTATAAGCTCTCCACTCGGCCCAAATGCCCGAAAAACATGGACTGACCAATCATTGCCATTTTTATCAAACTCCGGAAAGGTAATGTGACCCGCGAACTCAAACCTCTCTGCGCTTAAACCCGACTCCTCCTTCAATTCTCTAATAGCACAATTTTTTATTGATTCCCCAAGCTCCACTTTACCCCCAAGGCCATTCCATTTACCTATGTGAATATCTCCCTTTTTCTTAACTCTTTCAAGCATCAGGACCTGATCCCCCTCCATAAGGTATATGAGTGTCGCTTCTATTCGTTTTTTCATTTTTTCCATTCTCAAATTTGTTACATTAGACAAAGCGATTATATTACCGGCCGTAAACTATTTCAACTCAAGCTAAGGACCTTAAATTATGGAACCAGGAAAAACCGCCCCAAACTTCTCTCTACAGGATCAATCCGGCCAAACACACTCACTTTCAGACTACAAAGGAAAATTCCTCGTAATCTATTTTTATCCAAGAGATAATACTCCTGGTTGCACTAAAGAATCCTGTGCTTTTCGTGATCACATAAGTGAGTTCACAGATCTCAACTGCTCTATCCTAGGTGTATCAGCAGACTCTGCCACTAGCCATGAAAAATTCATCGCTAAGTTCAGCCTGAATTTCCCCCTCCTTGTAGATGAAGAAAAAGAAATGCTACAAGCCTATGGCGCATGGGGCGAAAAAAACAATTATGGTAAAAAATATATGGGCATCATTCGCTCAACGGTAATAATTGCCCCCGACGGTAACATCCTAAAACACTGGGAAACTGTGCGCGGAGCCGAAGACCACCCGATCAAAGTACTCGAAGCACTAAAAGAGCTCCAAGCCTAAAGGACCCACTATGAGCGAAAAAGAACGTTTAAACACACTTACCCTTCTCAGTAAAAACGAAAAGAATTATTTCGATTCTCCCGAAGATGCCGCATTAGAAGTATTTGATAACCTCTACGTAGGTAGAGACTACAAAATTACTTTTAATTGCCCCGAATTTACCGCCCTATGCCCTGTCACTGGACAGCCCGATTTTGGTAAAATAACTATCACTTACATCGCTGATGAAAAATGCGTAGAGTCAAAATCACTTAAAATGTACCTCTTTGCTTTCAGGAACCACAATAGCTTTCACGAAGAAGTTGTTAACAGAATTTTAGAGGACATCGTCGCCGTTTGCGACCCTCGCGAAATAACTGTTTATGGTGAATTCATGCCTCGTGGCGGAATCAGCCTTGATATCGAAGCCTCTCACAAAAAGAATTCATGAAAGATATCCGAGAGATCCTCACGCTAAGTGAGGATTACTTGGCCAAGCACAAAGTTGAATCTCCGAAAGTCAACGCTGAATGGATCATCTCTGACTCATTAAAACTAAAGCGCCTTGATCTCTACCTCCAATATGATCGCCCCCTCAATGAAAACGAACTAAGTGACATTCGTCAAAAACTTCAACGATGCGCTCAACATGAGCCCGTCCAGTATATCTGTGGAAGTACCAATTTTTACGGCCTCGAAATCTTCGTGGGGCCCGGGGTATTAATCCCCCGCCCAGAAACAGAATATTTAATTGATCACGCCCTCAAACTCATTGACGAAGGTCAGCAATTGCTAGATATCTGCACCGGATCTGGCTGTATCCCCATCGCTATACAGGAACAAAAAAATCAGACTTTAAAGATCACAGCAAGTGACCTTGAAGAAAATGCCCTCGCTTATGCAAAACGAAATATTGAACACAACAAAAGCAATAATATTGACTTAATTCAGTGTGACCTCTTTAGTGGAATCTCACAAGGCATCCAATTTGACCTCATAACTTCTAACCCTCCTTATGTAAGCCACAATGAGATCGCCGAGATGGGTCAGGATGTTTTAAAACACGAACCTAAATCCGCACTTTTTGCTGAAGAAGATGGCATGGCCATCATCAATGAAATTGCCGCCTCTGCTCCAGACTACATGAATACCGAAGCCTATATAATCATGGAAATCGGTGCTCAACAAGGCAAAAAATGTCTTTCACTCTTTGAGTCCTTCAACTATAGAAACATCGAATTACTCCAAGATTACAGCTCACGAGATAGAATCATCAGAGCTCAACGGCCACAGTGAAAATCTTAATCGCGGGTAGTAGCGGCTTTATTGGCGGTGCCTTAATGAAAAAACTACGCAAAAATAAGCATGATGTATTTAGCCTCGTCCGCAGAAAACCCCAAGGTACATCAGAGATAGAATGGGCTCCTGACAAAGGCTTGCTCAATCACCAAAGCATCGAAAACTTCGATGCCATCATCCACCTTGGCGGCGCCCCCGTCGCAGATAAAATATGGACGAAAGCATACAAAAAACCTTACTAGATAGTCGTGTTAACAGCACTAAAACGCTCGTCGAGGCCATCGCTAAATGCGAATCTAAACCTAAAGTTTTCATTTGCTCATCAGGCGTCAATTTCTATGGCGCTATATCAAATGATTTACTCACTGAAGAATCTCCTCTAGGAAAGAGTTATTTAGCAGAAGTATGCGAACAATGGGAATCCGCCTCTTCACCACTTACTAAGCTATGTACACGAAGAGTTTTACTACGTACGGGAGTCGTCCTTGATCCCAGCGGCGGCATGCTAGCCAAAATCTGGCCCATCTTTAAATTAGGCCTCGGCGGAACCCTCGGCTTAGGAAAACGTTACTTCCCATGGATATCATTGCGCGACATGACGAACCTTATAATACACTGTATAGAAGATGCATCTTTAGATGGCCCCATTAACGCTTGCGCTCCTCAATTAATAACAAACAAAGAGTTTACACAAGCCATATCCTCCCACCTTAATCGGCCTGCCCTACTGCCCATCCCCAGCCCTTTATTTAAATTGCTCCCCAAAGAAATGGCCGATGATCTATTTCTTTGCGACCTAAAAATCGTTCCAGAAAAGCTAAATAAGAGTTCATTCATCTTTCGAGAACCGAACATCAATCAATTACTAAAAGCTCAAAACCAATGATCTTAATCCATAAAAACGGAACTCGTATTAAGCTCTACTCAGAAGAAAGCTTAACGACACTAGATGACTCCCCTGTTCTTCATATCTGCACTGAAGACGGAGCTAACTCTTCAGAAATGAAAGCTAGACTAGATAAAATGCTTAGTCAAAAACTTGAATGGTACATTGCTTACGGTCCCGATGCGTTGCTATGGTGCCAAAAAGCCGAATTACTTAAAATAAGCGAAATTGAACAAGAACCCGAGAGTGAGTACAAGTTCTCTACTTTTTCTTTTGATGATGAACAAGACCTCTCTATGGCTCTTCATCAACTTACTAGTTTTAGCTCGGCATCTAATAACAACCAAGTCTACAAAGAGTTCATTGTCATCAGTGATTCGATTGAGGAAACCAAGCTTTGCTTAGGTGTTCTTGGCTATCAAACTCTGCTATAGGTCTTTTTTACCTTCTTTTTTAAAGATTTCTCTCCAAGCTTCTATTGCTCAAGCTTTATAAAAGGTCTAAGCTAATTCTATTAAATAGCAACGAGAAGATCACAAGGCTTAAATGTTTCAAATACTTACAATTGCTAAACAAACTCTCCGAGCTCACTTTCGCTCAAAAGCACTACTCACGATAATACCTGTATTATTGTGCGTAATATGGATCCTGTCTGCAGATACATCTGGAGATGGCACCCTCAAGAGCATGTTTCTTGTAAGGCTCGAATACTCGATCACCATGGCCGTCCTACTTTGCGCCATGATCACCCTATGGCTCAGTGCCTTCAACTTATCATCTCAAGAAGTTGAATCACATCAAATACAGCTCATGCTCACTAGACCTGTGCGAAGCTCTCATATATGGCTGGGGAAATTCCTGGGGACCATGATCATTTCGGCCACCTTACTCGCCCTATGTTTTTGCTATATTACTTGGCATATCACAAATGATTACAAGAAACTTAAAGATAGTTATACCAAAGATTCTGACCGGGTGATTGCCTGGCTTTTTGAAAGCTACCCCAATGGTAAAATTAAAGATCAGCAAATTGCATCCATGGCAAACCAGCATGCCATGCTCTACCATTCCATTAATGGCTTGAAGAAACAATTCACCAAAGATGATTTTAAAGATATTGATACCCTTGGCCTCAACAAGGCCAATATCTTCACTAGCCTTACTTATGCCTTAGCTAATCTACAAAAACTGGCCGCGGTAAAAAATGAATTATTAACGGCAAGAATTCACCACGATGCGACACCTTCGTTCCGCTTACTTTCTGCAGAAGAAGTTTTTACCAAGCGAGTCGCTAAAGGCCTAGCCAATGAAAAAATGCGCGCTAACATGATCCCGCTTATTCGAGATGAACTCAATCGCTCTGAGGGCCGTATCGATAGAGGCGAATCTAGAGAGTGGGTTTTTACCGGTCTGGATAGCTCACAAAAATCAAACATTTTTTTGAAAATGCGGTTTTTCTATGGCTTAGATTTAAATAGCTTAAGTAAAACTGGTAACATCAATATTAATATCTCCATGTGGGAACCCAAGAAAAAATTATGGAGTGACCCTTACCTCTGGCAAGGACGAGGAGCTCGTTACTATCACCTTCCGATCCGCCCTGATTTCATTTCCGATGATGGCGAAGCAAAGATAAAAATCACCAATGCCGAAGGCGGCAAGGGCAGTACTAATGCCGTCTTAATACGGAAAGGCGAAGGTCCTTTTTTAGTTATGGGCCAATACTCTTTCATTGCATCCATGACTCAAACATTCTTTTTGTATACTGGTCTACTGGCAACTTTCACTGCTGTCGGCTGTACTTTTGGCTTCCTCTTCTCATCGAGCATGGCTATTTTACTTGCAGGAACTTACTTCATTTTAGGATCTATCCTCAACTCTTTCATTAGCAATACTCTCCCCCAGAACTTCATGGAACAAATCATCTATTACTTCCATATAGCTCTTGCCAAAATCATTGCAGGATTTGGTGATTTTCATAGTGGCGAATACCTTGCACGAGGACAGATCCTCAGTTATTTCGAAGCTTTCAAAATCATGTTTATTGAAGTTGTACTAAAAGTATCTGCACTTTTAATCCTGACGGTTCAGTGCATAAAACGAAAAGAATTTGGCAAAGTGGTTAGAAAATGAATAAAAAAACTTATCCCATCTGCTTCATACTTATGGCCTGCTCGCTATTCCTCGCGCACATATCCATTAATCGACTCAGTGATTTACGACGTGAACATAAACTCAATGATGAAGTCATATTAAAAGACGCTCCTCCCGAAATAGTTTTTACCACTGTGGCACTTGGTAGCTTTAGGGGGCTCATGGCGAACTGGCTATGGATCAAAAATATCAAAAACCAAGAAGAGTTGCGTTTTCATGAGAGTTACCAAATAGCGAAGCTCATCACCATCCTGCAACCGCGATACACAACTGCGGTGAATCACCTTGCATGGAATATGGCTTACAACATCTCCGTAACTGTTGAAGACCCTGCGGAAAGATGGCACTGGGTTCAAAGAGGTATCTCTTTAATCCGTGATGAAGCCATGCGCTACAATAATAATGACCCTGAACTCTACCATGAGCTAGGCTGGTTATTTAGTCATAAAATCGATAAAAATTTAGATGATGCCAATCGTTACTACAAGATTCAATGGGCCATTGAGATGCAAAGAATCTACGGTAATAAGCCCGACTGGAAAGCCATGGACGAGCTCTATATCAATGCATTAATCCTAGGAGACAAACTAGAAAAAGCAGGTGTCGCACAAGCCACTGCTTACCTACTCAAACAGGACTTAAAAACTTTACTGAATAACATTGTCTTAGATGAGACCATCCCCACTCAATTAGACAAAGTTTTGACTGAGGATCAACGCGCCCTACTCATTCAGTACGCTCAAGAAACTCATAGCGCACCTCTTGAATTCAAAACCCTACAATTAGCCTTAAGTGATATCACTTCATTTAAAGATCACTTCATGAAGCTTCAGGAAAACTTAAGTGACTGGACCAAAGTGGAAGCCTTTTATAGAAGGTCCGGCAAACTCCCGAAAGCTTTTAGTGAAACATTTAACCACCTCCCACCAAAGACTCGAAAAATTACTTTAGATCTAATCTCTAATTTCCTTAAGAGAAGATGGTCAGAAATGCATTACCGCATTATCCCTTCCATTGCCCTCCAAGTAGAAAAAGAAATCAGCCCTGATCTCGAATGGCGCCTACCACAAGCACATGCTATATACTGGGCTTGGCGTGGTAAACAGGCCGGCCATACTGAACTCTCGGTCAAATGTGAACGTATGATTGTCCAGAGTCTCTATTCGGCATTCCAGAGTGGTAAATTACTTGAATACCGCGATGGCGATAAACTCTCTATTGATTGGACGAACAACCTCAAACTCGCGGATGTCGTTAAGCGTTTAAACCTAGAAGCGATAGCAAAAACAAACTCCAGTTCTTTTAAATCGGGTTATGGAAATTTTTTGAAAGAAGCTATTTTAGCCTTATACATGCGAGGCGACACCAAAAAATCTCGTGAATACTTAAAAGAATACGCGAAATTCAACAATATAAAACCAAGCCCCGATCTCGATAGTTTTGTCAGTGATATGTTCCTTGAACTCTATAAAAGCTCCGATGAAAACGAAGTCCTTTATGGTATCCATAACTTACTCCGCAGATCCATGACGCTCATTATCTATGGCCCCGAATTTGAGGCTAGCTCAAGTCAGTTTTTAAACATGGCTAAAACTCTCCATTCAAACTATCAAATCAAAATGAAGAAATTCAGTGAAGGGCGACAAATCCCCTCTTTTAATCGTATTCTCAATTCTAGTCGAAAAGATTTCGAAAGGCGTTTCCCACAATACAAAGGAAAGCTTCAAGAAATGATTGATTCACAGAAATGATTCAAATAAGGCCTATTGCTCATATAAAATGTCAATCGAATGAACTGTATGAACTTCCGAGCCAAGGCTCACTTAGAAGTTTAGAAGCAGAAGTCATTTTCACAGAAGACATGTCACAGGCCATTCAAGATTTAACTGGCATTGAACGCCTATGGCTTATTTTCCACTTTCACCTCAGTTCTTCATGGAAAGCAAAAGTCTTTCCTCCTCGTGGCAACAAAAAAATCTCCGTTTTAGCGACTCGTAGTCCTCATCGACCCAACCCACTAGGACTCTCTTGTGTCAAACTTTTAAAAGTTAACTCAAACTCAATTACCATTATTGGTCACGACCTTATTGATGGAACCCCTATCTTTGATATCAAGCCCTATATCCCTTTCGCTGATGCATTTGAAAACTCAGCTGCAGGCTGGATTGACGAGGTGGATAGCCATCAACATTTTGATGTCATCTGGGAAGATATTGCACAAGATCAAATCAAATGGCTTGAGGCTAACTCTCAATGGCAAATTAAACGCCTCTCTAGCCAAATCCTCTCTGCGGGAATTCGACCGGATCGAGACCGCATTAAAGCCCTCGATGAAAAATCATTTGAATTATCATGTAAGAGCTGGCGACTCCGCTGCTATCAGCAGGGCCAGGCCATACATATTGACCGGATTTATTCGGGCTATGATCAGCCTAGCCTAGAAGGCCCAGGTGACTCCCCCTGGCAAGATATGAATGAACATCGTGAATTCCAAGTCCTTTTCCCTTCTCACTAGGAAATGTACTATCGCACTAAGCCTTAGCTACTTCATGAAAGTTAAAACAAACTGAGCTTAATTAAGTTCTCTGGAAAATTGAGCCATCTCTTTTTCGAAGTGACTGAACTTCACTCGAACTCTATCAGCAAGCTCCTGCTTATCGCTATCACTCAAAAAGGAATATTTAACACTGTTAAATACATACTCTTTAAGTTTTTTATATGATGGTTGGTAACGACTTGCCAAGAGCAAGTATTCATTTGTCAGATTGTTTCTTGAAACGCCTGAATCATCTGTAGAAATCACCAGTGGTACACCATAGGACTCATACAAGACATAGGGATGACTCTCACCTTCAACACCTAAAATAAATTCATTGCTTGTTAGATTAATCTCTACCACGGCTTGCTCTTTAATCTTCTTCAAAGTCACTAAGGAATCATATTCATAAGCAATATCTACTCCATGGCCAATCCTTTGAGCTCCGGCTATCTCCAAGGCTTCTTTGATGTGAAACTGCAAATTCTTGGGCCTAACCATGCCTACAGTCAATTCCCCTGCGTGAAGAGCTCTATTAACCTTTGGATACTTAGCCTTCAAATAGTTATACATCCGCATATGTAAGGTATAATCTTTTAAAGCCACGTAGTTATTTTCTGGCGCTACAATATTAACTCCCACGAGGTAAGGATTTTTTCCACAGGCTAAATACGCTGAAAGAAGCCCACTGAAGACTTGTAGTGGATCCAAGACACGAACCGCATAAGTCTGGTAGCGCATCATAAATTCAGCATCGTCTATCCCTTGATGATTCTTGATGATATTTTCATTAAAGTCATCTATCGTTTGAGTGAATTTTTTTTGAGCGACCAGCACGCTTTCTAAGTCTTCTAGTATCTGGTTTACTTGTCCTTGATTATCACATTTTCTCAAAGCTTTTACATAAGTATTTATTTCTAGATCAGTGAAGTAATCACTTGATTGCACACCGACATTACTCAACATCGTTTCGATATAGGAAAGATTTTCTTTCACTGCTCTTTCTTTGAGAATTTTTAAACCAAGATTATGATTTAATGGCGATACTTCTTTAAAGTATCCGAAAGTATTAAAGAAATTACTATCTGGTGGCAACTGCTCATGGGCATGATTGCTATAATCTTTATTTGACCACAGAGTCACAAGCTTTCTGTATAAAGTACCGTTCTTCATCAAATCGGGAATAGTTAAAACCGAGGCCGTACTCTGCTCGATAACTTTCGGGATAATTTTGAGGGTTTGAACATCGATCCCCCAACGCTTTTTCTCGATCCACTCAAGGTAAGTTTCTAGGTAAATGCTACCTGAATAATGATGATGTAAATCTCCGCCTTTGGGCATCTGGGTCAAAAATAAATTGAGCTTTGCTAGCTCCGCAATTTCACCTTCAAAAAAACTCTGGTATAATTTTGCTGTCTTAGCTTCATTCGTCTGAGGATCTAAAGCAAAGGCTACGGCACTCCAAAGTAAGAAAACTAAAAAGACACTTTTTCTTTTATTCATCTAACACATCCTTATATAAAATCGATAGTATAAACAATGCCTAAGCGATCATATCTTCCCATATAAAGCATGTTAAATTCTAGTGAATTTAAGTATATACTTAAACTCACTGAGTTGTTTAGATCGAGAACGACTCTCCGCAACCACATGTATTTGAAGCATTGGGATTTACGAAAATAAACCCTTTACCTTCTAGGCTATCATCATAGTCGAGTACTATGCCCTTTAAATAAACGGCTGATTTAGGATCTAAAAGAACTTCAAAACCCTCGAAAACCAAAATATTATCACGCTCTTTTTGAGCATCAAAGGTAATCGAATAAGATAAACCAGAACAGCCTCCGCCTTTAACTCCAAGACGTAAACCTTTGCCTTCATCTTCTTTTTTTATCAGCTCTAAAACATGCTCTTTTGCTTTTTCTGTGAGATCAATTAAGTCTTTCATACATCTTCTCCTATAACTGCCACTTCAAGATCAGGATCAAACTCTGCTTGCAAAGTCGATTTAATTGCCATCAAAGTTCCTGTAGTGGAGCTCGCGCAACTATTGCAGGCTCCTTCATACATAACTTTAAGTATTTTTGATTCTAAATCATAGCCTAAAACCATTAAGTCACCACCATCACCTTGTAGGCTAGGTCGTACTGTACGATCTAAAATATCTTCAATTTGACGAACTTCGGGACTGAGTTTAGCACGACGCTCATCTTCATCTTCACCAACTTGAAACTCAGGGTCATGCTTATCAATACCATCTTGCAGCAAAGCAATCACAGCATCTTCTAATTCTTCCCAATACATATCACCATTTTGCGTTACCGTGATCACGTTTTCAAAAAAGTGTACTTGTACAATACAATCAATAGCAAAAAGCGTTGCCGCGAAATCATTATTGTGGCAATCCTCAGCTTTTGAGTAAGAAACGCGCCCTTTGGAGATCACATCCACATTGAGAATAAACTTCACCGCATTGGGATTTGGTGTTGGTTGTGTAAAATATTTTAAATCCATTTTATTATTCCGTCGAAATTGTATTATCTGCGCCTGCAATAGCCGCATTAAAAGTTTTCCATGCTAACACGGCACATTTGACTCGTGAGGGGAATTGACTAATCCCTGCGAATGCCGCAATTTCGCCACTGGGATTTAGCTTTTCACCCGATGCCATTTTTATAAAGTCTTCGTACTGCACTTGAACTTCACTCAATTTTTTCCCTTTTAAAGCCTCCGTCATGATAGATGCAGAAGCTTGAGAAACGGCACAGCCTTTACCGGTAAATTTTAAATCTTTAAGTTCATCACCCTCCACCTGCAAAAACACCTTAACTTCGTCACCGCAGAGAGGATTAAAACCCTCTGCATGATGACTACAATCATCTATCTCGCCAAAGTTACGGGGATCGCGATTGTGTTTTAAGACAGTTTGCTGATAGAGCTGATTACTCATGCAAAAATCTCCTGGACTTTTTCCAGTGCTTTCACCAATTGATCCACTTCTTCTTTTGTGTTATAGATCGCAAATGAAGCTCGTGCGGTCGCCACTATACCATAAAATTCCATCAGTGGCTGAGCACAGTGATGTCCCGTACGAATGGCCACACCTGAACGATCGACGATTGTGCCGATATCATGGGGGTGAATATCCTTCATAGTAAAGGACACTGCACCCGATTTAATTTTTGCCGTACCAATAATTTTCAAACCAGGAATCTGCTCTAATTTTTCATGTGCATACGCAATCAGTTCCGCTTCGCGATCTTCCACTTGCTGCCAATCAAAAGTCAGTAAGTAATCAACTGCAGCACCCAGACCAATAACACCTGCAATATTCGGCGTACCGGCTTCAAATTTATAGGGAGCTACATTGTAAACTGTCTTATCAAAACTCACAGAAAGAATCATATCACCACCACCATTAACTGGAGGCATCTTTTCTAAGTATTCTGCTTTGCCATAAAGCACACCTACACCAGTGGGACCATACATTTTGTGTGCTGAAAAAACCATGAAAGTGCAATTCAATTTCTGGACATCTACAGGCATGTGCGCAATCGCTTGAGCCGCATCTACTAAGACGGGGATATTTAATTCATTGGCCTTATCACAGATTTCTTGCATCGGATTCACTGTACCCAAAACATTTGAAACATACATAATCGAAATAAACTTAGTTTTTTCACTAATTAATGCGTAAAAAGCAGCCATATCAAGCGAACCATCTTCGAGCACGGGAACTACTTTAATCACAATACCTTTTTCATCGCGCAGCATCTGCCAAGGCACTATATTTGAATGATGTTCCATTGCACTAATAATGACCTCGTCACCAGCATTTAACTGACTACGACCATAACTTTGAACGACTAAATTAATGCCCGCGGTTGTACCACTATTAAAGACAATGTTATCGGTACTTTCTGCATTGATAAGGTTTTTAACTTTTTCGCGCGTGCCTTCGTAAGACTCTGTTGCACGTTCACTCAACCAATGAATGCCCCGGTGAATGTTGGAGCATTCTTCTTTGTAATGCTTATCAATTGTCTCAACTACCTGATTCGGCTTTAGAGTCGTGGCTCCATTATCTAAGTAAGCCAAATTCTTTTTATGAACCTGTCTTTCTAAGATAGGAAAATCCGCTCTAATTTTGGCGATATCTAGCATGTCAACACATCCTCAGCATCGAAATAATTATCAAAAATCACATCTAATTTTGGCTTGAGAATTGCCGGCGCCTTATCGATAACTTCGTGCATAAAGCCTTTAATTAACATCTGAATCGCCTGCTCACGAGAAATACAACGAGTCTGAAGATAGAAAAGTTCGGAAGCATCTAATTGCCCAATAGCGGCACCATGAGCCGCTTTTACGTCATCAGCATAAACGTCTAACTCTGGTTTTGCATCGACTCTAGCTTTACGACTAAGCAATAAATTACGATTCATCTGATTAGCATTACTAAGTTGTGCATCGCGGGCGATATTAACTATGCCGTTAAAAACTCCACGTGAACTATCGTCTAAAACACCTTTATAAAGTTGATTAGATTCACACTCAGGAACTTTGTGACGAATAATACCACGGTTATCTGCATGCATTTCACCTTTCGTGGTGAATAAGCCCTGCAAGTCCGTTTCCGCGTGCTTACCATTGAGCTCAACATCCATAAAGTGGCGACTTAACGCTCCGCCAGCAGAAAATACTGATGAGTTGAATTTTGCATCTGCGCCAATTCGAGCTCTTAAAGCCGAAACATTAATAGACTGCTCTGTCTCAACCTGTAAGCGACTATAAGTCAACAGCGACCGTTCTTGCAGAACAACATCAGTCATAATATTATTTATATGCTTAAGTTCACCAGCTTGATTAGCACAAGTTTCGATCACACTGGCTATCGCACCATCTTCTAAGTAAATCATGTGACGTGAAAAATTAACCGTACTCTGTTCTGCACTACTGAAGTTGAGGATGTGAATAGGTGTTTCGCTATACGCTCCCTTAGAAACTTTAATAAAAGCTCCATCACGGAAGGAACTCTTATTCAGAGTCTCGAATACATCTTCTTCGCCATCACCTTCATACTCTAAGATATTTTGAACATCGTGGGCTGAATTTCCCGCAAGGGCTACTGATACGGGAGCAATAGTAAAACCT
Source organism: Lentisphaera profundi (assembly GCF_028728065.1). Lineage (GTDB taxonomy): Bacteria > Verrucomicrobiota > Lentisphaeria > Lentisphaerales > Lentisphaeraceae > Lentisphaera > Lentisphaera profundi. Next base: position 545,581 of record NZ_CP117811.1, on the reverse strand, counting down.
TTTGGCAAAGTAGCCGGAATAATGGAAAGTTCCTCAGAGAACCCACCATTAACAAAAACTAATTCAATGCTTCCTGCCAGTCGATGATCTTTTACTTGAGCTTCATTTAAGTCAATACTTGGCGATGCGCTATAACTTAACTCAAGGACTCCACGCAAAGGCGTATACTTCCAACGCTCATTGGCGCGCCCTGGAAACTCTAAGTCAATAACTTTAGCGGCATGGCTTTTACGAAAATCGCTAAGCCAAGTACCCGTTTCTGATTCGATAAGTTCTTGATTAATAAATTCTTTTGGTAATTGAGTCATAATTGCCTACTTGATTAACCAGTCATAACCTTTGGCTTCCACTTCCAAAGCTAATTCAGGGCCACCGCTTTTCACAATTTGGCCATCGGCTAAGACATGTACGTAATCAGGCTTAACATAATCAAGTAAACGCTGATAGTGAGTCACTAAGACTGTAGAACTGCGTTTGCTACGTAGTGTATTGATACCTTCAGCAACAATTTTCATTGAATCTACATCTAAACCTGAATCAGTTTCATCTAAGAGTTTTAAACGAGGGTTGAGTACTGCCATCTGTAAAATTTCATTGCGTTTCTTTTCACCACCAGAGAAACCTACATTTACTGGGCGATCGAGAAAACCACGCTTGATTTTGAGCTCATCCATTTTCTCGCGCACGAAATCAACGAAAGGGCCATCTTCCATTTCCGCTACACCCTGATGACGGCAAATAGCGTTGAACGAAGCTTTCAGGAAGGCCAAGTTAGAAACGCCCGGAACTTCTACAGGGTACTGAAAACTAAGAAAAACACCTTCGCGAGCAATATCTTCTGGCTCCATATCGGTAAGATCTTTTTCTTTAAAGTTTACTTCGTAAGTAATTTCACCTTCAGTAACTTCATAATCAGGATGACCTGCAATGATTTTTGACAAGGTACTTTTACCTGCCCCATTGGGTCCCATGATCGCGTGAATTTCGCCTTCTTTAATTTCAAGGTTTAAGCCTTTAAGAATGACTTTGTCACCGACTTTGGCGTGTAAATTTTTAATCTTTAACATTCTAAATATCCTTTTTTAAATCTATCCAATGGAGTTTTCAAGCTTCATTTCAAGTAGCTTAACTGCTTCGACGGAGAACTCTAATGGGAGTTCCTTGAAAACTTCTTTACAGAAACCATTAACCAATAAATGAATCGCTTCTTCCATATCTATCCCTCGTGAGAGTAGGTAAAAAATTTGATCTGCGCTGATTTTTGAAGTTGAGGCTTCGTGTTCTAAAATTGCCGTATTATTTTGCACTTCTAAATAAGGGAAAGTACTGGCACTACATTTATCGCCCACGAGCATCGAATCACATTGTGAATAATTCCTCGCACCTTCCGCACCTGGCATAATTTTCACTAAGCCTCGATAGCAGTTGCGTGAATCATCCGCAGAAATACCTTTCGAAATAATCGTAGATTTGGTATTCTTACCAATGTGAATCATTTTGGTTCCCGTATCGGCCTGCATCTTATTATTAGTAAGTGCAACTGAATAGAATTCACCCGTAGAATTATCACCCTTGAGGATCACTGAAGGATACTTCCAAGTAATCGCCGAACCAGCTTCAACCTGAGTCCATGAAATGAAGGAATTATCCCCCCGACAGATCCCACGCTTGGTTACAAAGTTGTAAATACCGCCGCGACCTTCTTCATCACCTGCATACCAGTTCTGAACTGTTGAGTACTTAACCGTCGCATCTTTTTCAGCAATGATTTCAACAACTGCCGCATGCAATTGGTTCTCATCTCGCTGAGGTGCCGTACAGCCTTCTAAATAATTAACGTAGCTACCCTCTTCGGCAATAATCAGTGTTCTTTCGAATTGACCCGTCTCAGCTGCATTGATACGGAAGTAGGTCGATAAATCCATTGGGCAAGTAACTCCCTTGGGAATATAACAGAAACTTCCATCAGTAAATACCGCTGCATTGAGTGCTGCATAAAAATTATCGCCTACAGGAACAACTGAGGCCATATGCTCTTTCACTAATTCAGGATGATCTTTAATTGCCTCTGAAATCGAACAGAAGATAACTCCATACTCAGCTAATTCGGCTTGGTGAGTCGTCCCCACTGATACCGAATCAAATACGGCATCTACCGCAACACCCGTAAGTCGCTTTTGTTCAGAAAGGGGAATACCTAATTTTTCAAAAGTTTTTATTAACTCCGGATCCACATCATCCAAACTATCGTGTTTTTCTGCTTCTTTAGGAGCCGAATAATAAACAATATCTTGAAAATCAATTTTTGGATAATTTAAACCTGCCCAAACGGGCTCAGTCATTTTTTTCCAACGTGCAAAAGCTTTAAGTCGAAACTCAAGCATCCATTCAGGCTCTTCTTTACGTGCTGAAATCAGCTTAACGACATCTTCGTTTAGACCTTTAGGTATTGAGTCAGTCGCAATATCAGTTACAAAACCAAATTGTTCTTGACTCAGTGCACTCGTAAAAACTTCATTTTCACTCATGACAAACTTCCTTCATTTGGGGCTGAGACTTCTTTCCTTGCAAAAGGTCCAAGACAGTCATCTCAGCGAAAAATTTTCTTAACAACTCATTAAGTCGCGTAATCGGATCCACTATGTTACAACTTGCAATCATATCACAGTTACAGGGATCAATTACACAGCTGGCGAGTGATACATCTCCAGATATGGATTCAATTAAATCCAGGAGCTTGAGTTCACCTAAGTCCTGCTGAATTAAGTAACCTCCGTGAGCTCCTTTAATCGACTTCAAAATCCCTGCTGAAGCCATCTTCTGCATCGCTCTTGAGGTGACATCAAAGGGGGCGCCGTAGAGCTCGCAAATCTCTTTCACTGTACTCATCGCGCCATCGTCAACACTTTTCATGTGCTGGAGTGCAATGATTGCGTATTCGACTTTTTTATTCAGTTTAAACATAGGAAATCCATTTATATTTACGCTCGCATAAATACCATCACAATGACTCGTGTCAATACAAATACGTTTTTTTCCACCGTATTTAAAATACCTTCCAGTTTATGCCGATTTCAAGCCCCTATTTTAAATACGGTCTTTTTTATCTTATTTATCATCAGAATAGCTTTTCTAAACCTTCCGTTCACTTCCATTTTTAAATGGTGAAAATATCTAATGTCTCACAGTCAACTACTGTAATCAAAAATATTCTTGTTCCGTGCTTGGCAAAACGCCTACAAGGAAATCAAGCCTAGGAATCAATTGTAATAATCAACAATTGTATGGATCATTAATATAAAAAGAAACAATACCGAGAAATACACCCATTGAATCACCCAAGACCGCTCTCGATGCTCGGGCATGAGATTTTTACGTTTATTAATCACCGCATCTAAGCTCAAACCAGACTTACTTTGACTTTTTTTAAACATAACTTTTCAATCTCTTTTGTCTTTAAGGGTGATTCGAGTAATATAGAGGCATTGAATTAATTTAACAGACCTTACCTTTTATGAAAAATATAATTTACGCCCTTTCTGCCATCACAGTTATCCTCATTGTCATTTCGCCAAAGCTTTTTACTAAGAAAGATGAAATAACTGTTTACAATGAAAAAGATTACAGTCTCGACACCCCCACCTCCACGAAAACACCTGTCCAGCGAGCTCCTTTCATGATGAGTCAGCCAAAGGCAGAAAACGGCGGTTTGATTGCTCTTGTTGCAGAAACACCGAAATATACTTGGTTCATAAAAATCATCGGCTCTTATCAAGGGGTTAAAAAGCAAGTAGCTAATCTCGAGCAAGTTGCCAATACCTTAGATTTAGCTCACGGTGATCACATCCACTATGACATCCCCAAAGACTGGGTCAAAAAACAAGCCTCCGCAATGCGAATCGCAAGTTTCGATGCCGAGGGTGTTGACATCTCTATCTCCCGCCTTCCTTCAGGTCAAGATCTTAACGCAAATGTCCTTCGCTGGAAAAAACAAATTGGACTCAGTGGAGCTCCCACCGAACAAGAGTTAAGTACAATAAAAGACCAGCTCTACAAAATCACTTTATTCAACGAAGACAAAAAAGATCAGCAGCCAAGCAAGACCACTTCTACAAAACTTACAAGTCAAGCACCATTTGCGTCAGGGTCCATGCCGGCTGTCGCAGCAAATGCTAATGCGATCATGGCCGCCATCATTGAAAGACCTGATGCGACTTGGTTTCTCAAACTCATTGGGCCTGACGAAGAAGTCCGCAATCAAGCTAATAATATCATTCAAGTCATTGGCGCACATAGCTTCGACGAAAATAACATGCTCAAATACGACGTACCTGCTGACTGGAAAGAAGTACAATCCAGCTCAAGTATGAGAATCGCCTCTTACAAATCAGGCCAAGTTGACATAAGCCTCATTAAATTAGGTCCCAATCAAAATATTGATGCCAATGTCGCACGCTGGAAAGGGCAAGTTGGCATAAGCGCTGATGCTAAATTAGAAAACGAAATCAAAAGCTTCAATATCCAAGGTAACTCCATTCACATCGTTAAACTTATTAATGATACACCTCAGCCTAAAGCAGCAGAACCTGCTCCTAGCACTCAACCGCCGGTTAATAACCCCCATGAAGTAAAAAAACTCGAGACACTTGAACTCAATCCCTCTGACAAGTGGATCAAAACTGGCGAAAAAACTGCCATGTCACTAGGTAAATACGAATTAAAAATCGAAGCTGCTAGCTACCAACTGAGTATCACACAAATGCAAGGCCCCATGCCGATGCAGAGAGTTTATGAAATGTGGTTTGATCAAATGGGACTTAAAGGTAAGTCTCCTAAAGATTACATAGAAAAAATCAAAAGTACTGATGGCAAAGAACTCGAGCTCATCAAAATCAGCAATGATAAAGAAATCCTTATATCTGCCTCCTTTCAGGGGACAAGTAAAATATTCTTCAAACTCCAGGGACCCGCTTCCAAAGCAGACCTAGCCCTCGAGGAATTTAAAACTTTGATTACTAGCGCGAGATTCAAATAATGGAAAAAATCTTTAAAACCTTAGCTTCACTTAAATTTACAATAACCCTATTTTCTCTTTCTATGTTTCTCGTTCTTGCGGGAACACTGGCACAAATGGATGCAGGTATCTGGACTGTTGTCGACGAAATTTTCCGTTCATACATAACCAAGATCAACCTTAACTTATTTTTCCCTCGCTCTTGGGATATCGGCTTCCTCGAAAAAGCATATATCTACATGCCTGGTGGCTTCGCTATTGGCGCAGGTTTATTTATCAACTTAACATCCGCCTACATGGTACGATTCAAGTTAGTGAAAAATAAAAAGCACTTAGTTATTGGAGCTATCTTCACAGTAATTTCTTTACTTTTTACACTCGCTATCGCCAAAGGTTATTTCCACGAAGAAGTTTCTTCTACTGTTGGTGCAGCATATATGCGAGTCGTCTACCGCCTTGCTCAAGGCCTCATCCCTTCCGTATTCATGTATGCCGCCTGCTGGTTCTTATATGGTCAGAAAAAAGCCGCGGTTGTCCTTATCCATTTTTCAGTCATCCTACTACTCATCGCTGAACTCGTCACAAAAATTGATGCCGTTGAATCAACTATGGTCATCCCTGAAGGACAAAGTACGTCCTACCTAGACAATAACATTGAGTATGAATTTGCGGTCATCGAGAAGACAGATGGCGACAACAATCAAACAACTGCCATCCCGATGTCAATGATCAACTCCGTAGGCGATACTATTGACTACGAATCACTTCCGTTCACCATTGAAACCGTCGAATTTTTCAAGAACTCACAAATGAGCACACAGCCTGCTCCCACTCCTGGCGTCACTGCTGGTAATGGCAAAAACTTCCACATCTATAGCGACAAAGTAAGCGATGGCCTTGGGAGCAGTAAAGATGTCCCTGCTGGACTTTTCAAATTTACTGGACGCGATGGCAAAGACCTCGGCACTCGCGCTTTTTCTCTTTACTTTTACGCCAACTTCACCAGCCGTAATCTCCCCAATCGTTTTGAAGAAATGGAAGTTGATGGCAAGAAATATCGTCTTATTCTCCGTAATAAACGATCCTATCTGAAGGGCGATAGCGAGAACACTGCCACCATCAGCTTAATCAACTTCAGCTTTGACCGCTACATGGGCACAAATACTCCACGTAACTATTCTAGTCTTATTCGCTTAGAAGACCCAGAAAACAACATTGACCGCGAAGTGAAGATCTGGATGAATAACCCCCTACGCTTCGACGACAAAACTTTCTACCAGCAGAGTTTTAGCCAAGATGAAACCACCACTGTCTTACAAGTGGTTAGAAATAGTGGATGGATGCTTCCCTACATTTCCTGTATGATGGCAGCTACAGGAATGATGATCCACTTCCTTATCATTCTCATACAATTTATGAAGGGACTATTCAATCGCGAATCAGCTCCAACTGGCTTTAAAGCTTGGCAGTTTGCTATTTCCGCAATTTTAATCATCGGACTTTTTTACAGTCTTTCACGTTCTACAAAAACGAATACTGTTGATGAAGAGAAAGAGTTCAACTTAGACAAAGCTGCCACCATCCCCATGGTCTATAAAGGCAGAACGAAACCACTCCACACAGTAGCTCAAAACTTCCTCGTTTTCTTAAGCGAAAGTGCCATCTTTAAAGTAGAAGTAAAAGACGGCGACAAAGAAGTCCCTGAAAAAGATAAAGTTTTTGAAACTCGCCCATCTGTCCAGTTTTTCTTTGAAGTCATCTCTGCTAAACCCAGTGCTTACGAGCACCGCGTCTTCCGCATAACGCATCCACAGCTACTTGAAAAATTAGGCCTTGACCTCAAGCGTCATCGCTTCCGCTATGCTCTTGTTGAATTTGCAGACAAAATCAAAACCCTCGAAAGCGATATTAAAAAAGTTCGCGAACTTAAAGTGGGTGAACGCGACTCCTATCAAACTGCATTAATTGATTTTGAACAACGCCTACAAACTTTCCATCTCATGGCCAACTCCTTTTCGACGAGCTTTGCGAATACCGCACAAGGCATCAGTCAGTACCACGCGATGAACACCAATATCCTTAAGTACAATCCCCCATTAGTCATCAAAAGTAACGACAAAAATGACTGGGACACACTCTCGCATTCAATCTCTTCGAGCCTCGTTAAAGGACAAGACTTGAATGATAATACCGAGCAACTCGCCGTCTCGCTCTTCTATTTTTATGACGACAAGCCCGCAAAATTTAACGAAGCGATCAATAAGTTCATTGAAATCAATAAGGAGATTCGTCAGACACGACTCGGTGCGATCAAATCCGAACTCGAAGAGAGTCAGACTGAATTTACTAAAGTACAGAACGACAGCAACATGAGCAAGAACGATAAAAAAACGAAGCTCACTGAACTCAGTTCCAAAGATCACCGCCTAGAAGGCGAACTACAAGTCTGGGAAACTTCTGAAAAAAAGACCGCTTTTGAAATCACCTTTAATAAAATCAATCCTTTTGGTCTCTATCACTGGTATGCTCTAGGTTTCGTTCTCTGCGCCCTATCTTGGCTTTTCCGTAAACCTTGGATTAATCGCTGTAACATGCACTTCCTCATCGTGATTGCCCTAATCCATACATGGGGGCTTTTTGCGCGAGTCTACATCTCTGACTACCCACCTATCACTAATCTTTATTCAACCGCTATCTTTATTGGTTGGGTCATTGTCATCGCGGCCCTCATTATCGAGTTCCTCTTTAAGCGCGGCATCGGTAACATTATTGCTGCGGTATGCGGATTCCTCACACTCAATATCGCTGACAAGCTCTCGCTTGATGGTGACACCATGCAAATGATGCAGGCCGTACTAGATACTAAGTTCTTCCTTATGACTCACGTAATCACTATTAACATGGGTTACGCAGCCACATACGTAGCTGCTATGACTGGTATCATTTCTCTAGTCTGTGCCTTATTTAAATCCGAAAAAGAAAATAAAGAACTTTACAAGACGCTTAACTCAACCATGTACGGCACCATCGCCTTCGCCATGTTCTTTAGCTTTATCGGCACCATCCTTGGTGGTCTGTGGGCAGACGATTCCTGGGGTCGCTTCTGGGGCTGGGATCCAAAAGAAAACGGTGCCCTACTTATTGTTATCTGGTGTGCTATTATCCTTCACTCTAAAATGGCTGGCATTGCTAGATCTCGTGGCTTAGCACTACTTTCAATCTTTGGTGCGTCCGTCACTACTTGGTCATGGTTTGGTGTTAATCAGCTCTCCATTGGACTGCATAGTTACGGCTTCACTAGCCAGGCAGCATTCTACGTCATGTTAGCCGTCGGAATTTTCACTGGGCTAAGCTTCATTGGTTTGCTACCATTTTTCCGATGGAACAAGCCGAAAAAAGCTTCTCGAACAAAATAACTTACTTTTTTAAGCTTATTGACTAACAATTACTTTGATAAGTTTTTGTCTTGGGCAATCTTAAGGAATACATTTTTTAAAAACTGGAGATATATCTAATTGCGTTTAATTAACTCGCCGAGCTCTGACTCATTAGCTGGCAAAGAAGTTCGCCTACTCGACAGCAACGGTCAAGAAGTTGCTATTGTTCCATTTTCTGTAGCAATGACCAATGCTCACTCAGAAGGCCTCGACCTCGTGGAACTTGCCCCTGATGCAAAACCACCTGTAGTCCGCGTTATGGACTATGGTAAATTCATTTACGAAAAAAAGAAGCAACAGAAAGATGCTCGTAAAAAACAAATGAATAACAATCAGGTCAAAGAACTCAAATTTCACGTCAATATCCATGACCATGATTTCGAAACTAAGCTCAAGCACGCAAGTGAATTTGTCGGCAAAGGTTATAAACTCAAAATCACTTTACAGTTCCGTGCCCGCGAAATGGCTCACCCAGAACTCGGTGATGTACTCATGAAACGTATCATTGAATCACTTGGTGAAACTGTTATTATTGAAGCTAAACCAAAGCTCATGGGACGCAATATGTCCATGCAATTATCCCCCAACTCAAAAAAAGCTTAGTTTTTTAAAAACTAGTGCTTGTGCTAAAGTATTCCTAGACTACCTTAGCGCTCAATTTTTTTCGGTCTGCATACGGCTGGCATCTGCCGTATCAGCCATTTAATGAACACTCTAATAACAAGGAGAAAACGATGCCCAAACAAAAGACTCGCAAATGCGTTGCCAAACGTCTCAAGCAGACAGGTACTGGCAAATACATTCGTTGTCGCGCAGGTAAGCGCCACATACTCACTAAAAAATCTCCAAAGAGAAAGGCTAGACTCGGTACTTCCACAGTTCTTAAAGACTGTGAAATGAACGCTGTTAGAGCAGCCCTTCCCTACGGCCTCAAATAATTAAGGAGATTTATCAATGAGAGCAACTAATTCCCCAGCTTCAAGAGCTAGAAGAAAACGCATCCTTAAGGCTGCTAAAGGTTTCTACGGCTGCGCTTCTAAACGCATCAGAAATGCAATGGACGCTGTCGACAAAGCAAATCAACACGCTTACGTCGGTCGTAAACAAAAGAAACGTCAATACCGTCAACTTTGGACAACTCGTATTAACGCAGCTTGTCGCCAACAAGACACTAACTACTCAAGCTTCATCGCTGGTCTTAAAAAGCTCAATATTGAGCTTAACAGAAAGGTCCTCGCTGATATGGCTATCACTGATCGTGCTGCTTTTAATGCACTAGTTGAACAAGCCAAAGCTGTTTTAGCTAAGTAAGCTAAAAATAAGTTTTTTTTGAAAGGCGGGATTTTTTCCCGCCTTTTTTATTTACCCATAGGAGAATCGAACCTTGGAAAAAATTACCCTTCCGAAAATCAGCTCAATTCAGGGCACAGTAAAACTTCCCGGCTCAAAGAGCATTTCCAATCGCAGCCTCCTTCTCGCTGCACTTGGAGAAGGTAAAATCACTTTAGAAAACATCCTATCCAGTAACGATGTGGATCGCATGTTTGAAGCACTACAAACTCTTAAAATCCCCTGCAGTCGCAATGTCGAAGATCTCACCGTAGAACTCGAAGGCTGCGCAGGCTCATTGCCCGACGGCGACTTCACCCTCTACCTCGAAAATGCCGGCACCGCAGTCCGCAGCATGAGTGCTGCAATCTGTGCAAGTAAAGGCAACTACGTCATCGATGGCAATGCTCGCATGCGTGAACGTCCCATCAAAGACCTTGTGGACGCACTACAAAAACTCAATATTGACATTTCCTACGAATTCCCGACAAACTGCCCTCCCCTTAAGATCAAGGCGAATGGTATCAAAGGCGGAACCACGAGTGTCAATGGATCAGTTTCTAGTCAATACATCACCGCATTACTCCTCGCCTCACCTTTGGCCGAAGATACAGTAACCATCAATATCGACGGTGAACTCACTTCTAAACCCTATGTCGACATGACTATGGGCCTCATGAAAAAATTTGGCGTAGAAGTCAGTAATGATAACTACAAAACTTTCACTGTCCCTGCTCCACAGAAATACATCAACCCCAGTAGCTTCATCGTCGAAGGCGATGCTGGCTCTGCTTCATACTTTCTCGGAGCAGCTGCTATCAATGGCTCAATTCGCGTTTATGGCTGTGGCAAAGATAGTATCCAAGGCGAATCAGGCTTCGCTGGCGTCATGGGTCAAATGGGCGCAGAAGTCACCTACGGAGATAACTTCATCGAAGTTAAGTCAACAGGCACACTCAATGGTATTGATATCGACATGAATACGATGACCGATACTGGCATGACTTTAGCTGTTGTCGCGATGTTCGCAAAAGGCACTACTACCATTCGCAATATCGCTAATTGGCAGGTCAAAGAGACTGAGCGTATCACCGCAGTCGCTAATGAATTAAAGCGCGCCGGCGCCACTGTAGAAGAAGGCCCCGATTATCTCGTCATTAATCCACCTGAAAAAATCTTGAACTGCGAGATCGAAACTTATGATGATCACCGCATGGCAATGGCCTTCGCCATCCTTAGCCTCGGCACCGAAATCACCATTCTCGATCCCACATGCTGTAAAAAAACTTTCCCCAACTACTTCGCTGTCCGCGAAGACCTAGTTCAAAAGTAAAAGCATATACATATTCGTCTAATAAGCCGAAGAGAGCCATCTCTTCGGCTTATTTTTGCTTTTATTGGGCTCTTAACTAATTTTTGATTTATTTCCCTTGCTTTTCCTACTCACAGGAAGTTTTTTGATTGTATAGAGTAAAACGGTCTTTATTTTAAAGAAAACATTTATAAAGAGATGAGCTAATGGAAGTGTCTAATAAAAATATTTTAGTGATTGATGATAATCCAGTCGTTTTAGAGATTCTAAAAGACTGCCTCAACAAAGAAGGCTACACAGTAAAAACCGCTGATGATGGACTTGAAGCTGTTAACTTAGTGGATAACTTCACCCCTGCTGGCATCATTACAGATATTGTAATGCCCAATATGGAAGGCCTTGAAACCATTACAAAAATGAGACAACTTTTCCCCGAAGTTAAAATCATTGCTATCACAGGCAAGATCTACTCTTCTGGTTTCGACAACCTAGAAACGGCTAAAGTTTTTGGCGCAGACGCGACAGTGCGAAAACCATTCTCCTGCCAAGATGTGATTGCAGAGCTCGATAAGCTTCTCGCTTAAAGTTCCAAAACACACTTCCTTACAAGCCACTTAATCAAGTGGCTTTTTTTATGCCTCTAATAAACCGTGACGCCTAAGAATCTTAGGCTCTATGTCACTACGCCCTAATTTATCGAGCGCTTTTGAAACTATGTCATAGACTAAGCTATAATCATTAGTATCTTCTGATATATGACCAATATACAATTCTTTTAGACCTGGATGCATCAAACGCTCTAAGAGCTCCATTGCCTGCTCATTACTTAAATGGCCATGACGACTCATGATGCGTTGAATGGTTCGCCATGGGCGCCCACAATCCATCAGCATCTGCTGATCATAGTTACATTCAAGTACTAATATCTCGCTACCATACACCTGATTCACCACAAGCTCGGTAACACTGCCTAAATCAGTCAAAACCGAAATCTTGCGACCTTCATACTCAACCTTGTAAGCCACAGTATTAACCGCGTCATGTGGCACTGAAAAAGGCTGAAAGCACATACCGTCTAAAAATATCTCTTGGCCATTTTCAAAAATCACACATTTCTTACCCATGCGATTCTTTTGCTTCAACATCAGTGCCGTATCATGATTTGCGTATACCGCAATATCTAATTTATCTGCACATATACGAACACCAGAAGAATGATCCGCATGCTCATGAGTCACAAAGATGCCTTTGAGCTTAGCTAAATCTTTGCCCAAAGTCTTCATTTTCTCACAAAGCTTCTTAAAGCTCAAACCACAATCAATTATGTATGCCGACGTATCGTTTTCTATAAGAGTACAATTGCCCTTAGAGCCACTAGCCAGAGAAGTAAGTTCAAACATCTACTTACGACGGTGACGGCTAAGGAATTGCTCTAGGCGATCAAATGCGCGCTGCAAATCTTCTTTGTAAGGTAAAAACACCACTCGGAATGCAGCCGACTTCTCGTAATTAAATCCAGAGCCATGAACAAATAAGACGTGCTCCTCTTCTAAGAAGCGCAATACAAAGTCTTCGTCATTTTCAAAATTATAAATAGCTAAATCCAACTCAGCAAAAAGATAAAGTGCTCCACCAGCATTAACCACTGAGACACCTTCTATTGCCGACAATCTCTTAAAGCAGATATCTCTTTGCTTTTTTAAGCGGCCATCACCAGAGCATAGATCAAAGATGGATTGATAACCACCCAAAGCAGTCTGAACCGCCCATTGTGCTGGGACATTTGAACACAAGCGCATGGACGCTAATAAATCTAAACCTTCTAGATAAGAGTCTGCCTCTTCAACGGCTCCAGTCAAATACATCCAACCACAGCGAAAACCACAGGCTCTATATGATTTTGATAAGCCATTAAAACTAACAATCAAAATATCTTCCGCCAAAGTTGCCATGGGTATAAATTCATTATCATCATAGAGAACTTTTGAATAAATCTCATCAGAAAAAATAATTAAATTGTACTTGCGAGCGAGCTCTACGATTCCTTCTAATATCTCACGTGAGTATACCGCGCCTGTCGGATTATTGGGATTGATCACCACAATGCCACGCGTCTTCTCTGTAATGCGACTCTCCATTTCTTCGAGATTCGGCATCCACTCAGTAGCTGAATCGCAGGGATAATAAACCGGCTGACCACCAGAAATTTTTACTGCCGCACTCCACAAAGGATAATCCGGCGATGGCAACAACATTTCATCACCTAAATTCAAGAGGCCTTCCATTGCCATCAGAATCAATTCACTGACGCCATTGCCCAAATAGACACGATCAATATCCAAGCCTTTCACACCCTGATTCTGAGAGTCTACGACAATTGCTTCACGGGCAGAATAAATCCCTTTAGAGGCACAATAAGATGCCGATTTTTCCAAGTTGCGAATCAAAGCCATATTCATTGTATCGGGAACTTTGAAACCAAAAACGCCTGGATTACCAATATTAAGTTCGAGGACATTCACCCCATCTAAACGCAAGCGCTCAGAGGCTTTGGCAACACGCCCACGAATCTCGTATTTTACTGATTCTAAATGTGAGGATTTATTGATCTTTTTCATAATTAACCTTTTTCTGAAACTACGTATTCATTGCCTGCTTGATAATTTATCGCGCCAGGATGGGGACGTAGACTTCCACTCTCTTGTATAACTTCATTTGCTTTTTGCCTTGCACCTATATATGAACTTTGGATATTTTCCACTTTTGTTGATACTTCGGGCTCATATAAATCCTCGGGCTTCACCATGTGAAGACTCTGAGTTGGGAAGGCAAAAGCAACTCCCAAGCGGTTGGCTAAACGAATAATATCTAAAAACAAACGCTGGCGCTCACGTAACTCAATTGCCCAATCACTCACATCTAAAAAACAATAGAGCAAAATATCGAGTGATGACGCATTAAATTGATTGAGATACACATGATAATAATCTTTCCTCGTGTGTGGATGATTGCGAATTATCTCGCGGATACCCTCACAGAAAGCTTCGATTTTTTCAGGTGGTGTATCATAGGTAACGCTCAGATTCGTTTTAATTCGACGATAAGAACGACGACCAAAATTATCCACATTGGCACGAATTAAATTCGCATTGGGGACATTCACTAATGAACAATAAAAAGTCCTTACCCGCGTCGAACGCAAGCCAATGGATTCTACCGTTCCCTCCACGTTATTGATAACCACCCAATCACCTACTTCAAAGGGACGATCAAATAACAAAGTAATCGAACCAAATACATTCTCAACAGTATCTTTCGCAGCTAAAGCCAGGGCCACACCACCAATCCCCAAACCTGCGATTATACTCGTAACATTGACTCCCATATTGCTGGCGACGAATGAGAAGCCCACAAAATATAAAACAAAGCGAAAAACTTTGTGCACCATAGGGATGAGTACATCATCAACTTTAGTCGCACTTCCTTGTGCCTTTTCATAAAAGATACTCATGACCAAATCAAGAATTTTTGAAATGACCATAATGCCCGCAATCAAAGCCAGTACAAAGGCAACTTTACGACTCTTAAGCAATAATTCCGAGGGCTCAGCTACATAGGGAATTAAAAGGTAAAAGGAAAGTGACATCGATAAGAGACAAAGCGATTTACTACTCTTTTTACTACTTATAATTTTGCCATGACGCTCAAATTTTGTTAAAACTGTCTGCTGCAATACTTTAGTTAAAACCCACTGCAAAATAAAACCAACTAATAAAACGACGATGATATAAAGCCACTTCATTTTCCGCAGCATCAAAATCATTCCACTCACTTCATCTGGTAGCGCCTCACTCAAATCATTTATATTGGCTTGACCAAAATGATCAATAATCAGATTCTTGGACGTAGAGGAAGTAATAAGCCAATCACCACGATCAAAAACAAAATTGATTTCACCCAAAGAAGAATTATAGGTTCTCAGTACATCGACGTCATAGGAATCGAGCTCTAAAGAACTCAAAGGATTTGCTGTGATATAAACGGCAAAATTCTCTAGTGCAAAAATAGCGTACTCAGGTAGCTTACCTTCTTTATACTGAAAATTGTCTTTCCCACGAATGATACAAGAGAGTGCTTCACCATAATCATTAGCCAAAATACTCTCTAAATAATATTCCATGGTTTTTTCTGGATCTGAAAACTTAAATGCCGCTTGATAGATATCTTCAAAATTACGACTTGCGGAAGGCGCAAACTTCCAGCCATCCTTTGTTTCAAGCATATAAAGCGCCGTTTCATTAATCGGATAATAAATAACAGGCCCTTCCGTCAAAGCCTCTATATTATGCTCTTTAATGCGCTTAATTACCTGAGCAAATTGATTTAGATCTAAATCAGCTCGGGGCTCCATGAAGTAACGATCAATTTGTCCACGATCTGACTTGCTCTCTATCATAATCAGCAATGAATCGAGGATCTTATCCGAGCTATGCTCAGCATGTGTCAGGCTTGCAAAGCAAAATAAAAGTACAGTGAAAAATTTCATAGGGGCTCCAATTAGAATTATCTGAAAATAACTCATAAGGAGCAAAGAGCCATTGGCCCATCAAAAGACTTGATGCTTTTCTTTCGATAAAGCGGGCTTCAACTCGATTTATTGAGCAATATGCCCGTCTAACTACAGCCTCCTACTCACTCCAAGGCTTGGACCGCCACCACGAATCTTGCCATTTTTGAAATACAAATGCGTACCCAAACCAAAACTCGTCTTAGGATATTTAGGTCTTTTATAAGGCACTGGACGGTGATAACCCCGTCGATAAACATAGGGATAAGCATTTGGGTAATAGGAGCGATTATAATTGTTACTATTATAAATCTCGACCTTTGGCCCCTTCTCATCCTGCTTAAATAAACGCGCCACCAAATCCGCAGGAGTCTCTTTAGCAATACTCGTGGTACTATTTAAAATACTCCCTTGGCGATTAATTTTATCCCATTGCGGACCGGTCTTAACAAACGCCACGCCTGAATCGGTAAATTCAGTAGCGTCCTCGTAAGCCGCATCAATCACCAATTGCCCTGCATCATTTAAAAAACCATAGAGACCATTTTGCTTAAAGCGCATCATTTTACCCGTGGGAGCATCGATTTTCTCTGCAAAGGCTTGCACAACAATGACTGGAGTATGATCAATCAAACCCCAGCCCTTATCTGTCTTAAATGCAATATAATTATCGTCTAGCTCATAAACTAAACTAAAGCCCGAGGCCACTACAAAACTGCCTTTATGGTCTGCGGCATACCACAACTCACCCTTTTTAAGCATGTACAATTTATCACCAAATTTTCTTATACTCTGATAAATTGCGGGAAAAACTAATACCCCCGCAGCATTATCCATCATCCCCACCTGGCCTTTTAACTTATAATAGGTCCTATCCCCTAGAGATTGCGGCTCTTCATCAGCCTGAGGCTCAAGTACGATCTTGCCCTGTTCATTAACAAAACCCCAGCCCGCCTCAGCTCTAACTGCAGCAAGTTTCTTGATAAAAGAGCGAACTTCTAGGAACTGCTCTTCAATCACCACTTTATTCTTGTCTTTAAAGCCCCACAGCTGCTCCCCTCTGTACGGCTCCAAAGCCAATAAGGACAAACTCAAAAATATTAAAATGACCAAACTGATTTTTTGCATATTCACAACTCTTATCAATTAACTATAAATAAACTTAGGTCCAAAACCCCAATAAACAAAATATAGCAGGACAACTTCCAAAACCATCATCTGCCCGTATGGCAACACCTCCCTTTATCCGCCCGTGTGGAGCACCTCCCTTTTGCCGCCCGTGTGGCAACACCTCCCCGCTGGAGTGAGGCGAAGCTCTATATAAACCCTGCCTTTTCTCCGCCCATATGGCAGTACCGCCCGTGTGGCAGAACCGCCCTTTTTCCGCACTGTCCTTTATCTGCCCGTGTGGCAGCACTGGCAACACCTCCCCGCCGGAGTGAGGCGATAGGCATTCATCATACTTTACGATTCACCAGATGAAAGGGCATGGTGCTCCGCACACGAGGTGGACGCTGTCCCCCTCTAGCTCCCCCAGCAAGATACTGCCGTATTGGCAGATGCTTTTTATCCGCCTGCCTGGTTAGACCCTTTACCAGGCGACTAAAGGGCTTTGCCCCTCTTAATGGGTAATCGTGAATATTTAGCCAATACACAAAAAAGCCCGCTCAAATTAATGAACGGGCTTTTTGAATTATTTGATAGAACTAGAGCTTGTCAGCGATGTAAGCTTCTAATTTATCTAAGTCAGCTGCAAAACCGCGAATACCTTGTGCGAGTTTTTCTACTGCCATTGGATCAGAATTGTGTGACCAGCGGAAAGCTTTTTCGTCGAGAGTGATTTTCTCTTGAGTACATTTGGCTGCTGCTGTTTCTTCAGAAAGATAAGTTGGCAATTCTTCATTGCGTTCCTCAAGCTCTTTCAATAGTTTTGGAGCAATAGTAAGTAAATCACAACCCGCAAGTGCCATAACTTCATCAGCAGTACGGAATGATGCACCCATAACTACTGTTTCATAGCCAAACTTTTTGTAGTAGTTATAGATATTACGAACAGAGATAACACCTGGATCTTCTTCTGCACTGTATTCCTTACCAGTATCTTTCATGTACCAATCACGGATACGTCCAACAAAAGGCGAGATCAAGTAAACGCCAGCTTCGGCACAAGCTACTGCTTGAGCAAAACTAAAGAGTAAAGTCATGTTACAGCGAACGCCTTCTTTGCGAAGTACTTCAGCTGCTTTCACACCTTCCCAAGTTGTTGCAATTTTAATCAAAATGCGATCTTTAGAAATACCCGCTTCTTCGTAAAGAGCAATCAATTCACGTGCTTTATCTACTGTGCCCTGCATATCATAAGACAAACGTGCATCTACTTCTGTAGAAACGAAACGCGGAACAATTTTAAGGATCTCCAAGCCAAAGTTAACTGAAAGCTTGTCCATTGCCAAGTCAAGCTGAGCAACTTTGTCACTGCCCTTAGATTTACCATAAGCAATCGCATCATCAACTAAAGATGCGTACTGAGGCATTTGTGATGCCGCATAAATTAAAGAAGGGTTAGTTGTGGCATCTGTTGGCAAATAAGTTTTCATTGACTCGAAGTCACCAGTATCTGCAACGACTGTAGTTTTTGATTTTAAACTTTCTAAAACACTCATATTCGTATTCCTAATTTATATTTTCCATCGATCTCTTATTTAAATCACATCCTTATTCTTACTAGAATAAGGGTATTTTCAAGAGCTCCAGCTCAAGCAATATGCACTAATTAAAGGATTTTTAAAATACACTAGTCAAAATTTAACATTTTTTATAACATAAATTATAACTTTAGGCAAAATGAACAAATTAAGCTTTGCTTTCTAAGCCGAAATAAAGCAACTCCAAAGATGTCTCAGCCAAAATCTGATGTCTTTCACCCGCTTCTACCACCACTGACACGCCTGGACTAAGCTTATAAGACTTTAAGTCAACCATGATTTCTCCCCTGCCCTGTAAAACATAAAAGACTTCATTCATATCTTTATGCAGGTGTGACTCCACTTGCATCCCCGCTTCGAAAAAGGCTCGCGAGAAATTAGTAAGTCCGGGCAGATCTCCGTCATGTAAAAACCGCTGTCTTTTGACCTCTTCATTATGCGAGACATTTTCTTTTTCTAGATTATTAAAATCACTGATTTTCATTCTTACCCCTCATTTCAAGCGCCTATTGTTATCTCTTTCAGAATAAAGCTTTATCCTAAGCAAATCTATTCGAATACTTAATATAATAAAAATCTAGATTGATCTGAGTAGAAATTGCGATTCATTTATATCGTAAAAAGCCATTTGAGACAAGTGATATTTTAGAGATACAAAAACTATGACTTTCTCTAAGCTAATTTACGATTGAAAACAAGGACTTTTGGAGTCTATTCTGTGCTTATAATTATAAATTAATTCCAAGGTACACATCATGGCATTTACAGTAACTACAGTTGTCGCAGATATCACTGCTAAAATGAACAAAGCTATTTCCCATTTCCAATCTCAACTCGATGCTTATAGCACGGGCAAAGCAACTCCTGCTTTAGTCCAAGATATTATGGTCGATGCCTATGGCACAAAAATGCGCCTAAAAGAGACGGCAGGCATAAGTACACCAGATGCGCGTACAATCGCTATCCAGCCCTATGATGCCACTATTCTTCCCGATATTGAAAAAGCTATCATGATGGCCAACATTGGTATTACTCCAATGAATGACGGCCAACTCATTCGCCTCCCTATCCCTGAACTTACTGAAGAACGTCGTAAAGACATGGTAAAAGATCTCAAAGGCAAAGGCGAAAACCACAAAATTGAAATTCGCAATATCCGCCGCGAAGGTAATGACTACCTCAAAAAAGCTCTTAAGGATAACGAGCTTTCAGAAGATCATCAAAAAGGTCTCGTATCAGATATCCAAGATCTCACCAATAAAAAAATTGATGAAGTCGGAAGTATGAGCGCAGCTAAAGAGAAGGAATTAATGACTGTTTAAGTCATTTTATATAATGAGAAAACTTACCTTCCTTAATACCATGTCTCGTGAGTCAGAAGTCTTCACCCCTATTAACGAGGGTGAAGTTCGACTGTATACTTGCGGTCCTACCGTTTATAACTACGCACACATAGGCAATTTCCGCGCTTATGTCTTCGAAGACCTTTTACGTCGCGTACTTAAACTCAACGACTATCAAGTCACTCAAGTCATGAACTTGACTGATGTCGATGACAAAACGATTCGCGATTCACAAAAAGCGGGCATGAGTCTTAACGATTTCACCGCTATCTACAAAAAAGCTTTTTTTGAAGATTTAGAGACTCTAAACGTCGAGCCTGCTGAGCACTATCCAGCAGCAACTGATCATATCCCCGATATGATCAAAATGATCGAGACTCTTATCGAAAAAGATTATGCTTATGTAGCCGATGATAAATGCGTTTATTACTCCATCGACAAATTTGAGCATTATGGTTGCCTCGCAAAAATCGATCGCGAAAACCAAATGTCTGGAACTCGAGTCAAAACTGACGAGTACGAAAAAGAATCCGTGTCCGACTTTGCACTCTGGAAAGCTTGGGACAAAGCTGACGGTGATGTTAAATGGGAAAGTCCTTGGGGCATGGGTCGCCCAGGCTGGCATATCGAATGCTCCGCCATGGCAAAAGCTACGCTTGGTAATCACTTTGATATGCACACTGGTGGCGTTGACAATATGTTCCCGCACCACGAAGATGAAATCGCTCAAAGTGAAGCTGCCAATGGCTGTAAATTCGTCAACTACTGGATGCACTGTGCTCACTTACGTATCAACAATGCCAAAATGTCCAAGTCTCTTGGCAATTTCTATACCCTCCCCCAACTGATTGACAAAGGCTGGAGCGGAGCAGAAATTCGCTATATGCTCATCAGCACTCATTATCGTGCAAGCCTTAATTTTCTTATTGAAAATGGCGCTGAACAATCAGAAAGCTTAAGCAATGCGAGATCGGCTATTACACGCCTTCAAAATTTCATTGCACGTATCAATGATAAAAGCGATGGCGAACTCAGTCCTGAACTTGCTGAAATCTGTACTAAGGCACAAAATAATTTTTTAGATACGATCAATGACGATCTCAATATTTCTGGCGCACTTGGTAAAATGTTTGATTTTATTCGCGAAGGAAACCGCGTCCTCGACTCCCATGACACTGTCAATCACGAGGCCTTAATCAACACACTCAAGTACTTCAACCGTATTCTCGATGTGATGAATTTCGAGACTGGCAATGACGTCCCTGCAGAAATATTGGCTCTCGCAGAAGAACGCCAACAAGCACGCACCGACAAGAACTGGGGCCGCTCAGACGAAATACGCGATCAATTAAAAGCTCAAGGCTGGGTTATTGAAGACTCACCTACTGGGCCAAAAGTTAAAAAAGGATAATTTATGAAAGTTCTCATCATTGGCGGCGGTGGTCGCGAGCACGCAATTGCGTGGAAATTGAATCAAGACTCAGAAGTCAGCCAAGTTTACTGCGCACCAGGTAACCCTGGAATGAAAGACGTCGAATGCATCAGCATTTCAGATCATCACGAACTCGCTAAGTTCGCAAAAGAAAATGACATTGCACTCACTATGGTCGGCCCAGAAGTTCCTCTGTGTGAGGGTATCGTCAACATTTTCCGTGATCAAGGACTCACTGTCTTTGGCCCAGATAAAAATGCCGCTCAACTCGAAGGCTCAAAAACTTACGCTAACATCTTTATGGATAAGTACGAAATCCCTACAGCTGCAAGCGGTACTTTTGACAATGAAACCGATGCCTTAGCCTACTTGGCTAAACAAGGTGCTCCGATTGTTATCAAAGCCGACGGTTTAGCCGCAGGTAAAGGTGTGACGGTTGCCGACTCAATGGATCAAGCCGTTGCCGCAGTCAAAGATTGTTTCGATGGTGCTTTTGGCTCTGCTGGCGCTCGTGTCGTTATCGAAGAATGTCTCATCGGTGAAGAAGCCTCAATTTTTGCTTTCCTCGATTGCGAAACAATTAAATTTGTCGCTTCTGCACAAGATCACAAACGTGCTTACGAAGGCGACAAGGGACCCAACACAGGCGGCATGGGTACTTACTCTCCTGCTCCAGTTGTTGATGCCGCTATGGAACAGTACATCAAAGATGAGATCTTAACTAAATTCCTCAAAGGTGTTCAAGCAGAAGGTCTTGATTTCCGTGGTATCGTTTTCATCGGCCTCATGATTGATGAGCAAGGACCTAAAGTTCTTGAATTCAACGTTCGCTTTGGTGACCCCGAAACTCAATCAGTTCTCATTCGTATGGAAAGTAGCCTTGCAGAAGCTTTACTCAAAACTGCACAAGGCAAACTTAGCGAAGTTGACATGAAGTTCTCTGATGACCAAGCGCTTTGCGTTGTCATGGCTTCTGGTGGCTACCCTGCCTCCTACGAAAAAGGTCATGAAATTACTGGCATTGAAGCTGCAGAAGAAAATGGCGCCATGGTTTTCCATGCCGGAACATCTCTTCAAGATGGCAAACTCGTTAATACTGGTGGTCGCGTTCTAGGCATCACTGCTCGCGCAGCCGATATTGTAAGTGCACGTGACAAAGCCTATGAAGCTACAAAAAAGATAAACTGGCAAGATGCTTTCTATCGCAATGACATTGCATGGCGCGCACTCGAACGTTTAAAATAATAAGGCAAAGACCAATGCAAAAATTCACTTTTGCGCTTTTCGCAATCTTTTGTTTTGGTTTTGCTTCATTAACTCGAGGCCAAGAGCCTCGAGCCATCATTTTATTTACGGCTGAGAATTTAGGACCTGGCGATCTTGATCAAGATCGCATCCTACTTCCTAATCTTAAAATGCTTATCAATGAATCGGCACGCTATAATTCTTTTTACTCCAGCTCAGCTCGTCGTAACGTTGCATTTCACTCCATGTATACGGGACAAGATAGCGGTATATCCAATATCCGCAGTGAATACAAAACCTTGCCCACTCCACAAGAAGCCACGCCTTTTTTAGCATCTGAATTGACGAAACTCGGATATCTTACCACTTTCATTGGCACATGGCCTTATGAAGGCGATGAGAATTACAGTCCTGAAAAACTTGGTTTTCAACTCTTTTACGGCCAAATAAACGACGACAAAAAACAATCTCTCCGTTTCCCAAAAAGCCTTAATTTTGCAAACGAACTCATCGAGCTCAATAATCCCGATATCCCTCGGCATTTTACTTTCATCCCGGGGACTGATATTGACAAGCCTATCTCGTATAATCAATTTCGTGGCACTAGCTATGCACCTCAAATCTTACATCAGGCCACACTTAAATTCATTGACCAACAAATAAATGATAAAAGTAAATTTTTCCTACATTACGCCCATAGTGGTTTAGAGCCTGGACTTAATGCTAAGCAAGAAGACTATGCTGATTTTCTTGGTAGAATCCCAGACATCCCTTACTCTGGACAAAAAGGATTTTCCCCTCTCTATGCACCACGTGCCAATCAACTCGCTCTTCTTCAAGAACTTGATCGTCACTTAGGTGACATCATCGACAAGCTTAAAAGCAATGAAATATTTAAGGATACACTCTTCATCTTCACTTCCCCCAATACTGCCTCAGATGCTGGAGGCCGCGACCTAGAATTCTTCAATTCCCTAGGAGATAAACGAGGTATGCGCGGTGATTACTACGAAGCCGGACTACTCGTCCCCTTTCTTGCTCATTGGCCCAAAATCCTAAAAGCAGGAAATATCAATCAAGATTTGAGTAGTCAAACAAGTATCTTCACTAGTATTTTATCTGTCGCAAAAAATGAAAGTAAGCCCCTCTTTCTTCCTAAGACAGAGCTCTACTGGGAAGACCAAGCGTATCTAGCTATTCGTAAAGGTTCCTATAAACTCATCCAAAAACAATCTTTACTCACCCCCGCTTCAATTCAACTTTTTGATTTAAGTAGCGATCCTAAAGAAGAAAAAAACTTAGCGGAAGAAAAAGCTTCCGAAGTCAAAAGTTTACTTGAAGCGGCTGCTGCTCGACATATCGCCCATCCTTCGGCACCCTCTTTATTTGACCCCAAAGTCGAAGCCCCACCTACTGAATAAAGACGATTTTTTATCTGACATGAGGTAAATTTAACAGCTTCTTAGTCGAACGGAGAGAAGTCCAACAGGCTACTAGGAAATCATAATTCTCTGATTTAACAGAGCTTGGCATTCTAAAGCATGTGTCATTGCAATTAAATGGCCCGCCTTTTCAATTCGGAGGCAATCCTTCGGACAAGTAATTACTAAATCTCGACTTCCGTGAATGCGTAGCAGATTATCTCTATCTCCAAGGAAGCCACCCCAATCTTTTATTATTTTACACATAGCTTTAATAAAACGGGAATCACTCTCAGTGAACATTTTTAATAGGTTCACATCGCTTTTTCCTGTTAATAGTTGAATGAATTTAATTGGCGTACAATCAGTCAATAGACTCAATTTCAACAAGACTGAATTAATTTCATCCGCAACAACCGCACTCCCTAACAAAATAACTTGAGAGTTATTGAGAATCTTATCGATTTCAATCGCGACCATCCCGCCTAAGGAAGAACCACCTATAATATCCTGTGATTGAATATTGTTATCTATAATGATTCACGATTAACCAGTTAAGAGTGTAAAACTTGATATAGCTATTTTTTAGTAGCATATTAATTACATCTAATAAGGAGATGTATTATGCCTAAGAATAAAGTTCAGTTTCAAGTTGGAGTTAGCTTTCCAGAATTCATCAAAACTTTTGGAACCGAAGAACAATGTAGTGCTTACCTGGAAAGCTGTAAGTGGCCTAATGGCTTTAAATGTGACACATGCGATAGTGATAAGTATTATCGCTATAAATCAGGAAGCCGCACAATCTTTCAATGTAAAGCCTGCCGTAAAAACCATCGCTTAACAGCGGGTACTTTATTTCATCGAACGAAAGTTCCTCTCCAGAAATGGTTCTTAGCTCTCCATCAAATAAGTCAATCAAAGAACAGTGTTTCAGCATTAGAATTACACCGTCACATTGATGTGAACTATAAAACTGCTTGGTTAATAAAGCAGAAAATTATGCAGATGATGTATGAGCAGGACAGTAAGTATAAACTTAAAGGCTTGGTTGAAATAGACGATGCTTACCTAGGCGGTCGACTGGAAGAAGGTAAACGAGGTAGAGGTTCAGAAAATAAGTCTCCATTTATAGCTGCCGTAGAAACTAACGAAAATCGGAATCCAGTTTTTGTTAAACTGAGTCCTGTATCGGGTTTTTCTTATGAAGTTATTAAACAATGGGCTATAGATAATCTTGAGGAGAACTGTGATACAATTTCAGATGGACTTAGAGGTTTCAGTGCCTTAAAAGAAGTAAGTAATCATAGCGTTTTAGTTGCTAGTAAAGCAAAAAAAGAAGAAATAGAAAGTACTTTTAAATGGGTCAATACAATTTTAAGTAACATCAAAACCTCAATTTCGGGGACTTTCCACTCTTTAAAATTCGATAAATATGGTTTCAGGTACCTTGCTGATTTACAGTTTAGGCTCAATAGAAGATTTGACCTCAGGAAAATGTTTTTTGGCTTAATATCTAAAGCTATGGCTACATCACAGAAACCTGTTAAATATCTTAATACATCGTTAACTGGTTAATCGTGTAATGATTTGTGTCGCTATATCTTCTAAACTACTTTCACCAGAGTATTTGGGCCAATCCAAAAAGCAGTACCCATCGGATTGATCCCACTCCGCATACATTGCTCGATTGGCACCCATACCTGGCAATAAATAGACCATGGTCGGATGCTTATTAAATCGTTTATTTCGAGTAATGAGAGGCGTCGAGGAATACCTTTACGGCTTTCACAAAGCGCTCGGTATACTTCTGCTTATTCTCATCTGACTCTGCCTGTATTTCAACAAAAATACGTAAACTATTCGTCCATAGCAATTGCTTGGCACGTTTCGAATTTACTGGAGGCAATACATCCTCCTCCTCTTCATGACTTATCGTCATTGCAAAAGCGAGGCCTTTGATGGCATTTTTTAAATCAAAATCTGCATCTTCTTCGTATTGCACGGGCTGACGTGAAAGTTTTTCCATTTCTTGACATGCACGATTAATACGGTTAACTCGCTTGTCTGCAGGACTAAATTCACTTAGGTCTGTAGAGAAGCTTGCTGTACCTTCTAGCAAGGCTTGGAGTAAGTCCACATACTTATCATCAGCTTCTTCGTATTTTTCACCTTTGAATTCTGCAAGTTTTTCATCGATCATCGCATAAAGCTTATCATCTTCTTTGCGGTGCCCGCGATTTAAATCCGAAAGTGCTATACGTGTGTAGTACATGAAGGATTCTGCCGAACGGACTCCTTCACTCTCCTTTAAACTTGCGGATAAATCAAAAGCCAAATCAATAAATGCTTTGCGTTCTGCATCTGCTTTATCAAGTCCTTCATGCAAACGGTTTTTCTGAGCGTTCACGACTTCAAACACCGCATTACATGATACGTTAAACTTATCCCATAAAGCTTTCTCTGCTTTATAACCTGCAAAACCTACTTGCTTCCATTTATCACGTAAATCTAATACCGTTTGACGGGCGTTTGTGGCTTTATCTAAATTCTCAGCCAACTGACTCGCTTGTTCAAGGAGTTGTGTTTTAGTCTCTTCTGCCTTAACCATGACCGCATTAGCTTCATCATAAAAAGCTTGAGACTTTGAATTAAATTCTTGCCAAATCTGATCCGCCACATCACGACGGACAGGGCCTGACTCTTTCCAACGTTTCTGAAGGTCTTTTACTTTTTTCATGGTCTCACTCATATTCGACCACTCATGTAAGGATGAACCCAATTCTTCAATTAAGCTTTTCTTTACTTCTAAATTGGCATCACGTCGCTTATCTTCTTCTTCATTGAACTCTTTCCATTTTGCGAAAGTCGCGTCGGCTAAGGTCTCAAATTCAGCTTTAATCTTCTCAAAACGACTTTTTGGCAAAGGACGTAAGCTCTGCCACTGATTACGGAATTCTTTCAATTTATTAAAGAGTTTACCATCGGCAGGAGAAGCCAACCATCCACGTGCTTGATCAAAAAGGTCTTCTACCTTACTTTCGTTATCCATCTCCAAAAAGGCATCGCCCTCATGTGATTCTTCTACGAGTTTGAAGTACTTATCCTCTGCTTTGCGTAAAGCATCAGAGATCTTTCTTTTATCACTTAAATTTTTACTGAGTTCCAAAATTTCTTTGCGTGCTGATTTGACGCGATCGGTATTCGCTTTTGTCACCTCTTCAACTTCTTCAATTCGCTTGAGCAATTCTTCAACACGCGTGCGTTGCTCTGTTTCCACTTCAGCTGCTTGGTCACAATAAGTCTGATAATCACTCAATACTTTATTGTAGCCTTCTACCGCTTCATGACTTGCGTAAGCCGCAATCTTTTTCCAATCTTCTTTAAGATGATGGAGTTTAGAAGGTAAAACTTTTTTGCTTTCTACCCAATCCTTGAGCTGGGTCATGAGGTCTTCTATTTTCTGCCCTGCATTAGCTTTATCTTCTTCAGCTTTTGCCTGTTTATCCAAAATCATTTTTGCATTTTTAAAAGCCTCGGTCCATTGCTTGTACCAAGCTTTATCTAATACACTATTTGTCAGGTTGGCTAGCGCTTTCCATTCTTCCTGGACTGACTCTAAAGCTTCGTAAGTTTCTATGCCTTCAGAGACTTTAAGTACTAAGACTTCGCGCTGAGAAACCCCATCGGCTTGAGCCTTTTCTTCTGCTAACTTCACGGCATTCTCTGAGCGCCATGCCTCTAAACCTTTAGAACAGCTTTGGTGATACTTCTCAAATTGTTTAAGGAGCTCTTCGTCACTAACTTCTAGTTTTTCCCAATTAACGCAATTGATCTCGAACTCTTCTTCTAAGTCTTGCCACTTCGCCAACATTTCCATCGCGTGTAAAGACTTGATAATATTTTTAGCCTTACGAGCACTGTGATCAACGGTATCTTCTACGACTTCAATTTTCTCTGGAAATTTCTCTCTCAAATGACGCTTCGCATAATTCCGAACATTGCCTATTACGGAATGCTGTGCCACATACTCAAGTTCAGTTTTTGCATTCAAACGCTCTACTGCCAAACGTCCTAGCTTCGCATTATCTACACACGCAGCATGTTTTAAATTATCTTGATTTGTAATCAAAGACAAGGATTCTTCTGCCCACGCTTCGCCATGACAAGCACGAATGAGCTTTAACCTTTCTTTATCAGTCAAAGATTGTAAAAAATTACTATCACAATCATTACTGCGACCTTTAATCAAATCTTCTAAAGTGAGTTCTTTGAGCCTCTGTTTCGCTATTGTTTTAGCCACATCACTGGACTGCTCAGAAATACTTTTAAGCGTTTCTTTATCTGTGTAAGAGTTAATCGCATTGCGGACCGTAACTTCGTCCTCTTCATTCGCGAGGCTTTCTAAAATAAACTCCACATCAGACATTTTTTCAGCAACTGAGTGGTGTGAGTGACTAGCATTAACTAAGGTTTCTTTTTTGCGTAAAAAATCAAAAATCCCCATGAACAAAATCCTGTATGTAGAATAAAAAAAATCCGGCCTTTGATAAACTTAGGCCGGAATAAAAAAAAAGATGAAAATTACTTCTTGGCGCGAGCTTTGTAAGCAGAAAGATATTTTGCTACTGCCGCTGGTGTCTTACTACCCAAAAGTTTTTCAACTTTTTTAGGGTAACGGACAAAACTAGCCAAGTGCTGGAGTAGTGGCATATGTGCCACAGGAGCAAAAGATGGGATTGAAATAAGGAAAATTAACGATATCTCATCTCCTTCTTCAGTAAATTTTACTGGCTTATCTAATACGCCAACCGCAAGGCCCAAGCGAGTCACGTCTCTTGATCTAGCATGAGGCACGGCTACGCCGCCGCCAATTGCTGTAGTAATTTGAGCTTCGCGCTTGAGTACTCGATTATTAAAAGTTTCTGCATCGGTAACAATCCCACTATCTACTAGGGGTTGCATCGTTTCTCTAATTGCTTCTTTATAACAATCAGTCGAAATCTCGATTACACAGTGCCCAGCGGGCAAAAGTCGTGTTAAGTCCATTTTAGTTTTCCATCTTATACTGACTTAGGTATAAATATACCTGACAAGTCGGGCACACAGGATCTTCTTTTCCTGCTGTCATGCGATTGAGTGTTCCTTGTGGAATCACCATGTTGCAAGCTCTGCAGCGACCATCGACTTCTTTGGTGATGCCAACGCCGTTTTTTCTAAAGCGATCAAAATGTTTAAGGGTGCGTTCTGGCACATGCTCTCTAAGCGCAGTGATTTTCTCAGTCAATTCCTGAGCTTCTTTTTCTTCACCGTGCAAGGCTTGACTCTCTTTGAGAACGAGTTCGAGTTCTTGGATTTTCAAAAGTGTAGTGTAGGGACCGCGGGTCATAAGTGAATCTCTATGTAATCAAATTAAAAATATATTAATTTCAATGTAGGCACTCCCCTCAAAATCTCAAGCATTTTAGGTACAAAGCAACGATTTTAACACCTTTTTAGTTTTCTATTGATTTTTCATTGATCTATCTTGCTCTTTCATAAGATTTTAAGACTACTAAAATAGCCTATCCAAAACTTTAGATTAAGCTTTTTTTTGACTTTTCACCCATAAAGCTTCGCAAACCATCTGTTTTAAGTGTCCCTTATAAGCCTAAAACTTAAACCCACACAAATCATCATGGCTCCTGACTCCTCTGCAAACAACCTTCCCTGGGCAAAAAACTGGCCCGGCATTCAAGGCTTCTCATCTTCTTTTCCCCGTTCATTTCCCTCAATGATTAGACGCCTCGGCCCTCAGGCCCTAAAAATCACTCTTTTCAAAGCTGAAGCAAAATTAATCTCTCTCACCATTGCTGGTCGCTATGTATGTCGCTGGTCATGGATTGATGAAAATTGGCAACAATCATGTAACTGTCAAACGGGAAAATCTTTCTGTCTACATTCCTATATTCTTGTGAATCAAGTCGACAAATTACTCGGCAAAAAATTCCAAGTCCCTGACTTCCGTAAGCCAAATTCAGTCATGCCTAAAGCAGCACTAAACCAGCGCCAAGTTCCCTTAGCAAGAACTCGATCGATCCCTATACAAACCTCGACTCCTACACCCTTTGAACCATGGAAACTCACCGTGGAAATCGAGCGCAATTACAGCGATTCCCAAGCCGCTATTCGCTTCTATCAAGATTTTGATAATGATCGACGTCTCTGCGTCATGCAAAACCTCTATAATTTCTCGGCTCAATGCTATAATAAACGCGGTATTTCATCTGAACTAGAGGCTTTAGACGCTCGCTTTCTCGGCTGGCTCTTTGAGCAAGTAAAACCCTACCACATCTATAGAAGTCAAGAAAAACTTTTAAAGATCACTCGCAAAAAACTCGATGAATGGCTCAATACTTGGAAAGATTATCCCGGCCGTTTCATTGATCGCCTAACTGGCGATGCGGTACTGAGTCATTGCGAATTCCGCGCTTTTATTGAACCCGAAATAAATGACAAAAAAGTCCGTTTACATTGCTTAATTGGTCCTACTAGAGAACAAGCAAAAGCCTTTCATTATTATCTAGATAAATTTAAAGATCGAGAAACTATCGCTCTTGGCGCCGGCAACATCCCCTTCAATTGCCCCGTCCCAATGAAAGTTCTTTTACACTGCTTTAAAAGCTCAAAAGTACCTACCATAC
Source organism: Lentisphaera profundi (assembly GCF_028728065.1). Taxonomy (GTDB): domain Bacteria; phylum Verrucomicrobiota; class Lentisphaeria; order Lentisphaerales; family Lentisphaeraceae; genus Lentisphaera; species Lentisphaera profundi. Next base: position 515,096 of record NZ_CP117811.1, on the reverse strand, counting down.
CACTTGCTCAAGCCTGTAAATTCCTCCCGGAATTACTCCAAGGACACACCGAAGTATTATCAGGCGATTTCGTCGAACAACAAGGTACAAAACAAGCGCCTATCAAAGCCCGTCTCGAACAACAATCTATCATTGTGACACAAGAAATTAGTTCCTCTAACCTTCAATTGAAAAATGATAAATTTATCGTCAAAGGAAAACTGCCCAACGAGCAATTCCCTGGACTGAAAAAAACTTTACAAGGCGAAGACATCAATGCCGATTCATTCTCGATACCACTGAAAGCAGGTAGCCTAGAGGGCTTCCTGCAAAAATGGCCAAGCTCAGGTACTCTCGATCCGCAATTACATCAACTACAGCAACCGCAAAGTATCAATAAACAGTTTTCTATTATTGAGAATAGCGACGGAACTCAAAGGCTAGAAGTCCACTGGGATATATCCGGCCGTAGCGTAAGCCCCCGTGACTTAGAACAGGCTATCCATAGCTCAGGAAGCTTTTTCCGTTCTTCAGATGGCGATTGGTTCAACTTAGATAAAGAACAACTGCAATCACAAACTCAACTTTTAGAAGAATTTGGTATATCACCTGCGGGTAGCGCACGCATACACCCACTCAATATTGCTCGCCTTCCTCTTGATGACCTTCCCGTAAGCCCCAATTCAAAAGACGCTCTTCAGGAGATTTTATCGCGTTACAATAATGCAAAACCTAAAGCTCCCAAGGTCAATTGCGACCTTCGCAACTACCAAGTCGAAGGCTATGAGTTCCTATGGTCTCTAGGTCAAAGTCAGTGCGGCGCTCTTTTAGCCGACGACATGGGCCTGGGGAAAACAGTACAGACCCTCGCTTGCTTGAGTCATTCTCAAGGGTCCAGCCTTATTGTCTGCCCCTCTTCTCTACTCGATAACTGGCAAAAAGAAGCCCGTAAGTTCACACCACATCTCGAGACTCATATCATTCGGGGAAATCTCGATAAACGCAGTGAGATCTACGATGAATTCGATACCAAAAAAGGCTTATTCATCATTTCTTACTCTCTTGTACGCAATGATTTAAATACTTTGAAAAAATTAAAATTTGATCACATCATCTTAGACGAAGCTCAAAATATCAAGAATTCTGATTCACAAGTATCTCGTGCCATTCGCCAACTTAATTCAAAACGACGCATTGCGCTCAGTGGAACGCCCATAGAAAACTCTGCCGATGACCTCTGGTCGATCATGGAATTCCTCAACCCTGGGCTCAATGGCTCGAAAGAAGATTTTCGCTCTCTCTGCCAAGGTGATTCAGCATCTTTAGTCATCAAGCGCCTACGTCCCTTTATGCTACGTAGAACTAAGAAAATGGCCGCTCCTGAATTGCCTCCAAAAACTTTCATTCCCCTCGACATCCCCATGTCCGATGTCCAGAGTGATCTTTATCAAAGAGAAATGCGTCAGGCTCGTCAATCACTTAAAGCAGGCAATGCAATGAATGTCCTCGCTTCTCTCACACGCTTGCGTCAGCTCTCCTGTCATTCCGCTTTTGGTTGCCCTGAAGAATACCGACCTGACCCTGATCTCCCTCTAAGTCAACGCTCACCAAAATCTGCGGCCTTCATAGAAAAAGCTAAGGACCTCATGGCCGAGGGACATAGCTGCTTATTCTTTTCTCAGTTCACTGGAATCCTTAAAGAAATTGAAAAAGAGCTTCATCAAGAAAATATTCCCACTCACATGATTACTGGGGAAACTCCCAGTCAAAAGCGCGCGGCCATCGTTGATGAGTTTAGCGATAGCCCTAGCGCTTCAGTTTTCTTACTTTCACTGAAGGCCGCAGGCACAGGACTCAACTTAACCCGTGCATCCTATGTCTTCATTTTTGACCCATGGTGGAACCCCGCAGCAGAGAATCAAGCCATTGATCGAAGTCACCGTATCGGACAGGAAAATCCAGTCATCATTTATCGCATGATCAGTTCTGACTCAGTCGAAGAAAAAGTAGCTGCCCTGCAAGCGGAAAAACAGAAACTCTTTGATCAAATCATTGAACAAGATGAATTTACATCTAGCAGTAAACTCCAACTCAGTGAACTCGCTAGTTTATTAGATTAAGTTTTACATCCAAAATAACAAAAGATCAGGACATGCCTGATCTTTTTTTAAATTATAAGTAAGTGTGCCTACTAGATTTTTGCGCAAAACTCTTGCGTCTAACGCAAAAAAGACCAGAAATTATCTGGTCTTTTAAAAATCTACAACAGGAGATTATTTTTTACGGAAAACGATACGAGCCTTAGTTAAATCATAAGGCGACATCTCAATAGATACTGTATCGCCGGCAAGAATACGGATATTAAACATTCTCATCTTACCTTTTACATGAGCTGTAACCTGATGGCCACCTTCTAGCTCTACTCGATAAAGGCCATTGGAAAGTAATTCTTTCACTACGCCGTCTGCTTTAATCGTCTCTTCAGACACTAAGTATCTCCTGTAAATTCTTCATTCTAATTATGGGTCTTAAATTGTTTAAGGCCAGTAAGGTAACGCAATACCAAAATTTTACGAGTTTGCTATTTCACTTTTATTGCTGAAACTCAATTTCCAGGAAAAGACTAACTATCCCACTCATCATCTTTAGGCTTATAACCACCACGTTTCATCGATCCAAAGGATTGACGGACGCGATTAACTTCATGCTTAAAATCTTCATCAACTCTTTTCCAAGTACGAAAACTCAAAGTTGATACATAGGCTTTATCACAGGCCATACGCTGAGAACAACCCATCTTTAAAAATTTAAGGACGAGCTCTTTTTTATTTTCTTTTTTGCGTGCATCATCATCACCCACAACTAAGTTTTTGTACTTAGTATTAAAGACTGGGTCAGTTTGACGCCAACTGCGGATTTTCACCAAATCAACACCGACGACTTTTGCCGCTAGAGTTTTATCTCGTGTGCGCCTTAGTTCATTCAAAAAATTCATTTTGTGCCGTTCAGATGATTTATCTTTACCACGACCTTTTTGTTTATCCATTGCTTTAACCTCGAAGCTTTCAATAATTTCTCTCTAAAAACTTTATAACAAAGCTAGAGCATTTTGGCGCACTGTATCACCCTCTTTCATTTTTTCCATATAAAGAACAAAATGCTCTTGATTACAGAACTTTATACACATATATTTAATAGCTATTAAAGGATCTACATGAAACAGTTTTGCCCACTCTTATTTCAGCCTGTTAGCGCAGGCTTCCCTTCTCCTGCAGATGATTTTATCGAGATGCAGCTCAATATTCATGACTATCTCGTCAAGCACCCTGCCGCCAGTTTTTTCTTACGCGTAGCTGGTGACTCAATGAATGGCGCAGGAATCTTCACCGGTGATATTTTGGTCGTAGATCGCTCTCTTCAAGCCTCTAATCTCGATCTAGTTATTGCTCTCGTAGAGGGTTATTTCACTGTGAAACAATTACAACGCAATAAACAAGGTCAGTATCGATTACTAGCTGCAAATCCCTCATATCCACCCATCGAATGTGAAGAATTAGAAATCTGGGGAGTTGTCACTGGTGTCGTCCGTAAGTACAAATAACTTAATCGCCCTTGCCGACTGTAATAACTTTTATGCTTCATGCGAGCGATGCTTTAATCCCCAACTAATCGGCAAAGCTATTGTCATACTCTCTAATAACGATGGCTGCGTAATAGCTCGTTCAGCAGAAGCAAAAAAATTAGGCATAAAAATGGGCGCACCCTTTTTTGAAATTCGTCATCTTACCATAAGTGGAGAGCTCTTAGCTTACTCTTCAAACTTCCCTTTATATGGAGATCTTTCAGCACGTGTCATGCACCTATTAAAATCACATGCTCAAGAAATTGAGATCTACTCAATTGATGAAGCCTTTTTTACTTTGCCAAAACTAAACGATATTATGCAATATTGTCGATCGATACGTGAACAAGTCAGACAATGCACAGCCATACCCATTTCTATTGGTTTAGCTGAATCAAAAACTTTAGCGAAAATCGCAACTACACAAGCAAAAAAATCACACGATGGAGTGTTCTTAATAGACTCTTCTAATAGAGAAGAACTACTAAAAAATACTCCCATCGAAGATATATGGGGCATCGGGCGACGCCTGAGTAAGAAGCTGCAAAACTACGGCATTAACACTGCTTGGCAACTGGCTCATTCTGACGATAAATTTTTACTGTCACACTTTGGCGTCTGTATGCTGAGAAGCTGTCATGACTTACGAGCTATTCCAAGTATAAGTCTGGAAACTGAAAAAACTGCGAAACAAAGCATTCGCGTCTCCCGCACTTTTCCACAAATCATAAATGATATCACTACACTCTTGCAACAACTGAGTTTTTTTACTGATCGTGCATGTCAAAAATTACGTCGAGAAAAACAAAAAGCACTCTATATCGATGTTTTCTTGGAGGGCCCCTATCCAAAAAGAAAACAGCTATCGATGCGTTATTACCTTGATGAACCCTCTGATTACACACCTGACTTTATCCGAGCGGCAGAACTTGTGGGGCAAAAACTTTTTGATTTTAGCGAAATACGCAAAGCAGGCATCACCCTTCATCATTTTTCATCTCAAGATTCCTGGCAACAAGAATTTTTCTCTCAAGTCCGCGATCATAAAAAACAAACGAGCCTAATGCACGAAGTCGATCAGATCAATCTGAAATTTGGCACGGGCAGCTTAACTTATTTGAGTTCTGGTAAACGCGAATTCCCCCGTGGCACTCGCCTCTCACCACGCTATACCACTTCATGGGATCAACTCCCCAAAGTAAAGTAAACCATCTCTATCGCTTACTGATAGCTGAATAAAACGCACGTAAAACACTTTATATTAATGGATTATAAAAAATCACCCTCACATATCACCGAAGCTCTCAATCGCCCCTGTGACAGTAGTGTGGGCACAAAAAAAAGCGTATATCAAATGATATACGCTCTAGAAATTCGAATCTAATTCTGAACTAGCCGTACGGTAGTACTTCCGGTCTTAGCCGAATTAGCTACATGGTGAATGATTTCTATATAATAGACTCATCCGCCCTTGCGGCAGCAAAAAAAAGCGTATATCAAATGATATACGCTCTAGAATGTTTCCGGTCTTAGCCGAACTGCCTATAAATAGGCAGCAAAAAAAAAGGCTGGCAACGACCTGCTCTCCCACAGTCTTAACTGCAGTACCATCGGCGCTGGAGGTCTTAACTACCGAGTTCGGGATGGGATCGGGTGTGGCTCCTCCGCTGTGGTTACCAGCCGGAAAATGTTGGGAAGAAAACTTAGTGTGGAAAGATTAAGATCGCAAACTCGACTTAACTCGAATTTGTGTGTGTGCTTATTGTCTTTTTTACTGAGCATTTGAGTGCTAAGTAAAAAAGAGGTGGACAAGCCTCACGGCTGATTAGTACTGGTCAACTGAACATATTGCTATGCTTACATCTCCAGCCTATCAAACAGGTAGTCTTCCTGTAGCCTTTAGAGGATAAATCCTGGGATATCTCATCTTTAGGGGGGCTTGGCGCTTAGATGCTTTCAGCGCTTATCCTTTCGCGACGTAGCTACCCAGCAATGCACCTGGCGGTACAACTGGAACACCAGAGGTCACTCATTCCCGGTCCTCTCGTACTAGGGAATGCTCCTATCAAATATCCTGCGCCCGCAGAGGATAAGGACCGAACTGTCTCACGACGTTCTGAACCCAGCTCGCGTACCACTTTAACCGGCGAACAGCCGGACCCTTGGGACCTTCTTCAGCCCCAGGATGTGATGAGCCGACATCGAGGTGCCAAACCGCACCGTCGCTATGGACGCTTGGGTGCGATAAGCCTGTTATCCCCAGAGTACCTTTTATCCGATGAGCAACGGCGATACCACTTTCCACCGCTGGATCACTAGGTCCTGCTTTCGCAACTGCTCCACCTGTCGGTGTTACAGTAAAGCCTACTTCTACCCTTACGCTCTACGTATGATTGCCGACCATACTGAGTAGACCTTCGAGCTCCTCCGTTACTTTTTAGGAGGAAACCGCCCCAGTCAAACTGACCCTCTGAAACTGTCCCCCATCCGGATTCACGGACGTGGGGTTAGATGCCCAGACAGATAAGGGTGGTATTTCACTGACGACTCACTTACGCCTGACGACGTAAGTTCACAGTCTCCCACTTATGCTACACATATCTGCCCGAACAACAATATCAGATTACAGTAAAGGTTCATGGGGTCTTTCCGTCCATCTGCGGGTATCCGGCATTTTCACCGGAACTACAATTTCACCGAGATCCACGTTGAGACAGTGTCTGGATCGTTACACGATTCGTGCAGGTCGGAACTTACCCGACAAGGAATTTCGCTACCTTAGGACCGTTATAGTTACGGCCGACATTCACCAGGGCTTCATTTCGAAGCTTTGCCCGAAGGCTAACCTCTCCATTTGACCTTTTGGCATTGGTCACGTGTCACACCCTATACTTCCTCTTTCGAGTTTGCAGAGTGCTATGTTTTTGCTAAACAGTCGCCCAGACCTCTTAACTGCGGCCCCCCTGAGGGGGCACCCCTTCTCCCGAAGTTACGGGGCTAATTTGCCGAGTTCCTTAACGTGGTTTCTCTCGCGCACCTTAGTCTACTCGACTTTCCTACCTGTGTCGGTTTTAGTACGGATAATTAAGCATCAAACGCTTAGAAGCTTTTCTTGGCGGCATGGTTCCATGCAAAGCGTTTCTACCCGAAGGTTTCTTCGCCCCGTAACAGTTGGTTCTTATGTAAAGCGGATTTTCCTACTCTACGAATTGCCTGCTTGGTATGAGATATCCAACACTCATTTGCACTTTCCTTCCGCGTCCCTTCATCACTACACTTAACTAGTACAGGAATATTAACCTGTTGTCCATCGACTACGCCGTTGGGCCTCGCCTTAGGGTCCGACTAACCCTGGGGGGACGAACCTTGCCCAGGAAACCTTCGGATTTCGGTGACTGGGATTCACACCCAGTTTTTCGTTACTTATGTCTGCATTCTCACTTCTATGCGGTCCACCTGTTGTTTCCATCAAGCTTCACTCCTGCATAGAACGCTCTCCTACCCCCAGCAAGCTGGGTCGCGTCTTCGGCAATGGGCTTTAGTCCCGATTATTTTCGGCGCAGAATCACTCGATCAGTGAGCTATTACGCACTCTTTAAATGGTGGCTGCCTCTAAGCCAACATCCTGATTGTCCAAGCAACTCCACATCCTTAATTCCACTTAGCCCATCTTGGGGGCCTTAGACGGCGATCTGGGCTGTTTCCCTTTTGACTATGCGGCTTGTCCCACATAGTCTGACTCCTGAGCTCATAAATTTACGGTATTCGGAGTTTGATATTTGTTGGTACCCCGGTAAGGGCCCGCGAAAAATCAGTAGCTCTACCCCCGTAAAGAAGCACTCAAGGCTAGCCCTAAAGCTATTTCGGAGAGAACCAGCTATCACTGAGTTTGATTGGCCTTTCACCCCTATCCACAAGTCATCCAAACGTTTTTCAGCACGTATTGGTTCGGTCCTCCACCCGATGTTACTCGGGCTTCAACCTGCTCATGGATAGATCACTCAGTTTCGGGTCTACTGCATACGACTTGAATCGCACTATTCGTACTCGCTTTCGCTTCGGCTCCGTTTAATAACTTAACCTTGCCGTATACAGTAAGTCGCAGACTCATTATGCAAAAGGCATGCGGTACATCATATAAAGATGACCCACACTTTGTAGATGTATGATTTCAGGTTCTATTTCACTCCCCTTACGGGGTTCTTTTCGCCTTTCCCTCACGGTACTGGTTCACTATCGGTCACTAACGAGTATTTAGCCTTGGAAGGTGGCCCTCCCTGATTCAGACCGGGTTTCACGTGTCCGGCCCTACTTGGGATACCCGCTATATATTAAAGAAATTTCGCTTACGGGACTATCACCCTCTGTGGTTTGTTTTTCCAAACTATTCAGCTATCTCTTCAATACAATATTGCAGGTCCCGCAACCCCTAAAAGCAAGCTCTTAGGTTTAGGCTCTTGCGCGTTCGCTCGCCGCTACTAGCGCAATCTCGGTTGATTTCTTTTCCTCTAGGTACTGAGATGTTTCACTTCCCTAGGTTCGCTTCTCTGACCTATTTATTCAGTCAGAGATAACTGGACATAACTCCAGTTGGGTTTCCCCATTCGGATACCCCCGGATCAAAGCTCTTTTGCAGCTCCCCGAGGCATTTCGCAGCTTAACGCGTCCTTCATCGCCTGTTAGTGCCAAGGCATCCATCATACACCCTTACTAGCTTGTCCACCAAAAATCTTAAAAAATTAACATTTTCGGCGACACACCTATTTCTTACTAAGTCGTTCTATCTTGTATTCTTTGGTTTGCGATCTTGGTATAAATTGTTTCTTACTTTATACTTTGACTCTTTCATTCTATTGTTTTCTTCCTTTCAAGGATCTATATCGAAGACTGAGCGCTGTCGCTCGGTCCAATATTTGAATTATATGATAGTAACGGGGTAATAAGTCATGTAAAAAGCACTCATGTTATAGAACCGAAGTTCTAAATAGAGGTTAGTCTTTTTTCATTCCTTAAAAAGGAGGTGATCCAGCCGCTGGTTCCCCAACGGCTACCTTGTTACGACTTCATCCCAGTCACTAAGCCCACCTTCGGCGTCTGCCTCCTGCAAGCAGGTTGGCGCAACGACTTCGGGTGAACTCAGCTCCCATGATGTGACGGGCGGTGTGTACAAGGCCCGGGAACGTATTCAATGAGCCGTAGCTGATGCCCATTTACTAGCGATTCCATCTTCATGGAGTCGAGTTGCAGACTCCAATCCGTACTGAGACCGGTTTTGGGGATTCGCTTCCTATCGCTAGGTTGCTGCCCTTTGTACCGGCCATTGTAGCACGTGTGCAGCCCCGGGTGTAAGGGCCATACTGACTTGACGTCGTCCACACCTTCCTCCCGCTTAACACGGGCAGTCCCCTTAAAGTTCTCAGCATTACCTGTTAGCAAGTAAGGGTATGGGTTGCGCTCGTTGCCGGACTTAACCGAACACTTCACAGCACGAGCTGACGACAGCCATGCAGCACCTGTTTTCGCGCCCCGAAGGGAATTCGGCTTTCACCGAACGTCGCTCAATGTCAAACCCGGGTAAGGTTCTTCGCGTTGCCTCGAATTAAGCCACATGCTCCACCGCTTGTGCGGGCCCCCGTCAATTCCTTTGAGTTTTAGTCTTGCGACCGTACTTCCCAGGCGGTACACTTATCGCGTTAGCTTAGACACTGATCCGACTAACCAGACCAACATCGAGTGTACAACGTTTACTGCTAAGACTACAAGGGTATCTAATCCTTTTCGCTACCTTAGCCTTCGTCCATGAGTGTCAGTATTGTGCCAGTAAGCTGCCTTCGCCTTTGGTCTTCCTTGTGATATCTACGCATTCCACCGCTACACCACAAATTCCGCTTACCTCTCACATACTCTAGTTTACCAGTTTCAAATGCAGGTTCAGTGTTGAGCACTGAAATTTCACATCTGACTTAGTTAACCACCTGCGGACCCTTTACGCCCAGTAATTCCGAATAATGCTCGCCACCTACGTATTACCGCGGCTGCTGGCACGTAGTTAGCCGTGGCTTCCTCTGGGGGTACCATCATCGTTTTTCCCCCCTGACAGATCTTTACAACCCGAAGGCCGTCTTCGATCACGCGGCATTGCTCCGTCACGCTTGCGCGCATTGCGGAAGATTCTCGACTGCAGCCTCCCGCAGGAGTCTGGGCAGTGTCTCAGTCCCAGTGTGGGTGATCGTCCTCTCAGACCACCTAGCCGTCATAGTCTTGGTAAGCCGTTACCTTACCAACTAACATAATGGCACGCGAACTCATCCCCAAGCGTTTCCTTTAGATATTAGATCATGCGACCTTATATCCACATCCGGTTTTAGCAGTCGTTTCCAACTGTTGTTCCAAACTTGGGGGCAGATTATTCACGCGTTACTCACCCTTTCGCTACTTTCCTCTAACCGAAGTTAGATTCTCGTTCAACTTGCATGCCTAATCCATGCCGCCAGCATTCATTCTGAGCCAGGATCAAACTCTCCAATCAATTTGATTGTGTTTGATTCTGACTTATTACTTTTTTTATTCTATTGAGTTTTCTCTCTCGAAAAAATTAACTCTTAAATCATAAATGATTTAGGAGCCCGTTACTATCATATAATTCAACTATCAAAAATCTTCGTTTTTTTACTCTCAACTAGCTCGCTTTCGGCCCCGTTGTTTGCCCGTCGTTTCTGACGAGGCCTTAGAATATCCCCAGTTCGTTTTTCTGCAATGCCCTTTGCTATCTTTTATTTACTTTTTATACGGATTCTCTAGCAAGCAACTGCTCTATACCACACCTAAGCGCTTCTAGGCAGCCACTTACAGCTTTTTAAGCTTGAGAGATCTTTTTTCGAAATATACGCTCTCAAGCTGCATTCCTGCTCAAAAGGATCAATACCCAGCTGGAATGCGAGTGATACTCCCTTCGAAAATAGGGTTTCTCACTTCTAGTTTATATTAGACGGTCACGCCCAGCTTCTGGAATGTATCACATACATGCACGACTATAAGCTAATATGAAAGTACGATTTCTAATCATCAACTAATAATGACCTGTCAATTTATGGCTTACACCTCCTATTCTACTCAATAATAAATACGGAGCCTAGCAAATACCATAAGCTAGCGTCATCGTTAATTATCTTATCTTGGAGCAATACACAGACATCCAATCCTCTAACTTTATAAACCCTGGACACGGAAAAAATTGTCTCAAGTGAGACATCTGTGTTATATCCATATATATAACATTACTGCTCAGGGTGATAATCCATCATATTTCATGGTGACACAGAAACAAGATAAACTGCACTCAGCCAGTGTCGTATTATAATATTCAACAATTATAATCAAGACGATCAATACATAAACACACACGGAGAAATACATGAGAGAACTTAGTCGAACTAAGATTGTTGCAACTTTAGGACCAACTACTGAAGGCCGAATCAAAGAACTTATCAATGAAGGCGTCGATGTTTTCCGCCTCAACTTCTCACACGGCACACACGACGAACATGCAGATAGAATCGATCAAGTCATTACTGCTGCGACTGAATTAAAACGCACTGTTGGTATCCTCGGCGATTTACAAGGACCAAAAATCCGTGCTGGCAAAATTATTGAAGGCGGCATCCAACTCGAAGCCGGCCAAGAGCTAGTTATCACTACTGACGAGATCATTGGCGAAGGCAGTCGCATCTCTACCGTTTTCAAAGCTCTTCCTTATGAAGTCAAAGTTGGCGACCCTATCCTTATGGATGATGGTCTCCTAGAAGCTATTGTCGAAAAAATCGAAGGCAATGACATTTATTGTAAAATGCTTGTAGGCGGAAACCTCACTTCGAACAAAGGAATTAACCTTCCTGAAACAGATATCCAAAGTCCTGCACTTACTGAAAAAGACGAAAGAGATCTTGAATTCATCATTAAGCATCCGGAAATTGATTTCGTTGCACTTTCTTTTGTTCGCAAAGGTGAAGACCTAGATATTATCCATGCTGCCATGGATAAACTCGGACAAAGAAAACCAGTTATCTCTAAAATCGAAAAGCCTTCTGCACTTGTAGATATTGATGCGATCATTGAAAAATCTGACGCATTAATGGTTGCTCGTGGCGATCTAGGTGTAGAGATCCCTGCTGAACAAGTTCCGATTGCACAAAAAACTATGATTCGTAAATGTATCGAGCAAGGCAAACCTTGTATCGTTGCAACACAAATGCTCGACTCAATGATCCGCAATCCTCGTCCAACTCGTGCTGAAGCGTCTGATGTTGCTAACGCTGTACTTGATGGTGCTTCTGCAATTATGCTCTCTGGAGAAACTGCTAGCGGCTCTTATCCAATTGAATCCGTACAAATGATGACTAAAATCATTCGTGAAGTACAATCCACTTTCATGAATAAAGCTGGCATGATCGGATATGAGCAACCGAAAATTCGCAACGATGTTGATGCTCTCTGCAAATCTATCGTCGACCTATCTGAGACGCTCGACATAAAAGGTATTATCTGTATTACTAATACAGGTAAAACTGCTATCAGAATTGCACGCCTCCGTCCAGCTTGCCCTATTTTCGCATTTGCTTCACACGAAAACAACGTTCTCCGTAAGTTATCACTCATCCAAGCAGTTGTTCCAATGCCGCTTAAAAACTTAACTTATGACGAAAGTACTCTAACACAAATGGAAGAAGCGCTAGACCGTCATCCATTCTTAGATAATGGCGATCAAGTTATCCTTGCAGCAGCTTTACCATTTGATAAGTCTAGTAACACCAACCTTATCAAACTACACACTATTGGTAAGGACAGTATGCTTTTAAGCAAAAGAGGTAACTAAGCCTTTTTTCTAAAGGTTTTACCTACAAAAAAATCTCTAGTGAGCTCACTAGAGATTTTTTTTGTTTAAATAGTAAAGACTCCCTCTATATTGAACGCTACTCCAAGATAGAACCTAAAGGTAATCACTAATGGAACGACAAGCCTGGCAAGAAAAAGTACACGAAATCATATACGAAGCAGATACTCCGGCAGGAAAACTTTTTGACCTTGCTTTAATCGCCAGTATCATCATCTCAGTTATTGCTATCATGCTTGATAGTATCCCTTCTATTAACGCGAGTCACGGCGACCTTCTTTACAAAGTTGAATGGGCTTTCACTGTTACTTTCACTATTGAATATATTTTACGCATCATTTCGATTAAACGCTCTCGCTCTTACATTTTTAGTTTCTTGGGAATCATCGACCTACTCTCTATCTTGCCCACATACCTAGGCTTATTCGTCACCGGCCAAGGCCATTACCTTGCTATCGTCAGACTATTTCGTGTATTAAGGATTTTTCGGATTTTAAAACTTGCTCAGTACTTAAAAGAAGCCAGCATTCTAATAAGTGCCTTACACGCTAGCAAACGTAAGATTTTTGTTTTTTTCTGTACCGTCATCGTCCTAGTCACCATCCTTGGCTCTATTATGTATATTGTAGAGAGCTCTTCCAACCCCGTTTTCAAAAGCATCCCTCATAGTATTTATTGGGCTATCGTCACTATCACTACCGTCGGCTATGGTGACATGGCTCCTATCACCGGACTAGGGCGTTTCATCGCTGCTATTGTCATGCTTCTCGGCTATGCCATCATCGCTGTCCCTAGCGGCATCATTACTTCTGAATTAACTCAGGCAGTAAAAAATCAATTTAATAATACTACCTCATGTCCTTCCTGTGCCCATCACTCACATGAAAATGATGCGATACACTGTAAAGTTTGTGGCGAGAAACTATGAAAACTGCATTAATCATTGGTTCTGTTTGGCCCGAGCCCAATTCATCGGCAGCAGGCCACCGAATGCTTCAGATCATTGCACTCCTCCAAGATTTAAATTATCAGATCATCTTTGCTAGCCATGCTAATCTCAGCGAAAACTCTATAGATTTTCAAGAATATAATATTAAGCAAATACAGATTAAACTTAACTCCTCTAGTTTTGATGAAACATTAAAAGACTTAGCACCTGAGCTTGTCATGTTCGATAGGTTCATGACCGAAGAGCAATATTCTTGGAGAGTAGATGAAAATTGCCCTAACGCCATTAAAACCCTAGATACCGAAGACCTCCATTGCTTACGCTACGGCAGGGAATTTGCCTTAAAGAACAAAAGTGAATTTACCGAAATGGACCTTTTAAATACAGAACATAGTATCAGAGAAATCGCTGCCATCATGAGGTGCGATTTAAGTTTAATCATCTCTGAATACGAAATAGATTTACTGCATAGAGTGTTTGCTGTACCTCCACACATCATTTTTTACTTACCCTTCCTGCTGAAAACAATCTCTAGTCCCAATAAACAATTTGAACAACGAAGAGATTTCATGAGTATTGGCAATTTCCTTCATAAACCAAACTGGGATGCCGTACGCTATTTAAAAGAAGAAATTTGGCCACTCATACGTAAGCAACTGCCTGATGCCAACATGAAAATCTACGGTGCCTATACGCCACAAAAAGCTCTGCAACTCCATAATGAAAGTGAGGGGTTTCTCGTTTTAGGGAAAGCGGAGGACTCCAAAGAAGTTATGAGCGATGCACGATTATGTCTCGCCCCACTACGTTTTGGTGCTGGCCTCAAAGGTAAATTACTGGAAGCCATGCAATGCGGCACGCCAAGTATCACCACGTCTATTGGTGCCGAAGGCATGCATGGCGACTTAGAATGGCCTGGCCATATCTCAAATTCACCCGAGGAATTTGCGCAGGCCGCAATTGAAATTTATAGTACGCAAGAACTATGGGAAAAACATCAGCAACAATGTCCCAAAATTTTATCCAAACGATTTCTTTTTAGTGAACACCAGGATGCTTTTAATAATGTCATTCACACGCTGAATGACAATTTATCCAAGCATCGCTCTGAAAATTTCATGGGGAAAGTATTAAACTACAATAGCAATCGTAGCAGTAAATTTATGTCTTTGTGGATTGAAGCTAAAAATCAATCTAAGACTAAGACCTGAGAACTCACTACACCGCTTCGAGAGACTTTAAAGTATAGCATTGAATTTCCTTTTGTTTCCACCTTCCCTAAATGACCCCCTCTACTAGTCAAGGCGATACTTCCACTGGGAACAATAGCCAAATGATAATTTTTAGGAAGAGCTGACCACGAGCGGATATCTGCTTGAGTTGACACCGCCTGAAGTAGCCCAACAAAAAACGCCGTTGTATGACCTTTTGCTTGCCCAATCCGATACTGAGCTATTGTCTTTATAGCTGTTGATACTAGAGCTTTTGTTATTATCGTCGGTAAAGCACGACTATATTCTGCGTGAATAATTTTATCCATATCAGAAATCATATCCACATTTTCACCATTAACTACAAATTGATTATAAGTCGCAGGGATATCTTTTAACTTGGGAATAGCAACACTCACAATTGATAAATTATCTAGCTCTTTGATAAGACCCGAGAACACTCCTATGGGGAAATCTATTCGCCACTCAACTCTTCGTGGCATTTGCCCATTCTCAATAATCACCCAAGTCCAATCCTGGCTCAAGGATAAATCTTTTTGCAAATGCTTTGATTGAGTCATCGCTAAAAGCCGATTTTGCGTTTGTCGCAAACGCTCAGAGTCTCCTGCATCACCCTGGTACTTCAAATAAAGTACTTCCATCAAATTAACCATGGGATTTACATAATCTGCATAGGCTTCTAATCCACTCAGTTTTTTAATGTCTGGGCTACTCATCATCTCGGATACATTGACACTAAAGCCACTCTTACTTGCCTTCTCCTCTTGCTCTAAGATTTCTTTAGCGTAGAAATCCGTCGCACGACGCTGACGATCATAAGCGCGATTCAGTTCAACTCGCGCTAAATCCCACTGCTTTAGGAACATGAAATTTAAGGCTTTGTAGGTATTAATTAAAATACCGTCGTATACCTCTCCCTTATATGCTATCACATTATCATTAACTAATAAGCTTGACAGCGTGCCCACTTTATCCGCTGCGCCACTAGTCCTACGAGCCGCAATAAACATCTCTTCTGCTTTATCGAAAAGCGCATTACTTTCTTCAAATTCACCTGCTGCGCTGGTAGCCGCGGCCGCTTGCAGAGTCCACAAAAGATCTTTTTTTTCTTTCAAGGCAAAGTCCTTTGCATCGACGTACTTGCCATCTGCCATTTCTTCATCAAACTTATCGAGCTTACCACTCATACATCCGGTGAGAAAAAATAGCAGACTTAAAAAATAAAATATTTTTTTCATTTAAAAATAAAAGCTGTCTTAAACACAGCTCTCCTTAAAATATCTTACCAAGTTGCCGACTTGCCACTGCCTCTTTTACCCATGGTCACTTCATCTTCCCATAGAGCTAAACCAGTTTTTAATTCAGTCATCATTAAAGTGAAATAATACTCAACTTGCTGATCGCCGTTATCCAACTTTATATTGCGTTGAAAAATCTTGCCTGCTAAACTCAAGTCAGGTGCTACAAGCTGACCTTGCTCTTGTACAGTTGCTTGATTAAATTCTGCTGACTGACGCAACTTACGTGCTTCGGTATTCATATTATCTTGTTGAGTACCCACTGCGGTAGTCATAACAAATTTACCTGAATTAAGTAAATCTCTACGGATTTTTGCGGTTAGTTGCGATGTATCAATACGTTGCATTGTATCATTTTTTACCGTACTTAAAGCAACGACAAAACGCGAGCCATCTGCTTTATCAAAAGCTTTAGAATTAAGTAATGATTTTATCATTGTATCTGCGGCTTTAGTAAAATCACGATGATCGAGAGCCATCACAGCATCTGATCTATCATCATTCATATTGACATCTTTGGTCTTAGGACCACACGACGCAAGTAATACTCCGACTAGAATTAAGGCATATAACTTCATAATCTCTTCCCTTTTAATTTTTAAGTAACTAAAAATAGTCCACTCATAAATTTAAAACAACTGCTTTCTCTATTGAGTTAACAGAAAAACATGAGAAATACACAGCCTTTTATTCTTTTCAAAACTCCGTCAATCAATTATAGTCAATGACTATTATAAATTTTAAGCCCATTGCTAAACTCATGCTAAAAAATCTCTACATTAAAAATATTGCTCTCGTCGAACATCAAGAGATCGATTTCGATCAAGGCCTTAACATCATCACTGGCGAAACTGGTGCCGGTAAATCTGTAATCATGGGCTCGATGAGATTGCTAATGGGCCAAAGAGCTGAAAAAAGCATTATCCGTAGCGGTGAAAAAAAAGCCGAATTAAGTGCCATTCTCAAAGTTCCTGATACGCTACAAAAGAATATCACAGCTATTTTAGAAGAGCAAGAAATTGATCCTGGCGAGGACAACGAACTGCTCCTGCGCCGAGTGATCACTCACAGTAGTAGTAGAAACTTTATTAACTCAAGCCCTGTCCCTCTTCAGGTCCTCAAAAGAATTGGCGAGCAATTTATTGATATCTTCTCTGCTGGTGAACAGCATAGCTTAGCAGACGGCTCACAACAACTTGCTATTCTCGATCGATTTATGGGCGCAAAAAAAGAACTCGACCAAACCAAATTAGCTTTTGAAAAATGGAAAAACTTAGAGTACAAAAAAGAAGAAATGGCTAAAAAGTTCCCTTCTCAGGGAGAGCTCGATATCTTGCGCTATCAGCAAAACGAAATCATTGAAGCCAAACTGAATCGTGAAGAAGAAAGTGAACTCTACGACAAATATGCTACTGCCGCGTCTGGACAAGAACGACTTGAACTCATTCAACAGCTCACCCTAACATTAGATAACAACGACGACAATGGGATCATTAGCTCTTTAAGAAGCTCTTTGCATAAAGCACAGGACCTAGCTCGTCTTGACGCTGAACACGCACTTGAATTCGCCCAACGACTCGAATCTCTTTTAGCCGAGTTATGCGATTTGGATATGGATTTTCAAAGCTATTCTAGCCACATACTTTTAGACCCTAATGAACTGCAATTTTTAGAACAACGGATGCAGACTTATAATTCTATTAAACGGAAGTATGGAACTGAGCTCGATGATGTTTTAAGGTATTTAACTGAAATATCAGATAAGATTTCCCTCGCGGATAATTTTGATTCCGAGTATCAAAAGCTTGACGATGACATTGCGGTCGCCAAAGAGCAGTACTTCAAAACCGCAAAAAAAATCACTCACCTTCGAAAAAAAGCCGCCGGTACACTTGCGAAAGACATTTCCCATGAACTCACCGAACTCGAATTCCTCAATTCTGAATTCAATATCCAAATCAAGGAAAACAAAGCCTCGGCCAAAGGGATTGACTCAGTCGAATTCCGATTCTCCCCTAACAAGGGAGAACCTGCCAAACTATTGAGTGATATTGCTTCGAGTGGAGAAATCTCCCGGGTCATGCTCGCAGTAAAAAGTATTTTAGCAACGGTTGATTCAATCCCCATACTGATTTTTGATGAAATCGATGCCAATATTGGTGGCATTACTGCCTCCAAAGTAGCTCAAAAGCTAAACACACTAGGTAAAAACAGACAACTATTTTGCGTTACTCACCTCCCTCAAGTAGCCGCAGCGGGACATCATCACTTCAGAGTTGAAAAACATGAAGTTAATAAACGAAGCATTAGTAGTATAAGCTCATTAAACACAGATGAAAAAACACAAGAAATAGGCAGAATGCTAGGCGGAAAAAGTAGCGGATCCTTAGTCTTTGAACATGCAAAAGAACTTCAGGCTTCCTTTCAAAAAGAAAACTCAATAAGTAAGTAAATCAAGAAAAGTATTTTCAATTATTTAAAACTATATTGATTTCTGAATCAATGAGCTATTGTGTCTCAATAAACATGAGCCAAAAATATGATTGAAGTCCTAACAGTTAATAAATATGATCGTGCCTTAATCTCTCGAGAGATCGAAGCGCAATTCGATCATTGTGATTTCTTCACTCGTATACCTGCTAACTGCTCTATACTTCTAAAGCCCAACTTTGTTATGCCCTCCCCAAAAGACGACCCCTCATGCACACATCCTGAGTTTTATATGGCTATCGCAGAGATTTTCCTAAAGCATGGCCACAGAGTAGGCATTGGAGATTCCCCTGCTTTCGGATCATGTAAAAAAGCTCTTAAAGCTCACCTAGTTCATGACGAGGTACTCGATAAGGGAATCGAAATAGTAGAGTTCACTAATAACCAACAATATGAAGACTCAACAGGACAAAGCAGCTACAAAAACTTAAGTATCTGTAAGGAACTTAGTGAATGGGATATACTAATCAATCTACCAAAATTAAAAGTCCACCAGCAAATGCACTTTACCGGTGCATGTAAAAACCTCTATGGTTGTGTAGCAGGTAAAAAGAAAATCCTTTTGCATAATCTCTGTAAAAATAAGCCAGTTAAATTTGCTGAAATGATTCTTGTAAATGCTAAAAAAGCGCAAGCCATCCTACATATTGCTGACGGCATTCACGCTATGCATGTCACTGGCCCTAGAGGTGGCGACGTCCACGAATTCGGAAAAGTTCTTATCGGTGACAATCCCTTGCAAGTCGATTATATCTTTGCGAAGATGGCAAACTTTAAAGTTGAAGAGACACCCCTCTTTGCGGCCTTGGCAAATGAAGTTTTCCAAGAAATCAGTACAGCTTGTGAGGATACCGTTAACCACCCTAACTTTACCTACGCTGAAAACTTTGTTCACAGCTACATAAATGACATCAGCTTCAGCCCACCCAAACTCATTCGCTCTGGCATTCGCTCCTTGAAGTTCAAACTTACAGGAAAGGTATGATGCAGAAAAAAATCAGCTTATATTTCTTTTCATTTCTAACTTTTGTTTTAACGAGTTCTTGCTCATGGATTGATCGGAATTTAGCCCAATCACACGGCGAATACTTTCAGACCTTTAATTGCACACAAGAAACTGCACTTTTATCCACGAAACAAATCATTACTGAAAAGAACTATACTGGCGTCATCATTAATCATGATGGAAATCATGCTGAAATCTGGTTCAAGCTTAACGATAAACAGCGTGTTAGAGTACGATTCACTCAACATTATTTCTGGGATACAATCATTTCGTATTATGTAAGTCCTGATGGCAACGAGGATATGTCAGATGAATTTTACACCACACTACATCAAAAAATATTTGGCACTGCACTGGAGAAATCATGACTCAAAACTGGCTACTTGAATTAGAAAAAATCATGCAGACCCTTCGTGCTCCCAAGGGCTGCCCATGGGACCTTGAACAAAACCATGATTCATTAAAAAAATACCTTATTGAAGAATGTTCGGAAGTATTGGATGCTATCGATAATAATGACCCCGAAGAACTCAAAGACGAACTTGGTGACTTATTAATGAATATTTATTTCCATGCCCAAATTGCTGCGGAAAACAAGCAATTCACCATCTCTGATGTCGCTCAAAATATTTCTGAAAAAATGATCCGCCGTCACCCCCACGTCTTTGCCAACGAAAATGCAGCAAACTCAGATGATGTAGATCGAATCTGGCAGGAAGTCAAAGAAAAAGAGAAAGGCAAGAAAGATTCGATTTTAGATGGTATCCCAAAAAACCTCCCCAACTTGCGCAAGTCTCAAACTATCCAAAAACGCGTATCTAAAGTCGGCTTCGATTGGCAGGACTGGAAGGGAAGCTTTGATAAAATTACTGAAGAACTTCAAGAACTAAAAGAAGAAATTGAGAGAAATGACATGGAGAAAGCCAAAGAAGAATTTGGTGACCTCATGTTCTCTATGGCAAATCTAGCCCGAAGTCTGAAATTCGAAGCCGATGAAGCTTTACAATTTGCTAATAATAAATTCGAAAAGCGCTTCCGCTCAGTAGAAAAAACAGTGAAAAACTCAAACAGAGACTGGAATGACTACTCCTTGGATGAGCTCGATCAGATCTGGGACAAAATCAAGGCCGAAAATGTTTAGTAAAAAAGACTCAGAAGATTTATTTTCACGCAATAAACTCGGAACTTTCCAACTTCTTTGGGACAATAAAACTGAATGGTTCGAAGCTCCAAATAGTGGCTCTCATGAAAATTCTTGGAGTGGTGTTTCAAAAATAACTCTCGAGGGACAAGACTTCTTTATCAAGAAGCAAAAGAACTATTCAAAACGCAATCTAATCCATCCCTTTGGTGAAAACCTGGCTCAAAAAGAACATAAAAATATCACAATATTTAAACGCTTAAACATCCCCAGTTTAGAAGCAGTATTTTTTAATCGCGTAAAGAAAAACGGCAATGACTATGCCATTTTAATTACTAAAGCACTTAGCTCCTACACTCCACTTAACGAAGTTGAAACCCTCGTGAATACGAGAGCTCTAAACTTAGCAGCGAGACGTACTATAATTTTTCATACAGCAAAACTAATCGCTCTATCTCATGAAAACAAAGTGAAAATCCAAAGTTTATACTCTAAGCACGTCTTTGTACATGACTCTTTAATCCAGGGTCAAGCCTGCATGGACAATGAAGCCCCATGCAAGTTTATTGACCTCGAAAGAGCTCGATTAAGCTATTTCGATAAGAGCAGTTTTTTAAAAGACGTAGAAACTTTTAGTCGTCGCACTAAGTCATGGAGCCAAAGTGATCGCCTTTATTTCCTTATTCATTATCTAGGCGAAAAAAAAGTCACGCAACAAGTGCGTGACTACATAAATAAACTAAAGTCTATTAGCAAATAACTATAACTGTAATTCCGCTAGTATAGCCTCGACAGATGCAATTGGGTCCGATGCTTTCATAATAGGACGTCCAACAACAATATAATCAGCGCCAAGTTCAGCTGCTTGTCTTGGCGTCATAATTCTTTTTTGATCATCACTTGCGCTACCCTTAGGGCGTATACCTGGCACGACTACTTTAAACTCAGTACCATAAGCCTTCTTTAAAGCTTCTATCTCCCACGCAGAACAAACAACACCATCTACACCTGCATTTTTTGCGAGTCCCGCAAAACGCAATACGGCCTCTTCAGGTGTTCCCGATAAATGCAATTCATCTAGAACCGATTGACCACTACTCGTGAGCACGGTCACTGCAATGAGCTCTGCATCAGGAAAATTCGGACGGTTTTTTTCAACTGCAACACGCATCATTTCACTCCCACCAGTGGCATGAAAGTTCACCATGTCTGCACCAATAGATAATGCCGACTTCACTGCTTGAGCCACTGTATTTGGAATGTCGTGAAATTTAAGATCAAGGAAAACTTTAAAGCCCCTATTTTTTAACATCTTTACAATAGCGGGTCCTTCTGCAGTAAAGAGTTGCTTACCTACCTTAAACCAAGTAACTTTACCACCTAATTTATCTACAGCTTCTTCTGCTTCAGTTAAAGAATCCACATCTAAAGCCACGATCAATTTAGTCATTTTTCTTTTCTCTTTTATCAATAATTTTCAAAGCTCGACAGATTAAAATAATAGGAAACACTGCTCCTATCATCATAATGACTGGAAATTTAGTTACTAAGGTTAAATCGCCGACAAGTAATAAGCCATTCAAGCCACTTTGTAGACTCATAAGTAAATAAGCTAAGACGATAACAAAGGTTACAGGCAAAAAAACTAAAGCTTTAGAAATGATCTTTGCTTCATTTGCCAAAGCCAATTCATCTACACTTTCAAAATGCTTTGCCATCCCCTCACAAATACCCGACAAAAGTTTGCCCACACAAATACTTGCCAAGCAATTCATTACTAAAAAATATACATCATCTGCATATTCACTGTAAAATTTTGAGAACGGTATGAGGCATCCACAGAGGATCCATAAGTAAAAAGGAAAATCGGCACTCTGCGTTTTCATTAAATATCTTTTCGAAAAGAAGGCCTGCAAGAACAAAGCTACCATTAAGATAGAAAGAGAATAAGAGTGCGAATAAATTGATTCGATAGAACTTAAACAAAGAATTATCAGAACGAATAAACTACTATGAAGGTATATTACTAAGTGATTTTTATGATGATCCACAGCTTGAGATTCTTTCTTTTTGATTTTTTAGAGTTATCTTATACGTATTATCGAATACCACACTATACACATAAAAAAATAAGCCAAGTGATTTAAATGAAATTCTTCATAGTCAAAGATAAAAATACCGAACTCGGTCCTTACCCAGAAGAGGTTCTGATTGATATGGCTACAAGTGGCGATATTGACGCATCCACACTTATTCGCAACTCTTTAATGAAAAGAACGCAAGAAGCCAAAAAAATCCCTTTTCTCACCGATCATGTTAAAGAAGTCGAAAAAAAAGAAGATACCGAGGGGGCCAAAGTCCACATGAAGCCACTTGGTCGTACATCTAACTCCGTTCGGCTCGCCATCAAAAAACATCGTCTCACTGCTTTTGTCATTGATCTATCAATTATCTACGGCTTAGTGTATCTTTTAGCTGCTTTTTTAAATAACAGCTTAATTATGCAAAACCTAAGTGAAGGCACTCCCCAAGCAAGTGCTAGCTATGGATCGAGCGCTGCATTACTATTTGCAGGAGCTTATTTAATTTTTGTCATGTACTACACTATAAATATTGGTTTTTTTGCCCAAACTCCTGGCCAAAGATTTTATGGTGTCATGGCGGTTAATACAGAAGACATGCCTGTGAATTTACAAAGGTCTTTTCTATATTCAGTATTTTTCTTCCTACTCCTACCCTTGGAACCTTTCTTCGTTTACATTGCCAGTAAAAGTTTACATGAAATACTATCTGGCACAAAAATAGTTAATGTGAGATTTGGCTAAAATACATGTTTTTCTCCATTCTTTCGCGCTATATAATGCGCAGTATGCTCCTCCCTTTTGTCTGCTGTACTAGCGGTTTCATTTTTGTTTTCTTTATTGCTAATGTCCAGAACGATCTTTCGGATATGCTAAAACTTGATGATACATGGAAGGTCATCACTTACTATTTTTTGTATATCCCTGACAAATTTGCGTATATCGCTCCCATGTCTTTACTTTTGGCTACCATATATTGTTTTTCAAGCCTTAACCGAAACCATGAAATAACCGCTATGCGCAGTGCTGGCTTGTCCATAACTAAACTAAGCGCTCCCATTTATGTATTTTCTATCCTTGTAGGCATAGGCCTATTTATCTCTAGTGAGTATATCGAACCCTATTCTCGGCTTAAAACTTTTGAACTGATCACAAAAGCTGAATCAATGAATAAAAGCAGTGAGTTTCATGTTTTCACCGCTTTTGATAAAAAGCTAACGCGCAAGTGGGCCTTGAGTTCTGATGAAGACAAAAATTTCTCGGCTATCCAACTCCTAGAATATAATGAAGAGGGGCAGCTTATTCGCGAAATCGAAGCTTTATCAGGTAGTTTCAACAAAGAATTAGGCTGGCATTTCGAAAATGTAAGTATCGCTGAATTTGCTGATGACCATAGAATTAAAAAAATTCAAAAACTTGCTACGTACCCTCGCCCCGAAATCAAAGATGATCCCATCTTATTAAGTAATATAGACGAACTCAAAGGCACGCCTTCTCTGAGTCAAATAAATAATGAGCTTAGCTCAGGCCGTCCTGTTGATGAAAAACGAAAGGCTTTCCTAGAAACACGAAAATTCTCCCTGTTTTTCTCTCCCTTCTCTTGCTTTATTGGCGTTTTATTAGGCATCCCTATTGCTACCAGCAATCAACGTTCCGCTGGAATGAGCTCTGCTTCTCGTGCTATTGGCATAATGCTCATTTATTACATCATCAATGGCCTCTTCATAAACTTAGGCCGCAATGATATCCTACCTCCATTTATAGCCGCTGGATTAGGTACAATTATATTTGTCAGCTGGGGCTTCATCGCCAGTTTCAAGGAATAAATACATGAAAAAAAAAACCAAGTTAAGTGAAGAACAAATTAAACTTGCTGAAAAACTCAAAATTAAGTTAGTCGACAAACAACTCCGCGATCAGCTTAAAGCAACTAAAAAATCTAGCAACAAAACCATTTTAATTCTTGGTGCTTTACTATTAGTCACTCTATCTCTGGCTTTATCTTTTTTAAAAAGCGACTCAAAAGCAGCCCAATCCACCTTAATAGATAAAACAAAGTTAATTTCCACCTCACTACAAGCATCTTTCTCCCCCCCCTTTTCTCAACTCCCAGTGGACCTCAAAAGCACTCTTAAACAAACAATCATTCATCCACCACACAACACGACCGAAATGAATGAAACCCTTATTCTACAACGTGAATGCATCATAAAATACGGACTCCCTTTAGAGGTAGAAAATAAGTTTGGCATGAAATTCAGACTGATTCCCCCAGGACAATTTCTCATGGGAAGCCCACAGACCGAAGCCAATAGAACTTCCACAGAATTACTCCATGAAAGCGAGATCAAATACCCCTTTTATCTACAAAAATTTGAAACCATTCAAAAAACATGGCAGGCTGTTACAAACAAAAATCCTGCCAAAACGCCGAAACCAGATTTTCCAATACAGGATGTCAGCTTCAATGATTGCTTATTCTTTTTTCAAGCACTTAATACACAACTCAATCTCGCTCAACATAGCTACACTTTACCATCGGAAAAAGAATGGGAATATGCAACACGCGCGGGGAGCCATACTCCTTGGCACTTCGGTAAAGACCTCAAGCTTGCTCCAGCATATGTAATATCGAAATACAACGCCTTTCCTCGTTATGAAAAAAATCACTTGCTACCAAATGCTTTTGGTCTTTTCAATACCCATGGCAATATGCAAGAATTCACCCGCTCACCTTTTTTCATCTATGAATGCAAAAAAGATCAATACGCTCACTCATGGGATTTCAAAATCTATGATGGCGACCACCCTGAAGATATCGTTTTACCCCGAAACAACTTCAAAGTTGAAACACGTAGCCAAGGCCGTCAAACAGGCCTTTATTTTCACGATGCCAATAACGATGGCCTATGGACGAATAGTGAAATAATTTGGGCCGCTAAAGATCCTTTAGATCCCATTTACAAAAGTAGCAGGGACACTTTCATCTGGAGAGGCGATCAAAATAAAGATACCGATCTCACGAGTTTTGATAAGCTACGAGGCGTAAATGGAAACCTTTATTATAACGACAAAAATGCTGACTTATCTTGGAGTCCAGGAGAAGAAATCTGGGGTTACAATGAATGGAAACGTTATAAGAGTGGTTATCAAATTGTTCGAGGTGGCGCTTGGTCTCTTGAATTAAAGTACTCTAGGTCCGCAATGCGTTTCACTCATTCCAATAATGATAAAGGTTCTTATATAGGAATGCGTTCCTGTCGACCCTTATACAAACTCAAGGAACTACCCCTAGAGCAACAGTCTAAAAACAGAGCCGCTTGGGATAGCTTTCAAGAGGGTCTTACAGCTGATAAAACCTTAGAGTAATATACGCACTTGCACCTATTAAGGTGACTATTGTAACAGGTATCCCGTAGATAAAGAAGTCTTTAAATGAAATCTTGTGGCCATTTTTTTCGGCAATACCCATTGTACACATATTTGCCGCGGCACCTACAGCAGAACCATTACCACCTAAACAGACTCCCAAGGCCAAGGCCCACCAAAGTAATTCTTCGTGAAGCCTTACTTCAAAAAACTCATGCGTCCCAATAAATTGACCAATGATAATAACTGCTGCTGCAGTAAAAGACACATTATTCATAATAGCGGCACAAAGTCCCCCTACCCACATTATGGTGAGAATAATGGCCAAAGGATGCCAATCATTCATGTAGACTAAAAGCTTACCTAACTCATCCATCAAACCAGCCTCTTCAGCTCCTTTCACCAGTATAAATAAACCCATGAAGAAAAATAAGGTTCCCCACTCTATTTTCTCTAATGCATGATCCACATTATCTGAACAACTAATAAGAGCACATGTAGCCCCCGTCATTGCCACCACCGATGGCTCAAGATGCAACATCCCATGGAATAAAAAACCCAGTAAGGTCAGGAGCATAATACTGCCCCCCTTAATTAATTTCTTTTTATCTGTTATCGCTTCTTTTTCATTGAAAGCCATGATTCTCGCACGCTTCTCTATGGTAACTACCATTCTCTTGCGATAATAAAACCATAGAGCAAGCATATAAAAGAATAAGCACACTAGAATAAATGGCGAAAGGTTAACCATAAATGCACTAAAAGAAAGTCCCGCATAAGAACCGATAATCAGGTTGGGTGGATCACCAATTAAAGTCGCAGAACCACCTATATTAGATGCCATAGTTTCGCAAAGCAAAAAAGGAATTGGCGGTACTTCAAGTTCTGCCGCTACAACTAGGGTTACGGGTGCTATTAATAAAATAGTCGTCACATTATCTAAAAATGCTGATAGAATAGCTGTCGCAAATACCAATAGTAATAAAGTGTTAATAGGAGAGCCTTTTGCTATCTTCGCAGATTTAATCGCAACGTACTGAAACAAGCCCGTTTCACTCAAAACATTAACTAAGACCATCATTCCTGCCAAGGTAAAGATCACATCAAAATTTATATTTTGGGCAAAAGAATCTAAGTGTAATGCAACAGTCCCTTGATTCTCCGCTACTGTCTCCAGTGGAAGATTATCTCCACTACTTATATCAGCTGCCTGATTCCCATGATTCACACCAGGTAAAACAAACAAAAGCATGAGCATAGCTCCCCCCATTGCAGCGGCACTTTTGTGAACTTTTTCACTGGCAATAACTACATAGGTTCCGAGGAATATTAAAGTACCCAACCAGAACATTATGATCTCAACAAATTGCTAATGAGTTCATGCTTGGTGATAACACCCTCGGGGTGCATTGTCTCATCGACAACATATAAACAAGTCACCTTATCTTTAATAAATCTTATCACTACATCCATTAAAGGCGTTTCACGTTTACAGGTATTTGGTTCATGATCAATAAATTTATTCACAGGAGTTCGATCTTCATTTTTTAAAATTTTATCAAAAGGCTCAAATTCTGGCAAGAAATTTAAATTATCCATCATCCTTATATAATCTGGTACTGAGCCTTGAAGAATAGAATCGATGTTAAAATCTCCAATCAATCGGCCATCAGAATCTACAATCGGAATGTGTAAGCGCTTTGTTTGTGCCAATACATCAATCGCTGAGCCCAGCATACCCGACTCAGGCATACAGTCCATTGACGTACTCATAATATCTTCTGCTTTAATACTGTGATTAATCTCAACTTTATCTTTTTGAAACTGTGAGATAACTTCGCTTGGGCTATTACATGACGCAAGTTTATCGCTCATCCCTGGACTGGAAAAGTAGCGAGCCAAAGCCTTCAATATAAGTAGATAGATTTTTGAAGTTTCCGTAGAAACGAGGAAAAGAATAATGATTTTGCTTCTTTCTTGATCACAATCTTGAAGTTTAATTCCTTTCTTATGAATACCAAGAACTAAATGTAAGTCACTGACTCCTGCTGAACGAGTGTGAGGTATAGCAAAGCCCACATCATAGGGCATATCTACTAATCTTTCATGTTCTAAAATATCTTTTAAAATTATCCTTGGCTCAGAAATATCCTTACATTGGGACTTCAACGCTTCAAGCATTTCCAAATAAACCATTTCATGACTTTCAGCCTGAAGGTCACATAGAATTAATTTTGGATTCAGTAAATCTGCAAAATTCATATCAACACTCACCTTATATTAGAATATAAACTACTTGCTAATTTTTATAAACAAATGCCTTTACTCAATACTCAAATACAAAAAAAGGGCTTTTCAAAATAAAAAGCTAAATAAAAATGCCTGGCCAGAAAAAAAGCGCACAAAACAAAACACTTAACAGAAAGGCTACACATTCCACAGCTAAGCGTCTCTTCACTAGGCAAACCCCTGTGATCAATTGAAATAAAATAACAAATGGCATCAAGATGACGCTTACCAACATAATGATACCTAAGTGCTCAAAGGCCGAGAAAACTAACCATTGCTCGCTCTCTAGGGATGCCGTAGGAATAAAAAAAACGACCACCAAAGCATAAACCGCCGCCGTCACCAACATGCTCGCAGAAAATAATGTCGCGCTATACACACTACTCATAAGCTTGGGCTGAAGCTTTTTAACTTCTTCAACTAGGCCCTCAAAATCATCATTACTCATTTTGCTTTAACTCAGCGAAAAAGGGAGCTTCTTTTACTGCTAATTTAATCTCTTCTTGAAGAACCCTGTATGCCTCCAGAAATTGCTTGTCATGCGGATCTTTAGATTCAATTGTATCATAATTGGCTATCTGCTTACGTAGTTCTTTTTTTTCTGAAGATGATAATTTCACCTTAAGATCAGGCTCTAAACCTTTGCCATGTATAACGTAACCAGCTGGAGTATAATATTTTGCAATCGTAAAGCGTATGCTGCCACCATTACTCAGCTCACTGATAACTTGCACAGAACCTTTACCGTAGGTTTTTTCTCCAACTAATACACAGCGTTCATAGTCCCGTAAGCATGAGGCCGTCACTTCTGAAGCTGAGGCACTATCCCCATTCACAAGTATAACAATGGGGATTTCTAACCTCGCCTCTTCACTTAAGTCGAGTAAATCTTCACGAGCTGCATCTCTACCCTCTTTATAAGCAACCAAGGAACCATACTCTAGAAAAACCGAACATATTTCAACCGCAGAATTTAAATATCCTCCGCCATTGAATCGCAAATCAATAATTAAACCTTTCATTCCCTGTTCACTAAATTCATCTATATAATTTGAAAAGTCGTCAGCTGTTTTCGATCCAAATTGTGTAATATACAAATAGCCGATTTCTTCATCAAGCATCTTTGCTGATTTTATTGTTGGAACTGAAACAAAGCCCCTTTCTAAATCTAATTCTAACTTCTCTTCTTTTCGATGTACAGATAATTTCAACTTTGAATCAAGGGCGCCTTTTAAATGTCCTACGACTCCTTTGCTATCTAAACCCACTAGCGAAACTTCATTAGCGGCAACAATATAATCCCCTCCAAGTACACCTGCTTTCTCTGCTGGTGAATCGCCATACACCTTCCTGACAAAAACTCCATTATCATCAACACGAAAAAGAATCCCCACTCCGGCAAACTTGCCTTTTAGGTCATCCTCTTGTTCTTTGTTTTGTGATGGTGTGTAATAGGTCGAAAAGCTATCTAAACTTTTCAACATCCCTTTTAACGCCCCTGTTGTTAAACTTTCATTATCAACTTTGCTTTCATCTACATAGGAACTCTTCAATTTAGCCCCTGCCTCTTCTAACAAATGAAATTCATCACTCAACTGAGGCTGAGCAAGGCTCTTACTTCTATAATAAGTAAAGCCCAAAAGTAAGTTGATAATCGCTACTAAAATCAGCGTTTTCTTAAGCATTATGAGCCTTTAAACCCTTCATCATCTATTAAATTATTTTGTTCTGCTGCGTCTGAAGCTAATTCATCCGCTCGATCATTAAGCTCATGACCACTATGACCTTTAACCCATTCAAAAATAACTTCATGCTTATCTAAAAGATTGAGTATACACTCCCATAAATCAGCATTTTTCGCAGGTTTTTTACTTGTTAGAATCCAGCCTCGTTGACGCCATTTCCAGGGATGACCTCCCTTGATATTATCGACGATATACTTACTGTCGCTTAAAACTTTGACCTTACAGCTTTCTTTCAAAGCTTCTAAACCCTTAACAACTGCAAGCATCTCCATACGATTATTAGTCGTTAATTTATATCCTCCAGAAAATTCTTTCCGGTGATTATTATAAATTAAAATAGTTCCATAACCGCCGGGACCAGGATTACCTTTACAGGCTCCATCAGTAGCAAGTAAAATCTCTTTTTTCATCAGACAAAATCTCCGCGACGAGCCATGATTAAGTCCCGTGCCAATGAGCGAAATGAATTGAGGATATCTATAATCTCATCTTTCTCTCTCCACGCTAGACCAATTTCTGCTTCTGCTAAAAAATCCGTATTTAAAGCCACTAAGTCGTGACTCTCAAGTAAAAATTTTGGTGGTGTAATCATAAATCCCGCCCCTAAACCTAACTGGATATATTTAAGTGCCGTTGAAATAGTATTGGTCAAGGCACCATAAACTGGAGCACAACCATGCTTTTTCATCTCTTGCTTTAATAAGCTCATGCTATAGCTGTCTTCTTGTAAAGCCACCCAATTCATTGAATCTAGGCATTGCTCTGACCAATTAAAGTTTCTAACTAAAGGACTATCTTTTTTTACGATCACACGATAAGGAATTGTGAGCAAGGTTTCGTAATTAAACTTTTTACTTCGCGGCAAAGGTTCGGAAGATATAACAACATCTAAATCGCCACTAATAAGTTCACGATAAGGGGAACGCCCCTCAATCTCATTGATTACAGGCATTAACTTTGGAAACTCTTTCATTAAAGCGGGTAATATTTGCGGAATATAATGTTCTGCAATCAAAGAAGCGCAACCTAAACGTAATCGTTGCTTGTCTAAATCTCGTAACTCATCCTCGATGGTTGCTAATTTCTCCATAAAAGGTGCGACGACCGCAATCAGCACCCTCCCTGCATCAGTTAAACAAAAGGGGCGCCTCTCAAAGAGCTTCACACCTAAATGTTTTTCTAAACTAACAATTTGTTGACTGATGGCTGGCTGCTGAATGGCATAGGGCATCACTTTTACTGCGTTCGAAATGCCTTCTGCTTCCGCTACGTAATAAAATAGCTCCAGATGGTGCAGATTTATATTCACGAATTATTATCCTCGTGAAGTTCTCGACTTTGAAATAAGGTACATGCCAAAGCAGAGAAGAAAGCGATCATTGCTGACATATATATAAATGACCAGCTTATATAAGTAAAGGGGATTTCAATTTTTATAGCTAAGGCCTCTGCTTGCCAAAAAGATTGCCAATTCGGCAAAATCAAATACACCATCTTCGCTATGATACTTCCTTTTTCAGCAGTGATACCAAAAAAATAATCTGCCGTAGCGCCACCTAAAAACACGAGAAACATCATGACAAATGTGCCTGTTACACGTAAACGCGTCATCAATGATACCGCTATTGTCCCCATCAAAG
Organism: Lentisphaera profundi; assembly: GCF_028728065.1. GTDB lineage: Bacteria > Verrucomicrobiota > Lentisphaeria > Lentisphaerales > Lentisphaeraceae > Lentisphaera > Lentisphaera profundi. The sequence continues at coordinate 483,365 of NZ_CP117811.1, read as the reverse complement.
CTAGGGCAAAACCTAAAACTAAAAAACCTCTTGCCACTTGACCATTCAAGCCCATTTCTTCTTTTGAGTGCCCTGGTAAAAATTGTGCTACTAGTGTAGCGACGCACATAGATACCATCAGCATCAACATACTTGACTGACAAAAGTTGCCACCTTTCAAATAATTCCGCAACGCTCCTCCGAGATAAGGAATCACTAGGCTGGCACAGGCTAACAAAATATAGACACCCCAATCTAACCTGAACTGGTCTCCAGCACAGCGAAGAGATATAAGCAACTCCATCGAACTGCACAGTGAGTAGAAAACCATCACCAGGATAACTCCTACAATCTTACCCAGTACATACTCGACTCGACTTATAGGCTTAGAGAAAATGAAACCTGCAGTTCCCTGAGAAATTTCACGCCCCATCACTCGATCTGCACTAAACACCGCGAGAATTAAGCCACCTAGGAGCACTGTCGCCATGAAGTTATCTACAATCATACGGAACTGCTCTCTAAAAACAAATAGTGCCGTAACAGGTAAAATTATATTAATCAGTGCCGTTATAAAAAAAATAACCACTATTGCAGGATCTCTTAGACTCTCTAAAAAAGCCCCGCGGGCGATGTGGTAAATGTTATGCAAAAGAATCTTGTAATTATTTCGGCATTACAATTCGTGGCTCACTAGCTTGTGGAGAACCGACATTAGCACCACCTCGCGCAAGGCGATCTAACTCAGCTTGGTATTTTTTTGCTAAACCCTTGATGCCAAAAAGCTCTTCACATTGAGTAGCGATAATAGTCCAATTTTTATCTGTTAAAGCATAAGTTTTTATATTTGGGTTAATCACATCGCGATAATGCTTAGGGATAAATCTTTCTTCACCTAATAGTACCACTTGCTTTGGGTGTGCAAAATTAACAAAATTATGAAACTCTGATGCAGAAATCTTAATCGGCGTTTGTGGTGGAGCCGGATTCGTATTTTTTTGTGCGGGCACAAACAACACTTCTTTCGCATCTGGGCGAGTAATAAAAACGACTGGTTGCTTGGTATGGAATTGTAAAAGATCCGCCAATAAACGCGAATGCAGTGAGTAGCCTGTCACTATCAAAGTGGTAACATCATCATCCTTATTCTCAATCGCCGCTTGCGCCTGAGGGCGAACAACAAATACCAACATAAAAACGAACACAGCCGAAACTTTTAATAAATTTCTCATGAAAATCAAACCTTAAATTTTATCTTTATTTTCCCTGCCTACTTGAGGCAAATGCAATTCCAATATAGTATTGATCCTTATAAATAAAATCTGAAAACAAGCTCCACTAAGGTCTGTATGAAAAAATTCTTTGAAATCCCACCCAACGGCAAAGCTAGAGCTGCTATTTTTATCAGCGGTTCAGGCACCAACGCAATAAAAATACTCGAACTCTGGAATAAAGATCCAGAAACCTGCAAGTTCATCCCCTCCTGTTTAGTAACAGATAGGCCTGAAAGATGTGCTGCTCGAGAGATCGCAAAACAATTTAACATCCCTTTAATCGAACATGACATATTCAGTTTCTACAAAAGCAAGAACTTAAAAAGCATCTCCCTTGCAAGCTCAGAAGGTCGCCTGGCCCGAGAAGAATGGACGCAAGGGCTCATCCAAAAGCTCAATATCTATCCATTGGAATTTGCTATCTTCGCTGGCTTCATCCCCCTCTGCAACATCACGGAACAACTTCCCTGCTTAAATGTACACCCCGGGGACCTAACCGTGACAGACAAGTCTGGCAACCGCCTACTCACTGGACTCCATGCCATCCCCATTGAATTGGCAGTTATTAACGATATCGATCACATGAGAACCACCGTGATCGTTGCTAGTGCTTATAGTAGTTCAGGTGCAGGCATGGACGAAGGCACCATAATCGGCCTCTCTCCCGAAGTAGACATTGACTATCAAGGACGCAAGGTAAGCGAGTACCAAGAGCTCCACAAAAATCGAAGCGGAAAAATAAACGATCCCCTAAGAGACATGGCTAATGCCAACCAAGAGGCCCTTAAGGCCGATGGCGACTGGGTCGTATTCCCTCCATCTGTCAATGATTTTGCCTCAGGACGCTTTTCCATAGATGAAAAAGGCCAACTCTACCTTGATACAAATGGCAATTATCTACCCATTGAATATATTGAATACCGTCAAAATCAAAAGGAAATCGTTTTCGCAGAATGAACATAGCCAATAAAATCACCGTAAGTAGATTCGGTTTAACTTTAGTATTCGTCTTGCTAGCCCAGTTTGACCAACATGTTTTTTTTCGCTGGCTCGCTTTAATCGTCGCCGTATGCGCCGCCTTGTCTGACTTTTTAGATGGCTACTTAGCCCGAAAATACAAACTCGTTACTGATTTTGGCAAACTAATGGACCCCTTAGCTGACAAAATTTTAGTCGCGGCGGCCTTCTTTATCCTATGTAAAAAAAGCATCACCCCCGACTGGTTTGCTATCATTATCGTAACTCGAGAATTTGCCGTTACAGGGCTTCGACAAATCGCAGCCAGCAAGGGTATTATCATCCAAGCCGATAAATCTGGCAAAATCAAAACAGCTTTTCAGTTTACATATCTAGGTATTGTCGCCTTACACTGGGCCATTAACGGCAACTCAATAGCTATCAGCAATAACACGCTCGTTTTTTTCCTCAACGCCGTCATGCTAATAACAGTTTACATCACCTTATCTTCAGGCTACAATTACTTTATTAACAACAAAAACCTCTTCAATAAAAACATCTAAGGAGATCTAATGAAATTATTTTACCTTATATTCTTTTCCATCTTTACTCTTTATTCACAAGACCAAACCATATTGACAAATAGCGAAATCCTGGAACAAGCCCGCAAAACTGCAACAGAAGAACTAAAAAACGAAATCACTATCGAAAAAGTTGCCACTAAATACAAAATCCCTTGGCCCGCTCCGAAAGCTGAAAGTATTGCAGACACCGAAAAACTCGTCATACTCTCCGCTGAAAAAGAATACGCCAAACAATATGACGACAAGAGCAGCAGTGACTTTTTAAAACAAGCACAAGCATATTATGCACCTTATGAAATAGGTACAAAAATCTCTATATACAAAACTCAATCACTAGGAAGTAACCCAAAAGTAGACGGGAAATATTATGGTATTGATTCATACGGCCTAGTTAAAATCGGCAATGCACGGGTCCCACTTATCGACATTAGTAAAAGAGATACCGCCCGCTTCTTTCCCGAAAAAGCCGTACAACTAATCAAGAACTATGCAAACGGACTTGAGTACGACTACAATTTCAAGAAAAAAAATATCCTTACTGCAATCAAAGATAAGATACGTAAGGATATTTATTTAAAATATGGAATCTCTCTTTATCGCAATAAATGGATACCCACTACAACACTCGTAACAGGTTTACGCAAGCAAGCTATTCAAATTGCTATTCCTACCAAACGCAATGCCCTTGCTGCAGGCATATATCAGAAAAATGGCTATGTTTTAACTGGCAAAAAATGGTCTCACCCAAAAATAGACTTTAAGCCTAATGACTTTGACTACATGCCCAAGGATCTTGCTATCGTAGATTTAGAGAATCTTATGTCAGCGAAGAATATCAGCATATCTAACTCGCCATTAGCAAAGCACCCTGGCGCCAAATATTACGATTTTGAATTTTAAGCGAGAAAAACATTGAGTAAACGAATTTTAATCACTGGAATTAGTGGCCAAATTGGCACAAACCTTGCCTATAACCTCATCGACAAGGGCTATGAAATTTTTGGTATCGACAAGCGCCAAAACACTTGGACAAGCGACCTAACAACTATCCATCAAGATCTCTCAAGTCGCTACGACAACTACAATCAAGGTCTCGGTTGCTTAGACTATGGAAAAGTCGATCTTGTAATCCACTTAGCAGCCAACGCCAAAGTACACGAATTAGTCGAGCACCCCACACGCGCACTCGATAACTTCATGATGACTTTTAATATGATTGAGTACTGTCGGACTAATAACATCCCCATCATTTATTCATCCACTCGTGAAGTCTATGGCGATATCCAGCGCTACGTGACTAATGAAGAAGATGCTAGCTTCCACACAACTGAAAGCCCCTATTCCGCTAGTAAGATCTCTGGCGAAGCCTTCCTTTATTCATATTCAAAATGTTATGATCTATCCTACATATGCTATCGTTTCAGCAATGTCTACGGCCGCTACGACAACGATATTGAACGAATGGAGCGCGTCATACCGCTCTTCTATAACAAGATCAAGAATGGCGAGCCTATCACCATCTACGGCGAAGATAAAGTACTAGACTTCACCTATATAGATGACTGTGTAGCTGGAATTTCATCAGGAGTCGATAAACTCCTAAGCGGAGAAGTTAAGAATAAAACTTTTAACCTCGCCCATGGAACAGGCAATCCTTTGCGCACTGTTGCAGATGTCTTCCAAGAAGAACTAGGAGTTGAGGCTGATTTAAGCTTTGAGCCGTCGCGCTTAGGCGAAGTCACACATTATATCGCAGATATCTCTAGCGCTAAAAAATATTTGAATTACGATCCAAAGACCGATCTAGTTAGCGGGCTCCGCAAAGCCGCCGCCTGGTATGCATCTCAAAGTAAGTAATGTCAAAATTAACACCAGAAGAAATCGAAGCTTGGATCGAGCAAGTTCATAACGGTTCTTGCTGCTCAGACCAAGACCAATGTACCGAAGATGACAAACCCAAGACAGACGAAGCTAAGAACGAAGCTCCTCAAAAATAAGCTCTTTCATAATATCTGCAGACTTTTCAAGTAGGTCTCGCTCGATATTAAGTGGCGGTAAAAAATAAACCGTATTGCCTAAAGGCCTTAATAAAAGGCCTTTTCGCACTGCTTTTTTATAAAGCTCATAACCACAGCGCTTTTTATTCAAACCAGCTAAACTCATATCCAAGTCTGCTGCTACCACAAAGCCACAACTCCTGACATTGAGCAAGGCCCCTGTTTCAGCTGCCACATCTTCAAATAATTCGTGCATATACACAGAATCTTTCGCAACTCTCGCAAAGACTTGTTCTCTTTCATAAAACTCAAGCGCTGCCACTGCCGCCGCTGCCGAAATAGCATTACCCGTATAAGTATTGGAATGCATAAAACCACGACCAGTTTCATAGTCATCATAAAAGCCATTGTAAATTTCATCCGTCGTAAGAACACAACTCATCGGAGTAAAACCTGCTGTCATACTTTTGGAAAAAACAGAGAAATCCGGCAACACACCCGCAAATTCACAGGCCCTAACCTTCCCCAGTCGCCCCATTCCGGTCAAGATTTCGTCTGCAATCAAATGAATCCCTCTTGCAGAAGTCCAATCGCGGAGAGCTTTAATAAAACTAGGATGATAAAAAAGCATCCCTCCTGCTCCTTGTAAAACTGGCTCAATCACTATACCTGCTAACTCATCCGCATATTCTTCGAGTGGTTCAAGCAAAGAAGAAAAATCTTCAAAAGGTAAATCTTCAACTTTACCACTCACATAAGGTATATCTAAAATTTTCTTAATCTCGGGCATTAAAGCCGCGTAAGGCGCAGAATAGAGTCCACAATCACCTAGCGCCAATGTAAGTATGGTCTCCCCATGATAAGCATTCTGTAAAGACATGAATTTCTTGCGCTGCTCTTGTCCATTCTGTTGCTGATACTGCAAAGACATTTTAACTGCGACTTCTACACCATCAGAGCCACTATCGGCAAAAAATACTTTATTATATCCAGGATTTAAAGAGATCAACTTTTCACATAAATTAACAATCAATTCATTCGACGTATTGGCTAAAATAACGTGTTCAAACTTCTCCATCTGATCTCTAACTGCCTGCTGGACTTCATCATGACCATGACCAAGGCTTTTGCACCACCAAGAACTTATTATATCAATAAGAGGCCCATCATTCGCGGTATGCAACAAGCTCCCTTTTGCCGAAACTATTTCCATCGGCGGAAAGGTCTCATAGTCTTTCATTTGTGCACAGGGGTGCCACAGATGCTTTAAATCTCTACTCTGTAAATTACTTAAACTCATTTTCAGCTTTCCTCACAGGTGCAAAAGAACGACGATGCAAGGGACAGGGGCCAAACTCATCCAAAGCCTGCATATGCAATTTTGTTCCATATCCCATATGTTTTTCAAATCCGTACTGAGGATACTCAAGGGCATATTCAGCCATCAAATCATCGCGAAATTCTTTCGCTAAAATACTAGCAGCCGCAATAGATATTGAACGAGAATCACCCTTAACAATACTACGCGTCGGCGCTTTAAATCCTGGAACAGGTAAACCATCAATCAATAAAAAATCTGCGTCGACTTTCATGGCCTCGACAGCTTTACGCATGGCGAGGTGACTGGCCTGTAAAATATTAATTTTGTCTATTTCCTCTGGCTCAACAAGCCCCAAGGCGTAGTCAACTCCATCCATATCGCGGAGTTGATCATAAATAACACGGCGTTTTTTTCGACTCAATTTTTTTGAATCATCGATACCCTCAGGAAGATCCATCCCCTCACGAAGTATACAACAAGCGGCAACTACTGGCCCCGCCAAAGGACCGCGACCCACTTCATCTACCCCACCAATAGCCTTAAAACCAAGAAGCCGGTAATGCTCTTCAAAAAAGAACATATCCGGCTCCGAAATGGTAAATAATTCGTCCAAGGACTTAAGCTACTACTTAGCTTCCTTGATACGTGCAGACTTACCAATTTTTTCTCTAAGGTAGTAAAGTTTAGCACGACGAACGTTGCCTTTTCTTTCTACTGAAAGAGACTCAAGGTTTGGTGAGTTGAACGGGAAAGTCCTCTCTACGCCTTGGCCAAAGTTCACACGACGAAGTGTGAAAGTTTTACTGTTACCACAGTTTTTAATAGCGATTACATTGCCTTGAAAAGCCTGTAAACGACTATTAGCACCATCAACGATACGGTACTGAATCTTTACAGAATCACCAACGTTGAAAGCAGGAAGATCTGTACGCTCGTTCTCGCGAGCTATTTGTTGCATCTTATTCACTTTATATCTCCTTTAATAAATCAGGTCGGCGAGTAAGCGTCTTCTTGTAGGATTGCTCACTACGCCATTCTTTAATTTTTTTATGATTTCCAGATAAAAGAACTTCTGGAACTCGCATCTGTCTAAATTCTTCGGGTCTGGTATACTGCGGATATTCTAACAGTCCATTCTCTTGGTTAAAGGATTCATCAATCGCCGATTCACTACAGCCTAAGGCTCCTGGAATCAAACGAATCACTGCATCACTTATAACCATCGCTGCAAGGTTACCGTTGCTTAGTATGTAGTCTCCAATCGATATCTCTCTATCTACAATGCCATCTAAAACTCGCTGGTCGACTCCTTCGTAGTGACCGCAAAGAATAATCAAATGTTCTTCTTTGACAAGTTCTTCGGCTAGGCGTTGCTTAAACACCTCTCCGCTTGGGCTCATGTAGATAACTTTACTTGTGGGTGTTTTTAAATCTTCAATAGCTTTAAAAATCGTATCACAAGACATAACCATTCCTGGCCCGCCACCATAGGGGCGATCATCCACTCTGCGATGCTTATCAGTACTATATTCACGCAAATTATGGATAGAAATCTTTACTAAATCAGCTTTAACTGCTCGTCCCAAGATGGAACTCGACATTGGCTCAGTAAAAACCTCCGGAAAGAGGGTAATGATATCTATATTAAGTATGGGGACTAATCCTCTATTTCAACACTAACTCTACGACTACCACGAACGCCAGCACCGCTAACGAGAGCACGTAAGGCTTGAATGTTCTTACCAGCTTTACCGATGATCTTACCAATATCAGATTGATTGCATTTTACTGTAATCTGAAATCCTTTATCGTTGTCTTCTCCACGTACCTGAACTTCTCCAGGTTCGTCGACCATACGAACGACTATAAATTTCACCAATTGCACCAAATCTTCATCTCCGCCTACAGGCTGAGGGTAATAATCAGCGGTGTTGGATGAACCAAGACCAAAAAGTTTTTTTAGAAAACTTAGCATTACTCAGCCGCCTCAGCAGCCTCTTTTACTGGTTCTGCTACTTTTTCTGTTGCTTCAGCTTTAGGCTCTTCGCTTTTTTTCTGGCCTTTCAGACCGCGAGTAGGCTCGCCAGTTTTTGCTCTTCTGATAATGTCTTTCACTGTGCTAGTTGCCTGAGCACCACGAGCGATCCAATATTCTGCTCTTTCAACATTAACGACTTCTTCTTCTCTAATCGGTGCGTAGTGACCTAGTTTTTCAATGTATGCGCCATCACGTCTTACACGTGCATCTACAACTACAATTCTGAAACTGGGTGCATTCTTTTTACCCGTTCTAGTCAGTCTGATTTTAACCATATTTATATTCCTGTTAAGCTTTCTGCTGTTATTTTTAAAACTCTAACTTATTTATTAACTTTAAATAAGAATCAATGAGCTCTATTACCCCTAAGGATTTGGGAGAGCGGTAAAGTAACCGAAGATGCCAAAAGAGCAAACAGCTTTAGATCTTTTATTAACTGCAAGCAAATACTTATAAGCTCTTAAGAATAACGAACTTAAGAACTAAGTCATCCCAAGAGCTTTTTATCCCCTTCTTCATAGATAATTAGATTCTTATCGAGCTAGCACTTTTAAGTTCAAAAAACTAATACTTTTTGAACGATCACTCTACAAAGACGTTTTGTAGAGAGTAGATTAAGTAATCACTAAACAACTTAAGTAGAAACAACCATGTCAGTAAAGATTTATTTATATAGTCGCTGTGGCACTTGCGTAAAAGCCGTCAAATTTCTCGAAGCCAATAATATTGAGTTCAGCTCCATCCCCGTGCGTGAACAAACTCCCACAAAAAATGAATTATTACAAATGCTCAATTGCTATGATGGCAATGTGAAAAAATTATTCAATACCTCAGGGCAGGACTATCGTGCACTAGGACTCGGCAAACAACTTCCCGACATGGCACTAGAAGATCAGCTCGCACTACTTATGGGAAATGGCAACTTAGTAAAACGTCCTTTCCTTCTTTTTGGCGAGCAAGCCATAGTTGGTTTCAAAGAAGAAACTTGGAAAGAATTCTTCTCTCTATAAACCTCAAGTACTTTATTGATACATAATTAAAAATTTAGCTAAAGGACCTCCTCATGATTGTCGTTACTGGTGGTGCAGGATTTATTGGAAGTGCCTTAATTTGGGCCCTTAATTGTCGCAATCGTTCAAACATCCTTATCGTGGATCATTTGGGCGAATCAGAGAAATGGCGCAATCTCATCCCTCTTAGCTATATTGATTATATAGAAAAGGACTCCTTCCTCGAGGCCATGAGTAGTGACGCCCTACCCGACAACATCACTTCCGTCATCCACTTGGGCGCATGCACGGATCCTCTAGAAGGAAATAAATCTTATCTAACTGAAAGTAACTTTAAGTTTTCACAGGCTTTAGCGAGCTACTGCTTAAATAAACACATTCGCTTCATCTACGCCTCTTCCGCCATGACTTATGGCAAAGGCCAGGCTTCGCTCAATGACAGTGAAGAAAAAATCGAGGCCCTTCGCCCCAATACTCCTCTCGCCTACTCTAAACAAATGTTCGATATGTGGGCACATAAAAACCAAATACTCAATCGCATCAGCGGACTAAAGTTTTCTCATGTATTTGGCCCCAATGAGTACCACAAAACTGAGAGTCCAAGTATTATCACGCATAATTTTAACGCTATCGATAGTGGCAATAATGTTTATGCAGTGGAAGAAGAGAACAAAGATTATGTCATCGATCTAATCTACGTGAAAGACGCAGTAGAAATTTTACTCTTCTTAATGGATAACCCAGAACTCAACGGCCTCTATAACGCGGGGACAGGAACATCCTTCACCTTAAGTCAAATTTCAAAACTATGCTTGAAAGCTTGCGGCAAAGACGATCACTTACTCGACCCCAGCATTGAACTCCCTCAGCACTACAAACTTCTTCCTGCAGGGCTCAACATGGAACGATTAAAGCGCACCGGGTTTCGTCATAACTATCGCTCCTTAGAGCGGGCATTAGCCGACTATCACAACAATTACTTCTACAAACAAATACGCTTTGGCGAAGAGTAATTAGCTCGGCATAAAACTGAGCCATATACTAATTGAAATCGGTGATACGACAAAGGAAGCCACCGATACAATGGCGATAGTCCTTACGTTTCCACCAAAATGACGCGATAAAACAATGGTGAAAAATGCAGCCGGCATTGCGGCTTGAACATACATGATTTTCTTTAAATCTGGACTCATGGGAATCATTGCGATGAGCGCAAACCACGCGATCGGAATGATAATTTGGCGATTTAATAAGCCCAATACAACGAGTTTCACAAGGCGAGACGCCTTGCCTTCAAACAAACCTTCTTTGAACAATTCACTCAGGGTGGCACCCACCAAAATCAAGCCAATAGGAATTGCCGTTTGACCCACCGCTCTTGAAGAATCCATGAAAAAAGGTGGGATAAAGCGATATACTCCCGAGAATAAAACAATCAAAGAAAAAATGACCGTAATAAAGGGTGCATTCAAAATCTGCCCTAATGACTTCCTATCGAAACTTCCTCTCAAAGTTGAACAAGCAATTGTCCACATCGCAATCTCCACACCTACATTATGCATCAAGAGTGGCCCGATTAAATTTTGTTCAGGAAATAACGTAGCTATCACTGGAATGGCTATATAACCATAATTTTGCATACCACATGCCGTCACAAAACTACGTTTATTCTCCGGGTCACTTAAGTCTTTCCCACGCAAGAAAACCTTGGCAAAAACATAACTAATCAAAAAACTTATAGACACAAAAACAAAGCCCATTAAGGGCGCCATGAAAACTAGGTTGGAACTCAAGAACTCTTCATTTTGAGTGATCGAAGAAAAGATCAAAGCAGGCATTAGAACTTTAATCAATAGATTGGTTAAGCTCGCACTATGCCCCTGCTTAATAACATCTTTTCTATGAGCAATAAAACCCGCAGCAGAAATAGTAATAACTAATAGAGAAGCGTGAATCGCTGGACTCAATCATTCTCTCCAATCTCAGCTAAAATCAGTTCAAGTTCTCCAAGTTTTTCTTCCCATTCAGTTTCTGCCGATTCTTTCTCTTTAGAAATTTCATCCAAACGGTTATTCATTACCTGAACTCGAGCCGTAGGTGGCTCTTGGTAGAACTCTTCCACAATTTTAGATTCTTCATCTTCTAATTTAGCTATCAAGGTTTCTAGAACTTTCGTACGTTTCTCTAATGGCCCACGCTTCTTTTTAAATTGCTTGCGCTCTTCAGCTTCTTTACGGCGCTGACCTTTACGATTCGATCCACTGGAGTCCTGAACTTTAGCTTTCTCGACCTTCTCTTCAAGGTCGACCTCATCTTTCACTTTCGATAGATAGTAATCATAATCTCCATGAAATTTGCGAAAGCCTTTCGGAGTCACTTCAAAAATAGTATCCGCCACGCCTCGAATAAACTCAATATCGTGACTCACAAAACATACTGTTCCAGGAAATTCTTTGAGAGCTTCTTGTAAGGATTCTACTGCTTGGATATCTAAATGCGTTGTAGGTTCATCTAATAAAAGCATATTCTGCGGAGCCAGCAAAAGCTTAAGTAAGGACAAACGAATTTTCTCGCCACCCGATAAGACTCCCGTAAGCTTAAAGACATCATCTCCTTGAAAGCCAAAGCTACCAAGAAGCTGTCGACAGCGTCCTTCTGTTGTGTCTGCTGCAAAAGATTTGCACTGCTCAATCAGATTTAAACTACTATTAAAGTTCTCAGTCAACTCCTGAGCATGATAACCAATTGTCGTCTTATGGCCAAAACTCACCTTGCCCTCTTCAATAGGAAGCTTATTTGCCATGATTTTAAGCAAAGTAGATTTACCCATGCCATTCGAGCCTACAACAGCAATCTTCTCACCATCTTGAATGGCCAGTGATAAATCTTTGTAGATATAATTCGTGCCATCATAGCTTTTACTCATATGCTCAAGCTCCACAGGGACTGGACTACCACTAGGAGGTGTACCTAAACGCAAGTCAATACTCGAAACTTTTACCATGGTCTCTACACTTTCGAGCTTCTCTAATTGCTTCATTCGACTCTTGGCTTGAGTAGCTTTACTTGCTTTAGCCTTAAAACGATTCACAAAGCCTTCGAGCTTTTCTTTCTTGCGCTCTAATTTGTCAGACTCAAGCTCAAGACGCTCCATGCGCTCATCGCGAACATTTTTGTACTGATCATAATTCCCGGGATAGCGCGTCACTTGACCGCCATATACTTCGTAAGTCACTTCGGTCAGTTCATTAAGTAGGTAACGGTCATGAGAAATAAGTAAGAGCGTACCGCGGAAATTCACCATGAATTCACGCAACCATTCAACTGCAGGTACATCCAAATAATTCGTTGGTTCATCGAGCAACAATAAATCGGGATCGGAAATAACAACTCGCACCAATTCAGCTCGCATCTGCCAACCACCAGAGAATTCACAAATCGGCTTCTCTAACTCTTCATCACTAAAACCCAAACCAGATAAACAAGTTCTTGCTGCGGTCTCAATTAAATAACCTCCTCCAGCTTCAAACTCGTGCTGTAGATCACCAATTTGACTCAATACTTTATCTTGATCTAGTGCTTTAGAAAAATTCTTTTCTAGCTCAATAATTCTATCTTGGACGGCATCTAAGTCGGGTCTTGCTTTACACGCAAATTCCAAAAGAGGCAAATGCTTAAGCTCATCGGGGATATTCTGCCTCAACCAACCTATACGGATATTTTTTCGTAGTCTTACATCGCCTTTATCCGAACTTTCTTGTCCCGTTAAAATACGGAAAATTGTACTTTTCCCTGCTCCATTAGGACCAACTAAACCTGCGCGTTCACCTGGGTGAACATGAAAACTAGTATCATCAAGCACCATGCGTCCGGCATAGGCTTTGCGAATATTATCGAAACGGAACATAAAAACTCTCAGTTAAACTCAATTACATTTCTTCCGCTAAACGTTGCTCAGCATCAATCGCAAGGATCTTATCCATAACGTCACTAAACTTACCTGCCATTACATCCGGAAGATTATAGACACTCACACCAAAGCGGTGATCCGAAATACGACTCTGTGGGTAATTGTATGTACGAATCCTTTCTGAACGATCTCCTGTACCAATCTGACCACGACGTTCATCTGCCATTTTCTGCTTCTCTTTACGGATTTTTTCATCCAATAGTTTAGCACGCAATAAGTTCATCGCAATTTCTTTGTTCAGATGCTGTGAACGCTCCTGCTGAGAGTAACAAGCTAAACCCGTAGGCACATAAGTCACACGAACAGCCGAGTCAGTTGTATTTACACACTGACCACCCGCACCACTTGAACGGTAGGTATCAATTTTTAAATCTTTTGGATCAATATGCAAATCCACTTCTTCTGCTTCGGGCAAAACGGCAACTGTTACTGTGGAAGTATGAATACGTCCCTGGGTTTCAGTCCTAGGAATTCTTTGAACTCTATGAACTCCACTCTCGAAATTCAATTCGCGAAAAACGTCGACGCCTTTTACACTAAAAACAGTCGCCTTCAGACCACCTAGATCACTCGGGGTGTATTCCAAAACTTCTATCTTCCAGCCTTTTGACGAACTATAGAGTTGATACATCCTCATTAAATCTTCTGCAAAAAGCGCTGCTTCATCTCCCCCTGCTGCAGGGCGAATTTCCACAATACAATTTCTTGAGTCATTGGGATCTGGTGGCACAATCAAAATCATTAATTGCTTTTCTAATTTAGGAACTTCTTCTTCTAAACTAGAAATATCCAAACGAATCATATCTTTTAATTCTTCGTCAGATTCTGCTGTTAACATTTCTTTATTCTCTTGAAGCTCAGATTTTGCTGACTCTAAACGATCATAGCATTCAACTAAAGCCGAAAGCCGTTGGTGCTCCTTACTTAACTCTTGGTAGCGATCCTTATCGTCAAATACTGACGGATCTGAAAGCTCACTTTCTACCTGCTTAAAACGCATCCTTAAGCTTTCTACACGTTGACTAATATCAATCATTTTTAACCTAAAATTATTCTTTTTTATTCGTGAATTAAAGCCCCCTTTGAAACTTTGCAAGCTGAGAGCCAAAACTCATCTTCTTTTGACACCCCAAAAACACAAGAGCTCCTTGGAATAATTCCAAGGAGCTCTGCTTAAATAAGTTCTAATTATTGGTAAAACTCTGAATGTAAACGACGCTGAAGTTTGAGTTCCGCAATCACATACTCAAAAGCCTCTTTGGGTGAATCTGCCCAAACAAAAAGATCGAGATCTTTCTTGCAAATCACACCCGCTTCCACTAGGTAATCAAAATTCACTATATTACTCCAGAACTCTTTCCCATAAAGAACAATGGGGATGGTCTTGGTTGTTTTCCCTGTTTGAATCAAGGTTAAGATTTCGAAGAATTCATCGAAGGTTCCAAATCCGCCCGGAAATACCACGATCGCTTTAGCTAAATAAGTGAACCAAAACTTGCGAATGAAGAAATAATTAAACTCGAAGTTCAACTCGGGACTTATGTAGGGATTGGGTTCCTGCTCAAAAGGCAATGAAATATTTAAGCCAATCGACTGGCCACCTGGAACTTTACTTGCCCCCAAATTTGCAGCTTCCATAATACCTGGCCCACCACCAGAACAAATGTAATAACCGAAGTCATTTTCAATTGACCATTTAGTCAACATTTCAGCTAACTCAACCGACTCTTCAAAATAACGGGACATCTTTACTGCCCCTTGAGCTTTTTGAATCTTAGATTCATCACCAGTTAGTTCGGCTCGCTCTAGCATTATCCCTGCATCTTCTTTCGATAAGAGTCGTGCCGAGCCAAAGAAGGCGATACTGTCTCGGATTTTACTTTTGGAAAACCGTCGTTTCGGCTCGATCATTTCGGACATAATCCGCAAAAGGCGCCCATCTGACGAATTAATGAAATCCATATTCTCATAAGCCTTTACTGGCTTTTTCCCACGTCCGTGTAAACCCATAATGCATCTCCTATTTTGATTTTGTTATATCTAAACCTACCCTCCGCGACTCCAAAGGCAAATTTTTCAGCTTTCATGCCTAACTTTATTTAAAACGCTCTTTTTAATCTCTAATGTATTTTTTTAAGTGCTTTTTCAAGAGGCTCGCATCAAAAAAGCACATGAACTTGCTTTACAAGTACTTTCACTCGTTTTAAGTTTTAGGTAAGATTAATTAATTACGGTAACTCCACATGAAAAAATCTAAACAATTCACTATTATTGAACTCTTAGTCGTACTCGCCATCATTTCTTTGATTATTGGTATGCTCCTCACGGGAATTAGTATCGCACGTGAGTCCGCACGTGAGACTCGCGCAAAAGCTGAGATGCAACAAATCAAAATGGCCGTCACTCAGTACCTTTCCACTTTTAAGAGTTTTCCTACTACAGACACGGCACTTGAAAGTTCAGACAATAAGTGGGACACCATGTGGACATATCTTAACGGCACGGAAAATACCCGTAAACACTCCTTCATTAAAGGTGAAATAAAGCGAACTCCATGGGGAGAGGAATATGCTATCATCATGGATGTTAACTATCTTAATTCAGTAAATCCTAACGACTCTGGCTTTAGTGATGCCCCTAATGAAGACGTAGCTGATAAAGTCGCACTCTGGTGTAAAGATAAAGATGGAGACATCTTAAATACTTGGGAATAATACAAAGCCAATTATTTTCAATAAGGCGAACTTATTAGTTCGCCTTTTTTATTGCCTAGTCACAATCGAATTCATCCAAATCTTATATTTTTCCAAATATATTTAAGTACTTATTTGCTATTCATTCTTTTGTGTTTATAATATAACTAAGACAAGAACAATCCTCTGTGTAATTCATGCAACAGGGCCATGCAGCCCTAAATTTTATTATAAGACTGAGCGACTATTGTTCTTGTCTATTTTTTTGTCTAGACAAAATGCAGCCACTATGATTTTCATTTCTTTTTAGTCTTGGACCACGTATCAAAAAAAGTTCTTGTTACTGGAGCAGCACTCGTCCCCCACTATTTCCATCCTCAACTAAAACAATACTTGCATATCGAGGGCTCTCATAAGGACCAAAACTGGCGAACCAACAATTTTTTTGAATTTTTCGTATCGCCTTACCATCTGCGCCAAGCTTCGTCTTGCCCTGCTCATTCTTCTCGTAATAGGGAACTTGAGCCGTACCCGTTTTCCCTGCTAAAGTAATTCCTTCATCAGTACGGCCAGCCTTAGCTGAAGCATTTGAACCGTGGATCACATCAAACATACCACGATGAATCAAATCAATTGTTTTCTGCGAAAATCCCAAATCACCACGGAAGTGATTCTGGTGCTTTGAAATGATATTTTTTTCTAAAGAATCTAAATGCTCATCTACTAGATAAGGCTTCAGCAAGTTCCCTCCATTTGCGATGGCCGCAATATAAGCGCATGCCTGTATTGGACTCAACTCGATCTTTCCTTGACCAATGCCAATATATGCCAATTCACCAATGCGATTATCGAGCTCTATATCTGGCAAGCTTCCTTTACTTTCGTATGACAAGCGCTTCGATATGCCCTCTTCATAAATGGGGAATTTACCTAAACCCACTCGCTCATAGAGCCCCACTAAATCTTCCATCCCCAGTCTCACGGCTAAATCAATAAAGAACGGGTTACAACTCACCTCTAATGCCTTGGTCACATTCAGCTTTCCATGTCCCCAACGATTAGCACAGCGAATTTTACTACTCTTCCCAAGCTTATATGCTCCATCACAGTCATAGATAGAGTCTTCATCAATCAAACCACTCTCTAAGGCTAAACCTGCAACCAAAGGCTTTATTATTGAGCCTGGCATATACGCAGCTTGTACTGCACGGTTATGCATTGCTCGTGGCAACTTCACCCACGGTACAGAAGGCGCATCGCGCACTATTTCTTTATAATAATCGAAATGACGAATACGACTTAAATCAAACGAAGGCGTGGATACCATTACCAGAATGGCTCCCGTATATATATCCATCACCACCATAGAGCCGCGCTTATCTTTCATTAAGTCATAAGCAATCGCTTGAGCCTCTTCGTCAATCGTTAAACGTAGATTCTCCCCATGCTTAGCCTCTATAATAGAATTCTCTGTACCTAAACCCTTAACTTTATCAACAGCAAAACCCGTTCGATTAACATACAGTAATTCTTTTCCTCCCTTACCCGCAAGCTCTTTATCATAAGCATACTCAAGCCCTGTTCGTCCCCACAATTCTGGAGAAAAATAAAAGTAATCATCAATATCTTCATGAGATGATGGTTCCCGGCGCCCTGTGTAACCCGTTATATGCGAAAATACATAGTTGTCTTTATAAATTCGCTTAGGAGTCATCACAACTTGATAACGCTTCGTTTTTCTTCCTGCCAAGACCGAGCGATCTTTCAATGATAAATCACTCAAACCACGAAAAGGCAGTGCTGGTTTACGGTACAAATGCTGCACTACATCCTCGAGTTCCACTTCATGCTCTCGCCCCATCGCTAAACACAAGGCATCTAATTCCTGGATTAAAGCTTTTCCCGTACGGCTATAAGATCCTAAGCCTTCATCAACTTTAATTTTGTCTAAATGACAAAGTAATTGTGCATCTCGCCATTCTAAAGAATTTGGCAAATTGAGGCTCTTTACCTGATCAATCAAACCTGGCAAGACATCTTTAAAAACCACCAAACTTTCAAGCTTCTCCTTTCGCAAGAGCTGATTACGAATTTTTTGTTGCTCAAAGGCCTCTTTTGTCTTGGCTTTTTTTTGTAGAGAAATCCCCAAGTCTTTTTCACGACGGCGTAGGGCCTTCTCTATAAATGAGGTACTAATATTCGCATGATGATGAATACGAGCTTCAATTTCTTTAATAAAGACCGATACATTCTCGGCCGCGGTCCAGTATTTCGACACTCCTGGTCGACGGTATTCTGGCAAGTAAAAATCCAAAGAAAAAGAGGGCTCGTTATTCGCCAAGACTTCACCGTTTATACTTTCAATCCTACCTCTTACAGGGGGGATTCTCACGGGCCGAATAATCTGTTTTTTCATCTCACTTGTATAAGCGCCCTTATCGAGTAACTGCACATAATAAAGCCGCCAAATCAAGATCGCGGAAAAGGCCACTGCCATCAACAATAATACCCACATCCGAGGGCTAAACTCTTTATTGACTCTTTCTTTAAAACTCATAACAACTACAAGTCTTCTGCATAATTATCTAAAACAGAGAAACGCGACAAGCTTAATGAATCTGAGAGAAAATCCCAGAAGCATAAAAAGAGTGGTGCCACTATTGAACTTATCACCAAGGAGGGCAAAGACACATTGACTAAGATCCACTTATCAGACAGACCAAACATCAGGATATAAGCTATAAACAAAGCGATGAATATGGGGAGAATCTGTGGAATGAAATTCTGACAATCCCCCATATCTCTCCAAAAATACGCCGTGACAAATATCACCAAACTCAAGGTCAAATTATTATAGCCACACACGGCCTCCAGTAATACCATCAACACTGCCATCGAAATCAAAGACTGATATATTCCTCGTGCTACCGTCAGATAAAATATATAGATCGCAGATAAAGGGAGGAATAAAGATTTTGAAGCACAAAAACTTTCTACCCAAACGACGAAAAAAAAATTAAATACATAAAAGCTAAGGGACCTAATCGCCATTATTCACCCTCGCTAATTAGACTAATGTACTCAGCTTCTTTTATTGGAGCCAATAATTCTACAATGGCACGCTGAACCACTTCATCTTTCTCAGTCTCGATTACTTTGGCTACCAAGATCCCTTTTGGTATCCCTAGCGTCCCGGTGCTTTGTAAGAACATACCTGGCTTTATATCCGCATCTCGAGGTAAATAATCCACAAGACAAATCAATCGCCCTGTCTTTTTAGATCGTTCTTGATATTCACCCTTCAGTAAACCATTCCATGAACTGCCTTTTACATTCACCGCTAACTCTTCATCATGATTAAGAAAGGTACGGATCCTAAGGCTATTTTTGTTTTCCAGCTTAGCTCTACCCGCTAAATATCCACCAATTAAAACGCCGTGATTGGCCCTCAATAAACGCGCTTGATCAGCTCGTACACTAAATTCATAGTTCCACACTATTGGGTGACGTTCATAAATTGGAAAAACTTTTGTCTTATACGGTAATTTCCCTTTCAAATCCAACTGAGCTCTTAATCCATTCACCTCTTCTTGTAAGCGAATCAATTCTTGCTGATCAAACTGACTCTGAGAAAGCTGTTTGCGGAATTCGCGATTTTCTTCGCGTAGAGTCATTTCACTCACCACTGAATCCGAGGGTAAGAAAGGACTAAAAAAACTTTTAATCAAGGGGTCTAATGCGGGGAAAATTTTAGGCAAGGCAAGGATAACCACAACGCAAAAAAGCACAAAAGACAGCCCTGCCCTAAACCATTTAATCACGATTGAGTTCGCTCACAGACATAATCATTATAGTTTGATCATCCGATTGAGGGTAATCACCGGTAAAACGCTGAATATCATTCAATAAGCCCGTTGCCTGACCTTTGCTACTTCCTGTATGATGGCACCAAGTCTCTTTCAGCCTAGGTAAACCATACTCTAAACCATCTTCATTTTCAGCTTCAGTCAGCCCATCAGTATAAAACAAGAAACAGAAACCATCTTGAATGGCCATTGAGAAGGTATCGAAACTCACTCCCATTTCATTTGGAATTAAACCAATAGCAGGACCCTCTGGAACAATTTCAAACACTTCACCCTTGTCATTTTTCAGCAAGACCTCGGTGTGACCCGCTCGTGCCATTTCCATAGTATTATTACGAGAATCTGCTAAACAAAAAATCATTGTCACAAAGCGTTCCATATCGGTATCTTGTACGAGGTATTGATTGAGCTCTAGTAATAAACTTTCCATATCGGTAAAGCGTGAGCAAATGGCACGAAGTACAGATCGCGTCATAATCATAATGAGACAGGCTGGCAAGCCTTTACCACTCGCGTCGGCTAAGACGAACAAAGTCCTATGTTCATCAATTTTAATAAAGTCATAAAAGTCACCGCTTACTTCTTTCGCAGGTATATTGTGGGCAAAAATATCTAAGTGAGCAAAATTAGGCATATCTACTGGAGTCAGCGTTTGCTGAATTTGTCTTGCAAACTCCAATTCTTGCTGCATACGCTGCTGATCAGCCATCTGACCATAGGTCTCAATCATATTTTTAGAAAGTGTTGCAACTACTGCTAATGACGCAAAAAGCTCAAGGTCATCCTGTTCAAAGCGACCACTTCTCCCTTCTGAGTTAACTGCACATATAATCCCTTGCATTTCATTGAACAAAACGATCGGCACTACCATGAGAGATTTTATACCCGCTTCCACTTGGCTTTCGGATAACTCAAATTTACCAATAAGTGCCGGCTTCATATTTTTAGAAATCTTCCCGAAAAAGCCTTCGCCTACAATGACTTTTCTTTCGCGAATTGAAGCTACATCAGTTTTTTCGCCACCCTCAAATGCGCTCATAGATGGAAAGGGCCCGATGGACGTCACGGCTTCCATTGTCTTACCTTCTTCATCCATGAAAAATATACACAAAGACTCCGCGTGAATCGTACTCACAATAAAGCGACCGAGGGAGACCATCGTTGAATCAATATTGCCACCTGCCATGGCCACTGAATGAGCAAAACGATTAAGAAAGTTGGCGACGGCTTTGCGATCTTCGCAATATCTGCGATTCGCTTCCTGTAACTCACGGATTTTCAAGGCGTGAATTACCACCAAGATACCAATGACTATGCCTAGAAGAACATAAATGAATATTTCCATCAATCCCCGATACTGCGATTAATTATTAAATTTGAATCAATTCAAGTAATTTATGTGCATTTGTAAAAAAGTCCCTTTGTCAAACCAAATTTAATCATGGAAAAAAGTGACATTTCCTTAAAAGGCCCCCAGCCAATTCCTCAAGCATTAGGATAGGATTTTTTCAAACTTAAGTTAGATTGATCAAAACTGCTCAATTTTAGGGAACAAATCAATGAAACAATACCTCGACTTATTAGATCACGTCATGAAAAACGGCACGGACAAAAGCGACCGTACAGGAACGGGAACTCGTAGTGTATTTGGCCACCAAATGCGCTTTAACCTCCAAGATGGCTTCCCATTAATCACTACTAAAAAATGTCACTTACGGTCCATTATCCATGAGCTCCTTTGGTTTTTAACTGGAGACACTAACATTAAGTACCTTAAAGATAATGGCGTTTCAATCTGGGATGATTGGGCAGATGAAAAAGGAAATCTAGGCCCCGTCTATGGCTACCAATGGCGCAGCTGGCAAACTCCTGATGGCAGAACTATTGATCAAATATCACAGCTCATTGAAATGATTAAAACTACACCAGATTCCAGACGACTCATTGTTAGCGCATGGAACGTTTCAGATGTCGACAACATGGCTCTCCCCCCTTGTCATAGCCTCTTCCAATTTTATGTAGCTGATAACAAACTCTCCTGCCAACTCTACCAACGCTCAGCAGATATATTCTTAGGCGTCCCCTTCAACATTGCCTCCTACGCACTGCTCACCATGATGGTTGCACAGGTTTGTAACTTAGAATACGGCGACTTCGTCCACACTTTTGGCGATGCACACATTTACAATAATCACTTTGAGCAAGCTAAGCTCCAATTGAGTCGAGAAACTCACACCCTGCCTACAATGAAAATCAATCCTGATGTAAAAGACATTTTTTCTTTTAAATATGAAGACTTCACGCTAGAAGGCTACGCCCCTCATCCGCATATCAAAGCTCCGGTAGCCGTATGAAAACCAGCATGATCTGCGCCATGGCAAGCAACCGTGGCATTGGCTATAAAAACACACTACCCTGGCGCCTCAGCAATGATCTCCAACGCTTCAAAGCTGTTACTATGGGGAAACCCATTGTTATGGGCCGTAAAACTTACGAATCGATTGGTCGCCCCCTTCCCGGTAGAAGAAACCTCATCCTCTCTCGTGATCCTGAACTTCAAATTCCAGGGGTAGAATGCTTTACTTCCTATGATGAAGTCAGAAAAAGCTGCACCGAAGAACCAGAAGTATTCATCATTGGCGGTTCTCAAATATACGAAATCCTCTTTCCCGAAGTCGACACACTCCATCTCACATTAATTGATGCCGAGATTGTCGCCGATGCCTTTTTCCCAGAATTTGACATCACGCAATGGCGTGAAACAGAGCGGGAAAAGTTTAAAGCTGATATCAAAAATGATTATGACTACAGCTTTGTCACTCTTGAAAAAATTACCACTAAGTAAACAACTCTTCACCACTAAGTAAGCGTCTTTAAATACAGTAAAACTTATTTTAATACAAAACCCTTACAACTAAAACTTGCTTCACATTGCTCAAAGTATTAGTTTCATCTTCGTACGGAAGAAACGAAACATACTGGAGGAAACGGTAATGAAGCACAACAGAAGACATATAGAAGACATAGAAGTAAGTGAGGACGAGTTTTATGACGCTCCTCAAATCGACAAAGTAAAAGGTAAATATCTAAGCCTCGAAAGCCAGGTAGTCATTTGTATCCTAGCTGCTGTAAATTTTGCCCTCTTCTATTTTCTCGTCTTTATGATTCACTAAGAATATAGCGACAAAAAAAAGGGCATCTCAAATGAGATGCCCTTTTTTATATCTATAAAATTCTTTTACTTGTACTCTTCGTGACAAGCTTTGCAGGCTGCGCCTACTGCTTTCCAAGATTTCGCAATAGCATCGTAATCTGTACCAGCCAATACTTTTTTGTAATCTTCAAGGGCTTTAAACATCTCAGCATTAAAGTCATTAAACATTTTCTCTTCATGCTTAATATCTTTCATCCCATTATACTGCTCAATAAGCTCCATGGAATACTTCTTCCAATCTGCATTCTTATAATCTTTTTTCTTATCAAGGCGCTTAAGTTTTTTTGCTGCACCCATCTCTTCCATAATCGCTAAAACTTTGTCTTCTACGCTTTCAGCATAAGTAGCTGAACCCATAAAACAAGCCATACCAAATAACATTAACTTTTTCATTATATTTTCCTTTGCGTTGTTAAATTATTGTGCCCACGAACCTAAAGATAACTCAAATTCCTATAAAAACAAAAAGCGAGCACCAAAGCACTCGCCTTTCTTGAAAGATTTTAAGTTTAAAACTTAAATAATCTCTTTCATTGCAGTCATATAACCACGTAACTCAGCACCCACTTTTTCACAACCAGTACCACGAAGTGCACGGTTGATCTCAACGATCTGCTTATTGTTAACAGAGTTTGAACCATTTTCGTTATACGCTTTACCAATAACTGAAGTATCTACTGACTTAATGAAGTCAGCTAAGAGCGGCACACATGCGTGTGAGAAAAGGTAACAACCGTACTCAGCTGTATCAGAAATAACGCGATTCATTTCGTAAAGTTTTTTACGTGCAATCGTGTTAGCAATTAATGGAGTCTCGTGAAGTGACTCGTAGTAAGCAGACTCTTCTTTGATACCAGCTTCAACCATTGCGTCGAAAGCCAAATCAACACCGGCAGCAACGAAAGCAATCATAAGGACACCCTTATCGAAGTATTCTTGCTCAGTAATTTCTGCGTCTGTTGCAGCTTGTTTTTCGAAAGCTGTTTGACCTGTTTCTTCTCTCCAAGTAAGAAGCTTCACATCATCATTAGCCCAATCAGCCATCATACCTTCAGAAAAATCACCGTCGATGATATCATCCATATGCTTCTCAAAAAGAGGACGCATGATAGTCTTCAACTCAGTAATAAGTTCAAAACATTTAACTTTCGCAGGATTTGAAAGACGGTCAACCATACCACTAACACCACCAATCTTGAGTGCTTCAGTAATAGTTTCCCAACCGTATTGAATAAATTTAGAGGCCCATGCTGCATCGATACCTTCTTCAACCATTTTGTCGAAAGAAAGAATTGAACCGGCCTGAAGAAGACCACAAAGAATTGTTTGCTCGCCCATAAGGTCTGATTTTACTTCTGCTACGAAAGAAGACATAATTACACCAGCGCGATCGCCACCAGTACCACAGCAGTAAGCTTTAGCTATATCTAAGCCATCACCATTAGGATCATTTTCACGGTGAACAGCGATAAGTGTAGGAACGCCGAAACCACGTTTGTACTCATTGCGTACTTCAGAACCAGGTGATTTAGGAGCTACCATCACAACAGTAATATCTTTACGGATCTGCATCCCTTCTTCAACAACATTAAAGCCGTGAGAGTAAAGAAGCGTTGAGCCGTCTTTCATAAGAGGCATAACTGTCTCTACTACGTTAGTATGCTGTTTATCTGGAGTAAGGTTAGCGATAAGGTCTGCGGAAGGAATAACTTCCTCATAAGTACCTACTGTAAAACCATTCTCACTTGCATTGAGAAAAGACTGACGCTTTTGCTCAATGGCTGCATCGCGCAAAGCGTAAGATACATCAAGACCACTATCGCGAAGGTTTAAACCCTGATTTAGACCCTGTGCACCGCAACCAACGATAACAATTTTCTTTCCTTTAAGTTTTTCAACGCCATTGAATTCGTCCTTGGACATAAAACGGCAAGTACCCAATTGCTCAAGCTTCAAACGCTGTGGCAAAGTATTGTAGTAGTTCATCAATAAACCTCTGTGTATATTATATTAGATTTTAAGAGCATGCCAGTTTACACGCCAAAACCAGTTTTTCAAAAGCAGAAACTAGCCTAGTTTTAAAAAAGAATTCAGTACTTTATCTTGCCTCTATCGAAGCCATTAAACCCAGTGATCCTAAGCTTAATAGTAAAGCTTTGCATAGATCGGATAAAATAATCTTGGTGCTCATAAAAAAGACCTCTTCCCATTGGGGAAAAGGCCTATGAAAAACATTAGTGATTACTAATACTCTTAAGCATACGATCCCGAGCATCAACTACTTAAATTTATCGAGATTACTATAAACAGTTTCTAGTTTATTTGATTCTATCAAGCTTGCCGGCGTGATCGTCCTCTGGCTCATAGGAATTCGTCCCAGAAACCACAATCTCCAAAAGCCCATAGGACTCTGAGGATTTTTATGCAATAATTCAGTAAAAGTTTCTATTCTCCCCACCTCAATACCTAGGCCATGGCGATAGACATCATAAGCAAACTTTGAACAAAACTGCATCTTACTATCATAATTAAAACGAAAGTGATACCAAGAACCCATGCGCGATTTCGCTTCTTCTTGAAGCTTACGCAACTGATCTTCTTGTAGACCTCCCTTCAATCTACGTATCTCTACACGACCGCCTTCTGAACGCTCCACAAAATTTTCGAAGTCGGAATACACACAACGCGGAACCTTACTCTCGGCAACCACAAAACTACCGTCATCATTCTGATCAATAATCAAACCTACGTGAGAACTCCAACTACAGCTAGTGTCGGCCACTTTTTTATAGAGCACATTATCAATGCGAGTAAAGACAAAATCCCCGGGCTTAACCAATGATTCAATATGTTTAAATTCTGACTGCATTCTCAACCCCTTATTTTAGTTATCATAGCTTAGCATATTCCACATTACTATTTTTATTAACAAAAATTATCACTACTCATGTTCACTTTTATCAATACTCAGCTCTTTTGCTCGGCTTAATTAGGAAATCGATACTTTGAACCTATATTGCCCAATATTTATTCAACAAAGGAAAAATCACATGGCAAGAGACAGAATGCGCAGCGTGGATTCAACTATCCAAAAAGAGCTGAGCGCCGTATTTATTAGAGAAGTTTTCCCCTGCTTCGAGTGCCTTATCACTGTTACAGGCGTAAAAACATCCGCCGACCTTAGACACTGCAACGTTTATGTTAGTATCATGGGCTCTCAAAAACAAAAAGATGATGTCATTCGCTTTCTTCGCGATCGCTCAGAAGAGTTTTTTAATCACCTCAGTAACCGTATCCGCATGAAGTTCACTCCTGTCATTCACTGGCATGCAGATGATACTCCTGAACAAGCCGATCGTCTTTCTTCACTTATTGATTCAATTGACATCCCTGACGAAGAGGAAGATTAAATGGGTAGGCGTCTACGCAAAAACTCTACACCAGATCACGACGGCATCCTTCTTGTAGATAAACCTAAAGAATGGACTTCTCACGATGTTGTCAACTTCGTCAGAAATCGTTACCGCTTTAATAAAGTTGGCCACTGCGGCACGCTCGATCCACTCGCCACTGGACTCATTGTTATTGTTATTGGCAAAGCCACCAAGCTTGCCAGTAAACTAACTGCCGACGACAAACTCTACGTGACAGAAATGACTCTGGGAAGAGAAACCGACTCCCATGACGAAGAAGGCGAAACAACTCGCGAAGCAAGCTACGAACATGTGACCGAAGAACAGATTAAGCAATGTGCTATCGACTTCACTGGTGAGCAAATGCAAACTCCTCCTATGGTATCGGCCCTCAAGCAAAACGGCAAAAAACTTTACGATTTAGCCCGCCAAGGAATTGTGGTTGAACGCGAAGCGCGCCCCGTTACATTCCATAGCCTCACCATCGACAAAATTGAGCTTCCAAAAGTTCACTACACTCTTCACTGCTCTAAAGGAAGTTATGTTCGCGTCCTCTGCTACGATATGGGCCTAAAGCTCGAAACAGCTGCTTATATGAGTAATTTACGCCGAACAAAAAGCGGTCAATTCTCTTTAGATAATGCGGTCACTATTGATCACCTCAAGACCATCGAACGCACTGAAGTAGAGAAACTCATCATTCCCATAGATCAAGTGGAAATTGCCGAAGACTAAAATGCTGCTCTGTCATTCTTTACAGGAACTTAGTCAACATGGCATTCATCGTGTCAGCATTGCCTGTGGAAACTTTGATGGCATCCACCGTGGACACCGCAAGCTTCTACAGAAAGCAATCGATCAAGGGAAGGCCAATCAGTCTACCCCAATCGTTTTAAGCTTTTCCCCTCACCCAAGGGAATTCTTCACTGGCAAATGCATTCCTACACTCTCCTCTCTAGAAAGACGTATGGAGACCTTTTCAAAACTCGGTATCAAAGCCCTTGTCATACTCGATTTTAACCAAGTTTTAGCCGAGACCGAAGCTCATGCTTTTGTTGAAAAATACTTACTCCAACACATTGAGATAAGTGATTTCTGCGTTGGACGTCAATGGCTTTTCGGCGCTGGTCGAAAAGGAAATATTGCGCTCTTAAATGAATATGCTTCATCATTCACTACTCATGCTGTAGATGAATTCCTCCTCGACCAAGAAGCTGTTTCTAGCTCACGCATCCGATTCGCACTCGAGAAACATGATTTTGATCAAGCAGAAAAACTACTCGGCCACAAATGGAAAATCTCTGGTCCCGTCATCAAAGGCCTTGGCTTAGCTAGTGCCAAACTCAACACCCCCACTGCTAACATTGATACCGGAATACCTTTACTCCCCATCTCAGGTGTCTTTGCGGTTCACGCAAAAATAGCCGAACAAAGCTACTCAGGAATACTCAATATTGGTAGCGCTCCCACTTTTTTAGAAAAACAACAATCTTCTCAGCACGTTGAACTTCACATCCTAGACTTCGATGAAGACATCTATGATGAAGAAGTCCAAGTCCACATCCATAGCTTTATCCGCTCAGAACAAAAATTCGGCTCCGCAGAGGAGCTAAAAGCACAAATTCAGCATGACATTGCCCAAGCTCGTAAAGCTCTCTGAACTCAGTCTTAAAGAGCCCGCAGTTTTCATTCTAGACTCTGGAGCCGGCGCCCATAGCATCTACCAGCAATGTAAAAAACTACGTCCAGAGATGAATTATGTCATTCTCGAAGATCAAGGTTTTTTTCCTTATGGTGATAAAAGCAATACCGAACTTACCGAACACCTTCAAACTATCGCAGAAGAAATCCGTCTACACTCTCCCATTTCCCTAATCTTAGCCTGCAACACTGCCAGCACTCACGGCCTCGAGATCTTTAGACAAAGCCTTACTTGTCCAGTTATCGGAACTGTACCGCCCATAAAAACAGCCGTCGCTCAGAGCAAAACCAAAAAACTTGCTTTACTTGCGACTCCCGCAACTATCAATAGTCCTTACACTGCTCAACTCCTTGAGGACTTTGCCACAAATACTGAGACTCACCTCATTCCCACTGCCAATTTAGCACAGATCAGCGAAAACTTTTTTAGAAATAACTCACTCTGTACACAAAAACTCTCACAAGAACTCCACCCACTCACTAAAATTGTCGATCTCGACACGATTGCTTTAGGCTGTACTCATTATCACTTGATTAAATCTGAGATAAAAAAACTCTTCCCCGATTGTGAGATAATTGATTGCTCACCAGCCATTGCTAAACAATTCCATCGTGTTTCTCCTCAAATAATGAGCCAGAGACCTAGACTCACGCGTTGCTACATTTGATCTAAGCTCTGCATTATGGTACTATGGGGAAATCAATAGGAGGATTTATGAGTAATTTAGATAAGGCACTACAAACTACATTAGATGTTTCGCTGAGTATAGTTGTCAGGAGAACGGCCCTAAGAAAAATTCGCACGGCGAAAAAAAGCCTCGAGCTCACAAATGCCGTGGTAAAGCTCATTCAAAATACGAAGGACGAATCACTTCAGCGGGAATGTCTGAAGATAGCGGGCGACATGGCCATCTACCAAGCAAGTGACGTCATTTTCCCAGTCACACAGGGCAAAGGCATGAATAGTCGCTACGCAGTCCAAGCGCTAGGTAAAATTGGCGGCTCAAAAGCCTATCATTACTTGCTGAATATTGATAAAGACAAAGATGTGAACTCTTATGAAGCTAAACGGGCTATGCGTGATATTGAACGTAAAGACCCCAATATCAAAGAGATGATCAAAGCTGAATTTGACGAAGTTCAACAAGAAATCGAAGAGCTCAAAGCATCGGCAATAAACGCCATCAATATTTCGCAACTCGCGCCCGAGTCAGACTCTATGGATCTAGTATCTGACCCCATCGAGATAGTTTCCGATTCAAGCTTCGAACATAAGCAAGATCAGACTTCACCAAAAGCCGCAATGACCACCGATGTCGAAAATCAAAAACTGCGTAAGTCTTTGGATCAAATGAAAAATAATTTCTTGGCCTCAGAAAGCCTCCGCGCCGAACAAGAAGATCTTTTTAAGCAAGAACAAGCCCTACGCGAAAATCTCCAAAAAAACCTCAATCAACAACAGCAAAGCTCAAGCGAAGATCAGTCCACGGCCATTGAAGGACTCCAAAAAGAGATTCTCACTCTAAAAACGACTCTCACACAAACTAACGAAGCCTTTCGAAATGAGAAAAAACGCTGGTCTCAGCAGAACGATGAACTCAAGCGAAAAGCCAATGAAAACAAATCAAAAATAAGCGATACCAGTTCGACTTCCAGCCATCTTCAAGAAGAAGCACTCAGCAAAAGAATTGAAGGTCAACAGATCATCATTAACAAGCTTCAAGATGAACTCGAAAAAAAAATGAAATCTGGCTCAAAGAAAATACGCTTTAAAAAAGAAGAAGAAAAAAGCAATAACATCGGCTGCATTGTCGGCGTTATCATTGCCGTCGCCTTCTTTATAACCTGTCGTTAGATCTCGCCTATAAACTAAGTAATTTATCCATATCAATATTTTCTTCAAAAAGTTCAATAGCACGGAGTACTTTTGCGGGACTCTTGGTATCGATTTTAGCTACTAGGTGACTCATCTTCACTACCGCTTGATAAGTATCGAGCTCGGTTGTCACAACAGGAATTCCTACTTCTTCACATATTTTCAAAGCTTTTGCACTCATATGCCCCTTGGATGTGAGTAATACTCCGGCCAACCTTAAATCTCGGCCATGCTCACTCGCCACTTTTTGCTGATGGTGCAAAGATTCTAAAAAGCGCCCACGACTTACAACCAAAAGTAAATTCTCTGGGGGGTGATCTCCACTTGGATTAGAAGTCCCTCCGGCCAAAGCTTCGTGAACTAAGGTATTCATAGTCTCTTTTGCACCGCTAATCACTTCGCCCTTCACAACTTTCACCACATGCTTAATCGATGGATAAACCAATTGGGCATCATAGGGCATTAAACCGAGTAATTGCATCCCATTCGCCTCAATCCAAGGCTCCACATACTGACGAACCTTATCTATTTTTTGAGGAAGTACTTTATTTAATATAACGCCGACTAAGGGAACACCATGGGCATCAAAAAGGGCTTTACATAAAGCCAAGCGATCAATTGTATTGCCAATTCCACCTTCGAGCACAAGCACAACTTTCGCGTCGAGCAACTCTGCGACCCTCGCATTAGAGAGCCCCACTACCGAGCCCACACCTGGGTGACCCGTACCTTCATAAAGCGTAAATTCATATTCTTCATTAAGGGTTTTTGCCGCATGAAGAATCTTCTTCTCCAGTACATCCGTCTTGGGGTCATCTAGGAGCTCTGCGGTATCCCCAGGCCCCAAAATAACCGGGGAATGAATATCGGGAATCAATTCAAAAGTTTTTAAAATCTCAGAAAATAAAACTGCATCTTTATCAACTCTTTTACCATTCACCGTATGGAATTGCTGACCAAGAGGCTTTGAATAACCCACTTTAATTCCACGCTTCTGTAAAGCCGCTAACATACCTAATGTATTTGTTGTTTTACCTACGTGCTGACTCGTTGCCGCTATATACAATGACTTCATCTCTAATCCTCTTTATCTACTTGGAAGAACTCTTCAACTAAACTTTTAAAATCTCTCATATCTCGTACTTTTTCGTCCCCAAGATTCAAATCACCTATGAGCAAAGGCCCATCGGCTAAATGCTCTGGATGAACTCCATGCGAACCCTTAACCAAAGTGGCATCCAAAGGAATCACATCCATGAGGTAACGAAAACCTAGTTTTTTCTTAAGCAACGTTTTTGCGGCACTCAACTTCCCGCCTTTGCGCATAAATAACTCTACGGGGTCATAGCCTGGCTTGCGATGGATATCTACCGCACGGGCATAATCCGGAGCTAGTTTATCATCTAGCCAATAATAATAAGTAAACCAAGCATTTTTCTCTGCTAAGCAAATAATCTCGCCTGAACGCTCATGATCTAAATCGTATTTACTGCGCTCTTCTCCACTGCAGACTTCGGTAATACCAGGAAGTCCCTTAAGTATTTTTTTTACTTTTTCTAATTGACTCTTGTCATTCACATAGACATGCGCTAATTGATGATCCGCTACCGCAAAAGCAGCGGAAGCCCCCGCATCAAAATGCTCTTCGCCGCATTCCATTTTAACTGTTATTAGACCTGCTTTCCGTAGCTCACGATTGATATGAATCGGGGTATCAACTTCCTGAATTCCATACTCAGATAGAATCACCACTTCATAGCCTAGTTCATCTGCACATTGACGTAAATCTCCAATGCACTGATCTAATTCACGTACATCTTTAGCCATTGCCGGATCATTGGGACCCAAGCGCTGTAAATTATAATCGAGGTGAGGTAAATAGACTAAAGATAAATTGGGACGATTTTTCTTCATCACGTAAATTGTTGAATCGCTAATCCACTTGGTCGATTCAATCGACGTCATTGGCCCCCAGAATTTAAACAAGGGGAAGGTACCTAACTCAGACTCCAAGTCATCGTTTAATCCCATCGGGTAAGTATAAGATCCTGGATGCTTTGCCCCGTCTGCACGATAGAGAGGCCGCGGTGTTGCTGACCAATCTGCGCTCGAGTACATATTGTACCACCAGAACATTTTCGCACAGCTAAAACTCTCGTCTTTAGCACGAAGACTTTCCCAAATTTTTTCACCTTGAACAAGCTGGTTATTTT
The DNA here is from genome assembly GCF_028728065.1 of Lentisphaera profundi. Classification (GTDB taxonomy): domain Bacteria; phylum Verrucomicrobiota; class Lentisphaeria; order Lentisphaerales; family Lentisphaeraceae; genus Lentisphaera; species Lentisphaera profundi. The sequence continues at coordinate 451,259 of NZ_CP117811.1, read as the reverse complement.
GACGCCATAACCATACCTGAGCGAGATCACGAAAGTACCAACCATTGGCCACTACACCGTGCTCTTGTGGACTTTTTCCCGTCAACAAAGTCGCTTGCGAAGTACAAGTCACTGCAGGAATGGGCGGTTTTAAGTACTGACGATTCTTTTCGAAATAGTACTTTAAATTTGGGCAGTCATCATTAATGAGGCTCTCTGTCAGCCCCACTGCATTAATAACGAGAAGTTTTTTACTCATCGAAGACTTAATTTCCCTCAGGGTAATAGATTGGCACACCATCAAAAGGTAGGCCATCAACTTCTAATTTACCCACTGTTCCTTGAAACTTTTTCAGACCTTTGATAATCTCAGATTTAAGGCGAAAGACACCTTTTTCATCTGCTTTCAGCGTAATATTTAAAGTATTAATCTTTAAGTTAAGAGCTGTTTGCTCAAGCTTAAGCTGCTCTTTTGCTAAGCCATCGTAAAAATAGACTGACATCTCACCCGACTTATGATCAATGACTAATTCTAAAACCGCAGCATCTCCGCCGAACTTCATTAGCGCGCCACCATGGGGAGCTTTAAGTTCGAAAGATTCCTTTACGCCACAGCTAGGACAACCCGTTGCACAATCTGCCGCAGCTTCGAGATTTTCAGATCCACCTTTCATAACAACGGTTTCCACAGTCACATCATCTGTTGAGGTTGTGTTGGCTTTTTCATCCTTACATGAGGTAAAAATGAAAACACAAATAATTAAAACGAAGTACTTCATAGTTTTCTCCTTGGGTTTACTTTACATCACAAGTATGTGTCATTTCTACCGTTGGTTCAAGCATTTTTGAGACAGAACAATATTTTTCCATCGAAAGCTCACAAGCTTTTTCTAATTTCTTGAGACTGACTTCACCACCGATACAATCAATATGAATATTGATTTTGGTAAATACTGCTGGTACGGCATCAGCTCGTTCCGCTGTTACAGTCAATTCAACATCAGCAGGGTTTTGGCGTTGCTTACCTAAGATCATTAAGATATCAACGGCAGAACATCCTGCTAAGCCCATCAGTACCATTTCCATCGGGCGGGGTCCCGTATCAGTACCGCCAATAGAAGGTGGCCCATCAATTCTTACTGTGTGACCAACTCCACTCACACAATCAAACTGCATTCCTTCAACGCGCTTTAATTTAATCTCCATTAGGCTTCGAAGCCTTCTGAAACTAATTCACCAAAGCCTTCGTCTAAAGGAATAACTTCGCCAATACCTAAATCTTCGAGTAGTGGCGCCGCCATATGAACGCGTTGCCCACTACGGCAATGAAGGTAAGTTTTAAGCTCTAAGTCCACGCCATCCGGCTCGTCACCAGACTCTAAACCAGACAAAGGTGCCAATATGGCTCCAGTCAAATGTCCTTCTTGCCACTCATTAAATTCTCTAACGTCTAAAAGTTGTGCGGTACCAGCTTCTAGCTCGGCTTTCATTTGCTCTAAATGTGCTTTCATAATCTATTCCTATTTATTAAAATTTTATTGACCAAAAAGTCCCGTTGATAAATAACGGTCTCCGCGGTCACAAATGATGGCAACAATCAAACCCTGCTCCAAAGTTTTAGCTAATTCAAGTGCCGCCCATACCGCACCACCCGATGATACACCACAAAAGACTCCTTCTTGGCGTCCGAGTTGACGCATGGTTTCTTCCGCATCAGCTTGCTCGATATCATAAATTTTATCGACGCGGCTCGCATCGTAAATAGCCGGTAAATACTCTGTCGGCCAACGGCGTATTCCTGGGATCTTTGCGCCATCCGCAGGATGACAGCCCACGATTTGAATCTCGGGGTTTCTTTCCTTCAAGTAACGCGAGGTCCCCATGATCGTACCCGTCGTACCCATGGCTGAAACAAAATGAGTCAATTGCCCCTCAGTTGCAGCCCATATTTCGGGCGCCGTCCCACGGTAATGCGCTTCGGGATTCGCTTCATTTCCAAATTGATTAAGCATCACATAACCACCTTCTTCGACTTTGCTCTTGGCATAGTCAATGGCAGTCTCCATCGACTCCGTTAGGGTCACTTTGGCTCCAAAAGCTTTCATGGCGTCGACGCGCTCTTGAGTTGAATTCTTAGGCATTGCTAATTCTATATCATAGCCTTTTACAGAGGCAATCATTGATAAAGCAATACCCGTATTGCCACTCGTAGCTTCAATGATTTTTATCCCGGGCTTTAAAGTCCCACGCATTTCTGCATCAGAAATCATATAGAAGGCCGCGCGATCTTTCACACTACCACCGGGGTTATTGCCCTCTAGCTTAACAAAAATCTTCACTTTCTTATTAGGACACATTTGCTTCAATTCCAGAAGCGGTGTCTTGCCAATTAAATCAGTAAAATCCATCTTGCTTGACCCTAATGTTTTTATATATTCGCCAATATAGCCCTAAATCATCTCTTGGAAACATAAGCCCCTAAAGAAAGCACGAAATACGCCCACAAAAAAAGCCGAACTCAAACGAGCTCGGCTTCACTTAAATCAAAGGCTTTATTTTGTAGGCTGAAAGTTTTTATGTGCCTCTGGTATGGGCAGGGCTTCCGTCTTTACATCCAAGTCACCTAGGGTAAACTGAATACCATTTAGCCAGGTCTGCAAAATCATGGGATTAGCAAAAACATGTTCATTATGACCAAAAGCACTGAAGAAAACACGTCCTTTACCATAGTTCTTTACCCATAGTAAGGCATGATCGTGATCTTCACGGCCTTCCTTCTTATAGGATTCCTCCATGTCGATCGTCAACAAAACGCGCTGATTTTCACGCTTGTAATCTTTGTATTTATAAAGCTCATCAGAAATCTTAAAGCCCTTTCCTTTCATCGGCTGTAATATTTTGTGACTTGGATCCTCGTTGCGAATTCCATACATACCATTTTTAGTCCAAGGATGGCCATCAAAGGCGCCTCCCATCATTTCAGTGATTTCCGGCCAAGTAGTCTTAGCTTTCTTAGCTGAAGTCCCGCAATCCGATGCCGCGTGAATACCAATGAAGCCGCCACCATTTTTGATAAATGCCAAAATGGCTTGACGCTGAGTCTCATTAAAATAATCTTGTGAATAAGTCGTATTATTAAAGAGAATAGCATCGTATTTTTTAAGGTTCGCTGACGTATAATAGCCAGGGTCATCATTCACATCGACTGAAAAAGCTCCCGTACTTTTTCCCATTTCCTGAAAACAGCTCTTTCCCGTTTCAATTGAGCTATGGTACCACCCAGCGACTTTCGATAAGACCAAAATCTTCCTCGCTTTTGCGGGTTTCGCAAGGGCCTTAAGCGCCGGCATCGCCTTAATAACTTCAGCATCAAACTCTGCTTGTTTCTCTACAGGGTGCGGTTTTTGCGCCCAAGTATTCACACTTAAAGTAAGTAGGCCTAGGTACAAGAATGGTTTTACACAGATATTCATATATCTCCTTATTATGATTTACTAACTAATACGTACTAAGTTCGCACTTCGGTACAGCTAAACGATAAAATTCTTATTAAATCTCATGAAAAACATGGTGTTTATCACTTATTTGCGGATTAATTGATTCTCTACTTTAATGATTCCATCTACATGAGCTTGTCTCAAGGTCTGCATTTCTTTCACGAGCTCTGCATGATCTTTAATGACATTATAATTTTCACCCGGATCCAAAGCTAAGTTATAAAGCTCAGTCGGCCTTTGCTGATCATTTCCAAAGCGCACTTTAAAATTACCTAACCTCAGTGCTTGAAGCTTTTCACCGTTATAATAAAACATCTCTTGACGAGGTCCTTTTTCTTGATTGAGCAAAACCTCACTTAGGTCATAGCTATCCAATTTCACCTCAGGAAGCTTAGCACCACTTAATTTAGCAAAAGTCGCCATCATATCCGTAGTACAGCCAATATCATGAATGATTCCAGGCTTAATGTAGGCGGGCCCCCAAAATACTGTGGGCTCACGCATACCCCCTTCCCAAGTACTTCCTTTGCCATCTCTCAATGGTCCTGCAATCCCGCCTTGAGTCCTGAAACTTAACCATGGTCCATTATCTGAGGTAAATAAAATAATTGTTTTCTCCGCTAAGCCCTCTGCCTTCACGCTTTTAATAATCTCCCCAACTGACCAATCAAGTTCTTCAATCACATCGCCATAGAGACCCATTGTGCTCACATTTTTAAAATCATCTGAACGAAAGAGCGGCACATGCGGCATGCTATGTGCCAAGTAGAGAAAAAATGGCTTGGCTTTATTGGCTTTAATAAAGTCAATAGCTTTCTCTGTATAATTTTTTGTTAAGAGTTCCTGATTCGGAGAGCGCTTAATGATTTTATCTCCCTGCATTAAAGGAACATTCCAATACTCAGATTTTGGGTTCTCCCAATGAGGCCCCTTATGCCAAGGCAGTTTCTCACCTTTTTTTAGCGCATTTATCACTTGGGAATCTCCATCCATATCATTTGAATATGGTATCCCATACCAAGAATCAAAACCGTGATTAATCGGGAGGAACTCCGCTTTGTGGCCCAAATGCCATTTACCTACCATGCCGGTTGCGTAACCCGCAGATTTAAACATTTCAGCGAGAGTATACTCAACCTGCAGTAATCCTCCGGTAGAATCGGGAAACAATACCCGTCTCTTATTAGAGCTCATGCCATTGCGAATAGGAAGACGTCCGGTCATTAAAGCCGCACGACTCGGCGTACATACCGGTGCTGCCACATAAAAGTTTGTCCATTTTTGCCCCTCATAGGCCATGCGATCTAAATGAGGAGTTTTGATCGATGGATTGCCATTACAACTCATATCGCCATAACCCATATCATCCGCAAATATCACTATCACATTGGGTTTATCTTTTTGAGCATTTGCGAGTAGCGCAAAAATTAAGAGCGCTAAAATTGACATATATTTCATGGATTCTCCTAAAGTTATTTATAAAAAGTACTACACAATCAATCAAGGATTAACAACAAGACTTTGAAAAAAATCACATTTATTCAAAAATAACTCAATTATATGTCATCATACAATATTTAGGTATGTAATCCTTTAAGTTACTATTCAAAAACTTCTTTTGTTGAAATTGAGAATGTATTTTTTGAAGAATTCTTAAGCAGAGCTGTCCCGATAAGGACTTTCAATACGAAAGTAGAATCTAAGAAATCAACTAAAACAAAGGAAGACCACATGTTAAATCGTAGAAATTTTTTCAAAGGCACAGGAGCTCTTACCGTAGGATCATTTTTCACCGCCTCATGCGCAAGCCAATCCGAAAATCCCTTATTTGATATTTCATTAGCTCAGTGGTCCCTTCATAAAAAGCTCTTTGCAAAAGAACTCGACAACCTACAATTCCCTGAATTCACAAAAAAAACCTTTGGTATTAATGCCGTTGAATACGTCAATAAATTCTTTAAGAGCTCTGAAAAGACTTATCTTCGCGGACTCAAGCAACGCTGTGATGATAATGGTGTGCAGAGCCTAATCATCATGTGCGATGGCCTTGGTCAGCTTGGTGATGCCAACGATAATAAACGAAAACTAGCCGTAGAAAAACATCATACTTGGATTGAAGCGGCAAAATATTTAGGCTGTCATTCCATTCGAGTGAATGCGCGTTCCAAAGGAACTTATGAAGAACAAATGGAGCGTGCCGCCGATGGACTTGCCTCACTCTCACAATTTGCAGCTCAACATAATATTAATGTCATAGTGGAAAACCATGGAGGCCTCTCTTCCGATGGTGATTGGTTAGCGAATGTCATGAAAAAAGTTGCTATGCCAAATTGCGGTACATTACCCGACTTTGGGAATTTTAAAGAATACGATCGTTATAAGGGCGTCAAAAAACTCATGCCTTACGCCAAGGGCGTCAGTGCCAAGAGTCATGATTTTGACGTACACGGCTTTGAAATCAATACTGACTACCCTCGCATTATGAAGCTCGTTCTCGACGCGGGCTATCGTGGTCACGTGGGTATTGAGTATGAAGGCAAGAAAATTGGCGAAATTGAAGGTATTAAAATGACGCGTGATTTACTCATAAAACTTAGAACTAAACTTAGCTCAAAATACTCAGCCTAGGATTTATTATATGTTAAAATGGTCAAATAAATTCCTGCTGCTCTCATCTTTGCTTATTGCGAATGGGCTCAGTGCAGCAAGTAAAAGTCCTGCAGATTACGAGAAAGCTGAAGCACAAAAAATGAATAGCTTCTCTATGCCCGATGGCTTTAAAGCGCGCCTCTGGGCAGACAGATCTCAGATCACTAACCCCATGGCAATTGCCTTTGATTCTAAGGGCCGATTATTAGTGACCGAAATTCATCGCTGGCGCTTTGGGGTGGATGACATTCGTCATCGCCCTTATATGCTCTTGGAGGACATCATGATTCAATCAAGTGCAGATCGTTTGGCCATGTACAAAAAGCATTACGATAAGCACCCAGAATCGCATTACACTGACAAGCAGGATATGATCAAAATACTAGAAGACACTAATGGTGACGGACGTGCGGATAGCGCAAAAGTTTATGCCGATGGTTTTAACGATATTCTCGATGGTCCTGGATTAGGTATCATTGAACGCGACGGAAAAGTTTACTATACCAACATTCCACATCTCTGGATGCTCGAAGATAGTAATGGCGATGGACTGTCTGACAAACGAACTTCTATACAAGATGGCTTTGGCATACGTATGAGTTATTCAGGCCATGATATGCATGGTTTGGTTTGGGGACCCGATGGTAAGCTCTATTGGTCCATTGGTGATCGCGGTTTTAGCTTCACCACTAAGGAAGGCAAAAAGTTCCATGGCCCAAATGAAGGCGCCGTTTTTCGCTGTGATCCCGATGGTTCAAATGTAGAAGTATTTTATGATCGTTTGCGCAATCCACAAGAATTAGTCTTTGATGATTTTGGTAATTTATTTACGGCGGATAATGATTCCGACAAAGGTGATTTGGAGCGTATTAATTACCTCGTCGAGGGTGGTGATTCAGGCTGGCATGCAGGCCATCAAAACCTCTTGGCCTTCGCCTCCAAACTCAAGTTTCGCTCCTATGATTACGCGGGAAAGAAAACACTTAATAGTGCGTGGAAAACAGAGCGTCTTTATTTCGCCAATGAAACAAATCAACCCGCCTATGTCATGCCTACCATTGGTCAAATCGTGGGTGGTCCATCAGGTTTCTTGTTCAATCCATCCAATTCCTTAGGCCCAAAATTTGACAATAAATTCTTCGTTAATATTTTTAAGGGTGGCTCACCAAAAACACGTATCTCCATGTTTGATGTGGAACCCGCGGGCGCAGGTTTTAAAATGGAAAATCTCGAGGATTTTTTTACTGGTTCAAACTTGGTTGATATGGATTTTGGACCCGATGGCAAAATGTACATATCCGAATATAACAATGGTGGTTATTTAAATAGAGATGAGGGTAACATTTTTACTCTCGAAGTCCCTGGCCAAACTGATAAGCCCGAAATTAAAGAAAATGAAAAATTGCTCACCAGTGATTTCAGTCAAAATTCCAGCGAAAAACTCTATCAACTCTTAGCTTGGGATCATCAACAAGTTCGCCTGAGAGCACAATTTGAATTAGCTAAAAGAGCAGACGCAGCCGAGCTATTTACGAAGGCCGCAAAAAATCCTGCCGCTCCGCAACTACAAAGAGTTCATGGCCTTTGGGGCTTAGGTATGCTGGCCAATAAAAACATCTCTGCAATTAAAATTTTAAAAAACTTATTACTTAATGACGCAGACTATCAAATTCGTATTCAGGCGGCTCGTGTTTTAGGCGATCACCGCGACAAGTCAGCTCTACTAGATTTGAGCAAAGCACTAAAAGACAAACATCCTCGCGTTGCCATGTACGCAGGCATTGGCCTAGGAAGAATTGCAGATGACTCTGTCATCTCCGCAATCATTGATGCTCAGCGTGAAAATGATGCCAAAGATCGCTTCCTTCAGCACGGCCTGATGATGGGACTCGCTGGAATGAAGAGTTCCTCTAGCTATGCGAAGTACGCAAAAGACTCTTCTGCAGCAGTCCGTATGATTGTTTTATTGGCCATGAGAAAAAATCTTGACCCAGGGATCCAGGTCTTTTTATCCGATAATGATCCGCAAGTTCGTTACGAAGCTATTCGCGCCATCAATGACCGCCTCATTGACGGTGGAGCTCAAAAGAAATTAGCCTCACTTTTAGTAGATCTAAAAAAACCTAGTGACCTCGTCGATGAATTAATGCACATACGCGTCATCAATGCCAATTATTATTTAGGCGATGAAGCCGCGGCAAAACGCTTACTCCAGTATTCACTAGAAAAAGACTTACCAGAATCAATGATTCAGGAAGCTATTGCAGCGCTTCAAGCGTGGGATGACAAAGCACCCCTAGATAACTCAACTGGCTTGCCTCGTGAATACACTACAGAGCGCCAAGACATTTCAAAAGTATTGAATGCATATTTAGGCGAGCTATTTAAACAATCACAAGGCAAAGTACTGGCTCAAATCAGTCGCTTAGCCAATAAGTATAATTTTCCCATAACATCAGATATCTTACTGAGTCAAATCAATAATAATAAGCTCATCGATGAAATTCGCTTGGGAGCTTTAGACACTTTAAACCAACGTAAAGAAATCAGCTCTAATTTAGTTCTCAAACTCTTCAAAGATAAGAGTGAAGCCATAAGGCTCAAAGCCCTAACACTGCTCAATGAGCTCGATCCCACAAAGGCTCAAGTACAAGCTGCGACAATCAGTCAAAAAGGAAGTGCTGCCGAGCGTCAATTAGCTTACAATCTCATGGCTGTAAACTCCGCAAATGACTCCATCTTACTCAAACAATTGGATTTAGCCCTCAATGGCAAGGGTGATCGTGAAGCACTACTAGAGATTTTAGATTCAGCGCGCAGTAAAAAATCATCAGATTTCCAGACTAAATTTAAAGCTTATGAAGCAAAAATGGCCACAGGCCAAAACACCGACAAGTTTGCCTATGCTATCCAAGGTGGGGACATTGACAAAGGTCGCGATGTATTTTTTAATCATGGTGCCGCTCAATGCTTGCGCTGTCACAAAGTTAAGGGTTATGGCGCCGATGTTGGTCCCGATTTAACTTTAATGGGCAAGATGTATGATCGACGCTATTTGTTAGAATCCATTGTGGATCCAGGTGCGGCAGTTGCCCCAGGCTATGGCATCACCAGTGTCACAACTGATGATGGCAAAGTTCACAGTGGAACTTACATGGGTGAAAATAAAGCTCTTGTGAAAGTTAAAGGTGCCGATGGTAAAGTTATCGCTCACAAACGCAAACACATTAAAACGATGATGGCTCCAGTGTCTCCCATGCCACCTATGCACATGCTACTTCAGCCAAAAGAATTACGCGATCTAGTCGCCTATTTAAAAAGTTTGGATAAGCCCCTTAAAAAGAAAAAGAAAGATAAATCGGCTCACTAATGACTGTGAAAACTTTTTCTTTATTAGTCTTATTTATCCTTGGCTCAGCTTTTGCAGAGTCCACAAGGCCCAATATAGTCATCTTTCTAAGTGATGATCAGGGCTGGGGTGATTTAAGTATTAATGGTAACAAAGATCTATCGAACCACACATAGACTCACTCGCTCGAGACGGCGCCAAGTTCAACAATTTTTACGTTCAGCCTGTCTGTTCACCAACGCGAGCTGAACTTCTGACGGGACGCTATGCTTTTCGTAGCGGAGTGTGCAGTACTTCAGAAGGCGGCGAACGCTTTAATCTTGACGAAAAAACATTGGCAGATGTCTTTAGAGCTGCAGGCTATGCCACCGGGGCCTTTGGTAAATGGCATAGCGGCATGCAGTACCCCTACCACCCCAATGGCCGTGGCTTTGATGAGTTTTACGGTTTCTGTTCGAGTCATTGGGGAAATTATTATTCTCCAATGCTGGAACACAATGGCAAAATTGTAAAAGGCAAAGGTTTTTGTGTAGATGATTTCACTGACAAAGCAATAAACTTCATGGACAAGAATAGTAAGAAACCTTTTTTAGTTTATCTACCTTACAACACACCGCATTCGCCCATGTAGGTTCCAGATCGTTTTTGGGAGGACCACAAAAAATAAAAATTCAGGCTCTAAAAATTCCCGGCCCACAAGTTATGGATTTCCGCTTAATGATGCTGAGAAAAATAGAATAATATAGTCATTATAAACCCGCTGTATCCTTAGTCTTTCAACTCTTAATTTTCATCAAATAAAAAACTTAAATTTCTTTTTCATTTCCTGTCCCTTTACTCATCTTTAATACGAAATAGTGAGTAAATACATTTTATAAGGAAATCAAATGAAAAAGAAATTCACTCTAATCGAATTACTAGTCTCAATTGCTATTATAGGCATACTAACAAGCTTTTTATTACCTATCTTAGGGAAGTCGCGTAAACAAGCACGATTCACTCTTTGTCAAAGTAAAATCAGGCAAATTGGCATAGCCACTTTTGCCTATTCAATGGACAATAACAACTACGCAAGCTATAACAATTCACACTCTACTTATTATTGGACCGAACGACTTTCAACTCAATCATACCTACCTGAAATCTCTGCAAGTAATAGCAATGTTAATTCTAGCCCATACAAATGTCCAGAGGGCGTCGAGCTCGACACATATTACACAAGTAATTACTCACAAAATTTTCGCCTTGGATTAACAAGTGAAAGTGGCACAGCATATGATCAATACGTCCTCACTAGTACGCATGCCTCCTCAACAGTCCTACATATGGATTCCTTCATGACCAACACCACTTTATGGAAAGGCAATCTTACAGAAAATAAAGTTTTTAACGCTGATCCTGAAGCAAGAGTCGGGCGTCATTTACAAAAAGCCAATACTTCATTTATTGATGGCCACATCGAAGCACTTAACGGTACTTATCTCATACAAATTTCGACAGAGGCTTCAACAACTGATTTTTGGGTTCCTTAATATTTCAATTTTGTGAAATGATGAATTAAATTAAAGAATAAGGTTGTATACTGTCCCCCTATTCATGAAGACGACGAATAGATACTTATAAACAAGTAGAGGTTATTATGAAAAAACAGAATTTTAGTTTAATAGAACTACTCGTCGTCATCGCCATAATCGGTATCCTATCGAGCTTAGTTCTTCCTGAACTTAGCGAAGCAAGACAGAAGGCGAGAGCAAGTGTATGTAAAAATAAACTCAAGCAAATATCTACGGCATCATTTATCTATGCGGATGACAATGATAACTATGCACCACTGAATGATTCTTTCGCAAGCGAATGGTGGCCTAAAAAACTCTCTCAAGGGGGTATCTACCAGAAATCACTGCTGCTACTAACAATGCTAATACTAGTCCCTATAAATGCCCCATGGGAAAAGAACTTGATAGCTATTGGACCAATAATTATTCTCAAAACTATCGCCTCGGTCTCATCGATGATGGCGGAACCACTTACACAGCCTATCCCATCTCTAGTACACATGGTAACACAACGGCTTTTTACATGGACTCCTGGGACTTGAAAAACACGCTATTCAAATACAACCTTGTTGAAACTAAAGTCTACGATACCGTCTCGGAGCAAGCCATTGCTCGCCATAACAGCAAAGCCAATATCGTTTACCTTGACGGTCACGTCAGTGTACTCACCGGCAGTCAACTACTCATCATTGGTACTGAAGCTAATACCACTGAATTCTGGATTCCTTAACTTTAACTACTGGAAATTTTAATGATTATAAAACTAGTCACCGTAAGTCTCGCTTTAACTTCGTCTTTGTTCGCCAGTACGCCGAACATCCTCTTTATTTTTAGCGATGACCACGCCACTCAAGCCATTAGTGCTTATGGCGGGCGTTTTGCGCAAGTCGCGCCCACTCCGAACTTAGATCGCTTGGCAGATGAAGGCATGCTCTTTAAACGCTGCATGGTGACCAACTCAATCTGTGGACCAAGTCGTGCGACAATCTTAACTGGCAAGTATTCTCACCTAAATGGCTTCATGGTGAACGAGCATACTAAGTTTGATGGCTCACAACAAACATTCCCTAAACTGCTACAAAAAGCTGGTTACCAAACTGCCGTCATCGGCAAATGGCATTTAGGTTCTAAACCCACCGGCTTTGATCATTGGGAAATCCTCCCAGGCCAAGGCATGTATTACAACCCCGATTTTGATACTCCTCAAGGTAGAACTAGAGTCCAAGGTTACTGCACAGAAATTGTAACTGACAAGGCTTTGGCATGGCTTGAAACTCAAAGAAACAAAACAAAACCTTTCATGTTAATGATGCAGCATAAAGCGCCTCATAGAGAGTGGTCTCCCGCTCTTAAACACCTCAATGCCTTCGACAACATTACAATGCCCGAGCCGAGTTCTCTATTTGACGACTATAAAAATCGCGGTCACGCAGCGAGAAATCAAGACATGTCCATAGCAGTCTCCATGGAACTTGGAAAGGATTTAAAAGTACGAGAGTTCGATAAGAAGGGTCAACTTGCGCAACGAATTCACCAGCGCATGACTCCTGAACAAGTCAAAGTTTGGGATGCCGCTTACGAAGCAAAGAATCAAGCACTTCTTAAGGCAAAACCAAAAGGTGAAGATCTTATTCGTTGGAAGTACCAACGCTACGTCAAAGATTATTTGCGCTGTATCAAATCAGTAGATGAATCAGTCGGTCAAGTCATGGACTACTTAGAAGAATCTGGACTCGATAAAAATACCATCGTCATTTACTCTTCTGATCAAGGTTTTTATCTTGGCGAACATGGCTGGTTTGATAAGCGTTTCATGTATGACGAATCCTATCGCACCCCTTTACTCATAAAATGGCCCAACCATATTACTCCCGGCAGCGTAAATAAGGACTTAGTATCGAACCTTGACTTTGCCGAAACATTTTTGGATATTGCCAAACAAAATATTCCGAAAGATATGCAAGGCGCCTCACTCCTACCAATACTTGAAGGCAAGACGCCTAAGGACTGGAGAAAAACTCATTATTATCACTATTATGAATTTCCTGGGTGGCACATGGTTCAACGTCACGAAGGTGCCTATGACGGGCGCTATAAACTCATGTACTTTTATGATATTGATGAATGGGAGCTCTATGACCTAAAATCTGATCCCGAAGAAATGACTAACCAATTTTCTAATCCAGAATACGCCCCTATTGTCGAAGCTATGAAGGGTGAATTACAGGCACTACGAATTCAACACAAGGTCCCCAAAAATCAGCCCAAAGATGTTTCAAAGCCCAATCAAAAATATATCACTAATCACGAAGCTGAAGTCATTAAGTAAGCTCATATAACACTAAGGTCATTTATGTTTAATCAAATACTCACAGCCACGCTTTTGCTCATTTTCAATGCTAACTTCATATTAGCAGATAAGGCACAACCCAATATTCTTTTTATCACCGTCGATGACATGAACTGGGATTCTGTTGGAGTCTACGGGAGCAAGCTTCCGGAAATTACCCCTAATATTGATAGCATTGCCAATGAGGGTATGCTCTTTGAACGGGCCTACGTTCAAGCTTCTAACTGCTCGCCATCTAGAGTTGTCTTTCAAAGTGGCCGTTACCCTAGTAGCAGTGGCATGCGCGGCTTTTATATGGTCAATGCCAACTACCCCATGTTGCCTGAGGTTTTGAAAAATAATGGCTACTTCACTGCAGTTATCAACAAGCCTCGTGACACTAGTTTTAGCGGTGATTATGAAAAATATTGGGATCAATCTATTATCCTCAAAGGTGCTGAAAAACGTGGCGCCCAAGTTTATGCTCAAGGTATGAAAGATTTCTTTTCTCTCCTTGACGAAAAAAACAAAGCTTTCTACTGCCTTGTCAATATTGCTGACCCACACAAACCCTTTTACCAGGATCCTAAATCTACTGAATCAGGTTTCGACGAATATGGGCCTAGCCGCATTTATACAAGCTCGGAAATTACCATCCCTGAGTTCCTACCCAAACATCCAGGCGTAAAAATCGAAATGCGTAATTACTACAATTCTGTAAAACGTGCCGATGATTGTGTAGGTGCCATCCTTAAAAGCCTGAAAGATAGTTCCTATGAAGAGAATACCATAGTGATTTTTGTTTCTGATCACGGCATGCCACTTCCTTTTGCAAAATCATCTCTGTATCAAAATGGTATTCGCACACCATGGGTAATGAAGTGGCCAGAAAAAATTAAGCCCGGCTCAAAAGACACTGAACACATGATCTCTGCAGTTGATTTTTTTCCAACGATTCTCAATATTTGCGGAATCCGCAAAGTAAAAGGCTTAGAAGGAAGATCTTTCTTACCGCTTATTCAAGGAAAAACACAAAAGTACCGTGATCATATTTTCGCCGAATTCAACGAAAATGCTATCGGTTTAGTCTACCCTACTCGTGCCGTACACAACAAAAAGTTTGCTTATATATTTAACCCTTGGTCAGATGGAAAACGAACTTTCTCGAGTGCTTCTTCATTTCATAAGTCCTATAAGGTAATAAAGGAACTCGCAAAAACTGATCCTACAGTAGCAAAGCGCTTCAATCATCTAAGCTTCAGAGAACTTGAAGAACTCTATGACCTAGAGAATGATCCTGATTGCCTTAATAATTTAGCTAAAAATCCAGCGTACCAAACCCAACTTAAACAACTTAGAGCAAAGCTAAGTCAGCACATGTCGAAAATTGGTGACTACGCTTTAGAGGCCATAAAAAAAAGAGAGTCCGCAAATGAATTAGTCCAATTCATGCAAGAACAAGATATGCAATCTATAAAAAGAGCTGAAGTTATCCAATGGAAAAGACATAAAAACCGCGTCGGAGGCACAGGTAAAAATACCGAACTCTTTATGTCACCAGCTAACCTTTGAAGCTTGTTTTCCTCCTTCAGAAGTTTTATAATAAATTTACTTAAAGATTATAATTACGAGGTCATTACATGAGCGCTGGTGATTGGAATACGCGTCTCACTCTTTTACAAAGAGCACAGGATCCAGATGATCATCAAGCTTGGGATGACTTCACTAATTATTACCACAAATTTGTTATGGTGATCCTTCATCAAATGGGAGTTAATGAAAATGACAAAGCTGACCTTGCTCAAGAGGTCTTACTCTCATTATGGAAATCTCTTCCTAAACTAGATTTCGATAGTAATCGCGCCAAATTTCGTACTTGGATGAGCTCTATTATTCATCGTCGAGTCGCAGACCATTACCGCAAAGTTTATCGACGCTCGGAAAAAATGGAAAAATTCCGTTCAGAGGAAGCTTTAGAAGAGAGTATTTCTCAACCCGAAATTGAATCATTAATTCAAAGTGAATGGGAAGTATACGTAGTTCAAACTGCCATGGAACGCGTGACTCCTATCTTTTCAGGCAAAGCCATGGAAGTTTTTAAAATGACCATGGACAACATCTCCTCGGATGTAATTGCAGGTAAGCTCGACTTACAAAGAAACTCTGTCAACAAACTAAAGAACCGTGTCAAAGAACGACTACTCAGCGAAATTCAGCAAATTAAACAAGAAATGCGACTTTTTAATGAGTGAGGATCTACAAAAATTTGCTCGAAAATTCACTGGTCTTTTTCACGAAAAATCTGAATCCAAAGATAAATCGCTAATTTATTCCGAGCTCAAAGAACTCAATAAGCGTTATTACTTCATTGAAGAGGTGGCTTCTGGTGGCATGAAGCAAATCAAAAAAGTACTTGATCAAAGCGTCTCTAGAAATATTGCTTTAGCTGAATTATTGCCTGAAATAGATGAATCTTTTTTCGAGCTTTTTCTGCGCGAGGCACGTCTCACAGCCATGCTTGAGCACCCCAATATAATCTCCGTGCACGATATGGGGCTCAACGAAGAGGGACGCCCATTTTTCACTATGGATCTTAAAGAAGGTGATTCTCTCCAAGCAATCATCACCCAACTCAAACTCGGTAATCCAAAGTACCAAAAGCTTTATTCACGTCATGATTTATTGCAGATTTTTTTAAAAATATGTGATGCCATTGCCTTTGCTCACTCAAAAAACATCATTCATTTGGACCTTAAACCTGACAATATTCAAGTGGGTGACTTTGGTGAAGTTCTCGTTTGTGATTGGGGCTTAGCAAAAATATTACATGCTCAAGAAAGTGCCGACTTTGAAGAATTATTACTCAATACTGACATGCTCAATCACCTCACTCAAAGAAATAAAATTGTCGGCACTCCTGGTTTCATGTCGCCAGAGCAGATCGATGCCAAAGAAGAGCTTGATCAGCGTACCGATGTGTTTTCTTTGGCTTGCTTACTTTACTCCATGATGACTTATAAATGCCCTTTTACTGGAGGAAGTCTAGAGATGATTTTTGAGAAAACAAAAACTAATCAATACATCGCTCCAGAGAAACTACTTAATGGTCACTTTCCAAAAAGTTTATCTGCCGTTATATCGCGTTCTTTACAGGCAGACAAAAACCTTCGCTATCAATCCATCAATGAACTAAAAAATGAGGTCCAGAATTATCTATCTGGTTTCTCAACTGAAGCGGAGAACGCGGGTGTAGTAAAAGAACTTGGCTTACTAATCAAACGTAACAAAGCAGCTTCATTGACGGCTATTATGGCGATCATTATTATTTTTGGCCTGAGTTTTTATTTTATTGGTGCTCTAAAAGATCAAGTTAAACTCGCCAAAGCAGAAACCATTAAAGCTGAGCAGAGTGCAATTCATTTAGAGAAAGAGAAAAACAAGGCTGACCAACTCCTAAATGAAAGTCAAACACTACTAAAAAGGCTGACTGAAAACTTTTTATCAGAATCTGAACTCAATTCAAAAACTTTTATATATGAGTACCCGATTAAGTCCCTTAATAAAACTCTAGCTAATGCTCGCGAAATTTTAAAAATTGACCCCAATAATAGCGCCGCTCGTCATCACCTCATCCTTTCCTTATTTCTCATGCAAAACTTTCAGGAAATTGATACCCTCCCCTACGAAGAGAACAAAGGTCTTCGTGAGCTCAGCAATAAATACCTTTATTCACCTCGTAAGCCCATCGGTTTATTAAGTATTGAAGCGCTTAGTAAGCTTATATCAGATCTCAAAGGAAAGGTAAAATATGATTACACCATTGCCCTGCGCTTACTTGCCTACGACAGTAAAGTTCGTGGCGACTTAAATTACTATGACTCCGCAGTTACTGAGCTACTGAAAATGGTCAATCTCAACTGGGATGGTTCGGGTTTTGAATATAATTTTCGCGACCAAAGTCTGATTTTAAATTCCAAGCAAATCTACTACCTTAAGAGTCCCGAATTTTTTGCTTCAGGGAAAAACCCTCTTTCTTATCTCAATTTGAATTCACTCACAATCAGTGGCACGTCTATAAATGATATCGCAGAATTTGAAGGCTTAAAAATATCCACTTTAGATATCAGCCAAAGTGAAATCACTCAGGTCGACAAGATATATAAAGTGAAATCACTCAAAAAACTAATTGTCCACCAAGGGCAACTACCACAAAAACAAATCAATAATTTACGCAAGTCTATAAATATTCAGATCAAATAATTTGAACTAATAAGTCATCTTATATGGTCTCTCTGTCCTAAGCAGACTTTTTATAACGAATATTTATATAAAAAAGGAATATCATGACTAAAATCCTCATCTCTTTACTTACTCTTTTTTCCTTCTCATGTTTATCCGCGGCTGAAAAGCCAAATATCCTTTTTATTATGGTGGATGACTTAGGATACCGAGATCTTTCGGCCTATGGCTCCGCGGATATAGAGACTCCTCATATTGATCAACTGATGAAAGATGGCATGCGCTTTACGCAATTTACGGCAAATAGTTGTGTCTGTTCTCCTTCACGAGCTGCCTTCTTAACTGGTCGTAACCAAGACCTAGTAGGTGTTCCAGGTGTTGTACGTACGCATGATAACAATTCCTGGGGATACCTTGATCCCAAAGCGATAACCATTGCCAACGCTTTTCAACAAGGCAATTACCGTACTAGTCTGATTGGTAAGTGGCACCTCGGTTTAAAATCACCCAATAGACCAAATGATCGAGGTTTCGAAATCTTTCATGGTTTCCTTGGCGATATGATGGATGATTACTGGGAACACACGCGCCACGGCAATGCCTACATGTACAAGAATAATGATCGCATCGAAACTAAGGGCACTCATGCCACTGACTTATTTACAAACTGGGCGATCGAAGAAATCAAATCAGCTCAGCAAGATCAACGTCCTTTTTTCCAATTCCTTTCCTATAATGCTCCTCATGATCCCATTCATCCACCTGAAGATTATTTTCAAAAATTCAAAAAACGTTATCCAAATGCGACAGATAAGCGCGCCAAAATTGCCGGCCTCATAGAACACCTAGATTACTCAATCGGTCGCGTCTTAGAAACTTTAAAAAAGCTCAAAATCAAAAATAACACTCTCATCGTTTTTACCTCAGATAATGGTGGAAAAATCAAGTATGGTGCAGACAATGGTGAACTCCGAGCCGATAAAACAAATATGTATGAAGGTGGACTGCGCGTCTGCACTTCTGTGACTTGGCCAGGAAAAATTACAGCGGCTAGTGTTTCGGATTTCAAGGCTATGACAATGGACTTCATGCCTACTCTTATTGATGCCGCGGAGATCAAATATCCTGGAAAAATGGATGGCAAATCATTTCTTCCTGAACTCATGTCTGCTTCACAAAATGAATTTAAAAAACGCCAACAGTTTTATACTTGGTTACAGAAATATAAAAAACATGCCCTGCGCATTGATCAGTGGAAATTAGTCAAAAACTCGGCAAAAGACAAATATGAGCTTTTTGATATGGAAAAAGATCCACTTGAAGCAAAAGACCTCAGTAAGACCTTCCCTGAAAAATTTGGCGAAATGCGCAAAATCATGAACTCCTACCTCAAAAAAGCTGATCATGTAAACTGGAAGCGCCCTTCACAGCAATAGAATTTATAATTCTCTGTCCCTTTTAAATAATAAGTGACGAACATGTAAATAAATCTAAATCCAAGGTATTACATGCGTTACTTTTTAATTATTGCTCTAACTTCAATTTTGTTTTCCTGTGATCAAAAGGGGATCTTTTACGCCGAACAAAACTTAAAAAAACATGAAGCTCCTAAAGCTCAAACCCAAACTGCTCAGGAAGAATCCGAAACACTTCTAAGTCAGCTTATTGCGCCTCAACAACCTCACGCTTTAAAAAGAGAAGAACTCAATCCAAAAATTCATGGCAATACACCTCCACTTCTATGGACTTCTCGTCATGCAACACAGGATTTGGGTTCTGACATCATTAAACTCAGCCTCAGTGATAAAACCCTACAAAAACAAGGCTTTACAGTAGAAAAAAATATTAGCCTGAGTGAAATCGCCAAACACACAGTCATCAAACAAAGCTTAGACCTCAACTATAGTTTAGCTTTTTTCTGGGCCCACGGCAAAACCTTGTTTAAATACTACAATCCAGCTAAAAATGAAGCGATTTATCAGGAATTTTTCGAATTCACTTCCTACCTACTTAAGAATTATAATGATTCAGGTAAAACTTTTATGATTGGCAACTGGGAAGGCGACTGGCTAATGGGCGCAAAGCATCTACAAAAAAATGAAGATATCAGTCAAGAGCAAATACAAAAGATGATCAACTGGTTGAATATCCGTGGCAAGGCAATTGAAGATGCAAAAAATGCTGTAGCACATAAAAATGTAAATGTTTACTTTTATGCTGAAGTCAACCTTGTACGTATGTCCCGTACTAGCGGTAGCAAACGCATGACCAATAGTGTTTTACCTCATTGTAAACATCTTGATTATGTCTCAATATCTAGCTATGAAACACAGAACATTACTGCTTGGCGTCGTCCTCATACTGAAAAATCTCTAAAATCCGATCTTTATACTGACCTTGATTATGTGGAGAACCTTTTAGCTCCACGCCCAGGACTTAAAGGACGCCGTGTTGGTATTGGTGAAATAGGTTACCCCTTAGTCCACGTTATGAATACCTACAAAGTCAGCGAAGCAAAAGCCGAAATCATCCAGGCACGCCTCGCTCTACTTTCAGCTCAAGTTAACCTTGAGTGGGGTACTCCTTTTTGGCTTTGGTGGGGCATCCATCATAACGAAGAAAATAATCTAAAAAAGTATAGCGATCACAAATTCAAAGGCTTTGGCATTATAGATCAAGCTACAGGTCAGAAAACACGACTATGGCATGAATTCTATGACTATAATAAATGGGCTAATACGCAAAACACCTCAAATTCCAAGCGCTTCAGAAAAAATGCCATTACATGGCTAAAATCTCGCGTTCATAAACTCGATAATGAAATTTCTAAAACAATACTCTTCACTAATAAATAATGAGCTTACCATGAAAAAATTAATTCTTCTTTTTATTCTTATCAATCTTGCTGCTAGTGCTCAAGAAATACTCCTAGACCCACAATTTAAGAAAAAGGATAAGCATTGGACTTTAAAAAAGAAACCTGAGTTCTCCAAGGTGAAATCTAAATTTTCAAAAAATCTTTTTACTATCCAAACAAACCATAGTTCAGAAAGTTTTTATCTCTCTTTACTCACTGAAATTGATATTCAAGCGGGAGAGACATATGAACTCAGTATTAGTACACTTGCGAAAGGTGAAGGCGAGCTAAGGTTTAGTTGTATTTCACGACCACAATTAAACCTCTATCCTAAAAAAATTAAAGTGCATCGTTTTGTTACTATAGGAATCACTCAAAAGGTAAATCCGAAAGGGACCTGGGAAAATCATAGTTTCACTTTTACAGCAAAAGAATTGCTTTCAAGAGAACATCGCTCATACCTATCACTGCAATTCGGCGCCTTTCATGGCAAAGTTCAAATCAAAGATGTACATTTAACTAAACTCTGATTTTGTAAAAATTAGGTACTAGTCTGATTTTCACGTACTTCTCTATTGTAAACTCACAAAATAAAAACAATTTAAGCTAACGTTTATTTGGGAGGTGGCATGCGATTACTTTTAAGTCTATTTTTTTTATCACTCTTTGTTCATTCAGGGCAACAGCCAAAAAACTCACTTTTTCCCTACGAGGACATAAAGACTGAACTCAGTCAGCGTGATCAGCAATATATTGAAAGTTTACCTCCGCAAGTCGTCTATGATTGGGTACAAGTCCCCGAAAATTATAGCGCGCCCAATGATGAAAAAATAAAAGTTTTTTACGAGCATAGGCTTCCGAAAAAAACCAATAAGAATAAGCGCCCCATCTGTTTTTTCTATGGTGGCCCGGGCTTAGATGCGCGCGCCTCGATCCCGACGCTCTTAGCCATGACTAAAGAACATGGAATTCTCATTATCCATCAGCGTGGCACAGGCCTTTCTTCTCCTCTTCCCCAAATTAAATCTGAGCCAGATATCTTGCGCCTTAAGCAATACCTCAGTCGCGCCATTGTCGAAGATGCTGAGCTCATTCGCAAAAAACTTTTTGCTCAACAAAAGTGGATTGTCACTGGCCAGAGTTTTGGCTCACTCATTATTCAGCGTTACCTCACGCTTTACCCTCAATCGCTTTACTCCGCGCATGCACACGGCTTTGCTGCCACGTCCTTGCCCACACCCTTTGCCGAAGCACGTATCCGCAAACATAAAGAAGTCTTAAGCCAATACCTCAAAAAATATCCCAAAGACCAAAAGCGCTTGGAACTCATTGCTCTGCACTGCGCCAAACATAACTTCAGTCCCGTGGACAATGAAGAGATCATCATTTCTGGTCGCCACGCTTTTTCTTTTGCGGGCATGATCTTTTTATCTGCACCCGATTACTGGAAAGACTTATCCCAGTTCCTCACTGATGTTTGTCCAAAAAATCGCGTCAATCATAAGCGACTCACTCACTGGATCAATAATTTCTACTTCAACAAAAGCTTCATCTACCTCGGTGCCGAACAAGATGCCCTCAATGTAGTTTTCAATCGTCATGAAGCTTACGTCACCAAGTCAGGCCAATCCCTCAGCCAATATTATCAGCTCATCATTGACAAGCTCCACGCAGAAGGCATTGATACTCAAACTTGGCCCATGGGCGAAGAAGCCCTGATGCATTTCTGTATTGATTCGCCCATTCACAATTTGGCTGACACCATAAACTTGGGTAAAGCCGATCCGCTTTTACCCAAAGCTATTGCCGCCTCACTCAACAAACACCCCGATCTAAAGTTCCATCTCTACGCAGGGGAAATTGATAGCGTGGCCCCACCTGAAACTTTTCAAGAACTCAAAGACACATGCGGTGATCGCCTGCAGCTTAAAATTTTACCCGGTGGCCACGACTCCTTTCTCAGCCCCCTTTTCTGGAAGGCAGTCTACCGCTATGCAGAAGAAGAACCTGCTCCTTAGCGAAATAAAAAAACCTTCTTAACATTAATTGATATAAATGCAGTAAAAAAAACAATTTTATCGAAAACAGCTGTTAACTTATTAATAACAAAGTCTCAGCACGTGGCTTGCGCTGCTAAACACGAACCTCGGTAAAAAACAATGCAATTAATTTTTGTTTACAATGCCAATAGCGGAAAAATAAATGCGCTGTTTGATATTGCTCATAAGCTTTTTAGACCTGAAACTTATGACTGTTCTTTATGCTCATTAACTCATGACGCATTTACGGAGAATCAGCTCTTAAAAGAATTGAAAAATAATTCAAATTTTAACATTGAGTTTCTTCATAAAGATGAGTTTAAGGCTAAATATAATCTCGACTTTGATTATCCCGTTATTTTAAAAAATGAGCAAAAGTTAGAATTGCTCATCAATCACCGTGAAATCTCTAAAATTAAAGACTTACGTGAATTAATAGAAACTTTGGAGCTGAAAAATAGCGAAGATAGGCCCAACCAAAAATCATGATTAATACCATTCAATTTCTTTTAGCTGTCGGTGGTTTGATGCTGGCTGGCTTATTGCTTGATGCCATTGGCCGACGCAGCTTCTTGCCACGTGTCACCTTATTGATTTGTCTTGGAGTCCTCATCGGACCATCCCTTTTTAATCTCTTGCCACCTGCACTCATGTCGGAATTTGATCTTATTACAAGTATCGCGCTGGCCATGGTTGGCTTCATGCTCGGAGGTCGCTTAACCCTCGAGGCCTTACGTGAATTTGGCAAAGAAATTTTTTGGATCAGCCTGATCGGAGCCATCGGAACTTGCCTTATCGTCGCCATCGGATTGCTGGCCATAGGCCAACCTATTATCATCGCACTTTTACTTGCTGGCATCGCCACCGCAACGGCCCCTGCAGCAGTGGCTGACGTCGTTTCAAATTTTAAAACAGAGAGCCCCTTCGCTACAAAATTACTTGACATTGTTGCTTTAGATGATGTCTGGGGATTGATCATTTTCAGTATCTGTGTCGCTTTCGCATTAATCACTGATGGCAATCACAGCGTCTTAAATACTTTGGGCATAGCTGGATTTGAAATTGGCGGAGCCATCTTACTGGGGGTTTTGCTAGGCGTGCCCGCATCCTACTTAACGGGTCGAATCACTGCGGGCGAACCCTCCTTGGCCGAAGCACTCGGAATTGTCTTTATCTGTAGTGGCCTCGCTCTTTGGCTTGAGGTCTCATTTTTAATTGCATCCATGACGCTAGGCATTGTCGTCACTAATCTTGCTAAACATCACACTCGACCTTTTCATGAGATTAAAGGTGTCGAAGGGCCTGTTTTGGTGCTGTTCTTTGTTCTAGCTGGGGCCACCTTGCAAATTGACTCGCTCGCAGAAGTCGGCCCACTGCTTATTTTCTATGTCTTATTTCGATTCCTTGCTAAGTTAATGAGCGGATGGCTTGGTGCAAAATTGGCTGGCAGTAACGCTCCCACTCGTCGCTGGATTGGATTGGCGCTCACCCCTCAGGCGGGCGTCGCCATGGGCATGGTTTTGATTGCCGTTAATAGATTCCCCCAGCAGGGAACCACCGTGCTTCCCGTCATCCTCGCTTCCACTGTGATTTTTGAACTCACTGGCCCCATTCTAACTCGACTGGCAATTAGCCGCGAAGCCCAGCAATCAACGCTTGAATAAAGCATTTTCATACAGGCAATAAATTTAACTTATATACCAAAAAAGATCGTAAAGTAAGGATAATCAAAAAACTCTCTAGTTTTCGATCATTTGTTTTTATGGACTACTATAGGGGAACAGCATCCCCACTCATCTGAAAAGTTAAAAAGCCTTTAAATCAAGTCCATAAGCTCAGCTTTAAGTCCCTTCAGCGATAATCACTTTTGCGTGATCCGCAAAACCGTGGTCTAATAAAGTCATTGATATTTTACTTGGAGGTAGTAATCGCTCAAATACACTAAGACAATCCTTATTCCGATGCCTTTTCATCACGGATAATGAAATATTTAGTTCTATGACAACGCAAATATTGTGCATTCATAGTGAGTGAACCATCTAAAACATGACACCTAGTCCAAGCAACATAAAGTGCTCTTCATGCCAGAGTTTAAACACCAAAATTATCCACCCCTATAGATCACGTCCTAGCTCACTTTATATTTTACTTTTCACTTGGACTTATATCCTTTTTCAGAGTGCATTTCAAAGAAGTACAGTCGCCTGCATGGACTGTGATCATGAAGAGAAATACCGTACCATGCTCTCCTATTTATCCATTTTGTTCATTATTTTTATTATCATCATAATCTTATTTCAGTAAGCCACAAAAATCCAAAGCAAGGAAACACATGCCTCAACTACGTTCATTTAATTTAAAAGACATCCAGAAATTCCAAAAGTTCTCACTTATACCCATGGGTGTATTTTATATTTACTTCCTGATTTCATTTTTTGTTCGCACCCCATCAAAATTCAAATCACCGCTACAGATGATTTTCTTGGCTTTATTTGTTCTCAGTATAATTGGCATCATCAAATTGCTGAGCCACTTGACGAGCTCGACACTAGTAAAAGTATTATCGGTCATTGCCATGTTTTTTCCGATTGTGAACTTAGCGACGGTTATTTTTATCAATTTCAAAATCCAGAAACTCATCAAGAATCCGCCCCAATTAATCCCCCCCACTGGCCTCGCTCCAAGTCTCGGTCAAAGAAGCGATGCGAATCAAGGGCAGCTTGAAAAAGCATGTCCCTCTTGCCAAGATTCCTGCCCCGCGCCCAACATCATCTGCCTCTCTTGTGGTTGGAATTTTCAAACAGGAGCCAATGTCACTTCTGATGAGCAAAAAAAAGACACTGGCCTCGGCATCATCTTTGTCGTCATTGGCATCATCCTCTTCTTGCCTTTAATTCCCCTGCTCTATCAAACATTCATCAATCTCATGATCACAAAAGCGGCCATCAATGAAAACTCTGCTCAAGTGGCCGAAACTGTTGGACGCTTAACAGGCTCCGTGATTATGGTCTTATTCTGTTTTCTGCTCGGACGTAAATTTTTCTCCGCTGGCTTAGAAAAAATTAGATCCTAAGTATCGTCGAGTATACTGAGCTAATTTATAAGCTCCATGCTCAGTTATTAAAAAACGATTAAACCCTCTTTACCATCGTAATTATACGGATTCACGAGTAGTATCAAATCTCTATTCATAAAAATATGAGCCGAAGTGAATGAAATTCAGAAAAGACATAAATGGGTTAAGAGCAGTCGCTGTTTTACCTGTATTATTTTTCCATGCCGAATGGGATATCTTTACTGGAGGCTTCTTGGGAGTAGATGTTTTTTTTGTTATCAGTGGCTTTTTGATTAGCTCAAACATACTCAAAGATCTAGATGCAGATGTTTTTTCAATCCCTTCATTTTATAATCGTAGAGCCCGAAGAATACTCCCCGCATTACTATTCACATGTTTAATAACTATGCTTTTATCCTTGCTATTTATGCTCCCTTATGAGCTCAAAAATTATGGACAATCTTTAGTCGCTAGCCTTTTGGCATCCAATAACTTTTTACTCTATTTAACTTCTGGTTATTGGAGTTTAGCCACTGAATTCAAACCCCTGTATCATACTTGGAGTCTAGGAGTAGAAGAACAATACTACATCATTATTCCTCTATTATTTACAGGGCTATACCGAACAACACGTAATAAATTACATGCAGTAACGTTCACCCTCCTAACCATCCTACTTATTAGTTATTACCTCTCTTTTCATAGTCAAAATATAGAATTTGATTTTTTGATGCTGAGCCATCGAATCTGGGAGCTACTTTCAGGTTCATTACTAGCTATATTATTACGAGTCAAAACTACTCAAAAGAATAATATTTTAGTTCTACTGGGGATCTTGTTGATTTTTAGCTCATATAGCTTTCCCTACATGTTCTCTACTAATCCTGCAGTATACCGTTTATCCCCCGTACTTGGTACCTTATTAATAATTTCCTTCTCATCAGACACACTCGTAATGGGTCGAATCTTATCCTGTAAAATTTTATTTTTAATAGGAAGCTGGAGCTATAGCATATATCTACTCCACATGCCTATCCTCGCATTTCTTCGACTTTCCATGGAAGAAAACCCAAGTGCGTTTATTCAAATAATATTTGTTTTACTGGCTATTCCTCTAGCGTCTCTATCGTGGAGCTTCATCGAGAAACCCTTTAAAGATCCTACTATTATTTCTCAGAAATGTTTTTATTCAGTCCACCTAATATTAGCAATTTCACTATTAACTTTTGGTCTGATTTTACATCAAAGCTACGGTCTTCAAAATTATATTTCAAAATATTCATATGGAAACAATCCTCAGCAATACAACGATAAGCCTTACCATTTTAAAAAAGATAGCTTTGAACAAAATAAGAAAAAACGTCTGCTGATTATTGGAAATTCATTCGCAAGAGATTTTACTAATATGATCATAGAGAATAACATCGAAGTTTCGCATGAAATCATTTATTTACCTCACCTTACAAAAAATCTAGCACTCTCTAAAAATTTAATATCTTCGACTGATATCACTATAGTCGTATCGTCTTCTGGCATGCAGCAAACTGAAGCTAATCCAAGTAAATCTCAATACTTATATGATTTCTTGAAAAAATACTCGAACGGCGAATTCTTATTAATCGGGACGAAAAATTTTGGCCGCAATAACAACTTTATACTTAGAAAATCTACTGATGAGCTAATCGACTACAAAGTTAAGATCAGTAGTACGGTATTAGCCGCCAACACAATTGATAAGAAAATTTGGGGATCACATCATATCGATCTAATGGCAATACTTTCGAGTGACCACATACATGTACCTATCTTTACTCCTGAGGGTAAACTCATCAGTTTTGACACCGAACATTTAACACAAGATGGTGCAATTCACCTTGGTCAACTCCTTCTTAAACACTCTATTTTGAAAGGCCTTCTTCCTCGGAGTTAAAATTATAAAGATTCCACGCTATTTCTCTTGACTGAAACTTTAAAGTTCCCTAGAGAATGCCTAAAAACTAGGCTTTCAGAAAACTCTAAGAGTAAACATAGGCACTTACCAAAAGGCCACTCACAGCCCTAAGCAATGTACATAATATAAAAGAGCACAGCATTTCTCAAGCTTTACAGACTTGTCAACGATCAAGATATAAAACTTATTTTATTAAGATCGTCATTAAGGTCTCTTAAGTAATACTTCACCTCTTCTTTCTCAACGATTGTACTTAGTCGTTCTAAGTGTTTATGAAGATACACTAAACAGCTTTCTTCACTTTCAAATAAATAGACTCCACCCGATCTTTTTGCTTCCGGATCTTCCGTCCATACTTTCCAAATAAATCCAGGTTCATCTTTTATTTTTTGGGCTAGTACATCCAGCTTATTTGCCAAATCATTACCAAAAGGTCCTGCAAACGGAAAGTCAATTATCAATAGTTTTTTCATCTTCAACCCCTATGTCATTAAAATAGAAAAATGTACAACATCATTTTTTTTATAACAAGTATAATTTGGAGAGATATTAGCACTATCCTCACAAACACAGCTCTTAGGAGTAAAAATAGCGCTGAGATATTTAAGCTCGTTTGTACATTTGAACACAATGAGTAACAATATTTTTCATCTTTAAAAAAGGCTTATCTCATTGGTGATAAAGTACTGATTTTTCTTGCCATGGGCAAAGCCGAACATGCGGGTCTTTATGGCTTTAAATATAATTTCTTGCCCTACATCATTATCACCTGGCTTGGTCTCTTCGCTTTACTTATCAATAAACTCACTAAAAAGTCTCTCTAAATATGCTAGAATAAGCATCTAACTTTAACTCCACTTCGATCAAACATAAGCAAGGAAAAAGAAATGAAAAAATCACTCATCACTGCCCTACTTTTATCGACTTTCGCTATCACATCACTTTTTGCCGAGCAAGCTCCGGTAAAAACTCCACTGCCTAAGGTATTAATCATTGGCGACTCCATCTCCATTGGCTACACCCCTGAAGTGATAAAGTTACTAAAGGACAAAGCCAATGTTCAACGTCATAAAGGCAATGCAGGACCGACAATCAGAGCCGTGAAAAATATTGATAAATGGCTAGGTGATGGCCAGTGGGACATCATTCATTTTAATTGGGGACTATGGGATATGTATGGCTGGCCATACGCTAAAGACGATCGTTCACCAGCAATGTATGAACAGAGACTCGAGCAATTGCTTGTACGATTAGAAAAGACTCAGGCAAAACTCATTTGGGCCACCACCACGCCTGTTTGTCCCGCTCCAGAAAAAACTATGATCAAGCGCTTCAAAACTTCCGTCGTTATTTCTGCTGCGCAAGAACAAGAATATTTAGATGCTGCCTTGCGTGTCATGAAAAAACACAATGTCCAAATAAATGATCTTCACGCTCTAATGGCACCTCAATTGAAAAAATACGCCATTGCCCCTGATAATGTTCACTACACAAAAGAAGGTTCACAAAAGCTCGCTCAGCAAGTCGCTGCCTCCATCGAAAAGAATTTAAACAAGTAATCCACCTATTGATCACATGCTTGAAGCTCTCTCAAAACTTGGCTATGTAAAAAATATTTTTCCTTTTGATGAAGAGCAAGTTCAAGAATTGGAAGTCATCTCATGTCATGTTAAAAACTTAGCTCTTGAAGAGCGAAAGAATATCTTTTCGCTCTACCCAGAACTTAGAATTTTGATCGATAAAAAGCTTCAAGAACTAGACTTACATTATCGCTCTACTAACTATTGCTTTTACATAGAAAAAAACTTCAGTAAAAACTGGCCTTTGGCACTTCATCAAGATTTAAACTTCCCCGATTATTTAGAACAGGATCATAATCAAAAGCTACAAGAAAAGGGTCTATGGTTTAGAATCAATCTAGATAAAAGTGATCATCAAAATGGCGCCTTAAAAGTGGTCCCACAGAGTCATAAGACCTGCTCGAAAGACAATCCTATTTTCTTAGATAATGAACGAGGAGAAGTCATCCTCTTTAAACCTTTATTATTTCATGGCTCAAATAAAATGATTTGCAATCAACGCAGACGTGTTTTTCAGGTTCTATGTAAGCCTCTCTTTCAAAACCCACATAAGTAGAGACATTCTTGACTCCTCGCTAAATGTTGTAGGAAGGCTATACTAAACCATTCTTTGACCACTGTGGTAGCCATAATGAACTACCCTCCAAAAAATCTAGCCGATGAAAAAGATGGTCACGGTAGCTAACAGTTATCACCTCTTATCATCATTCAAAGATTAAGCTAATCAAGCACTCTATCCACGCTCACTTATGCGCTGAGCTATCCATGCCTACGAGTACCTGCTCTCTAGCCCCTCTATACCCTACCTCATTTGTATTCAGTTTCTGAAAACGAAACCCATATACGATTGTTTTATACCACGTACTACATCAGCAGGCCTATTGGCGAAACGAATTATTCGTTCATGCAGTCACATATATTAATCTATTTAATAACAAGGGAACTACATGAATAAGTCAAGCATCGGAGTCATTGGGACTTCAAAAAAAGAAGATGAGCGTCGAGTTCCCATTCACCCAGAACATTTACAGCGACTCCCAAAAGAAATTTGTCAGCAACTTATTTTTGAAGAAGGCTATGGCGAACCATTTGGTATATCAGATGAAGAAATTGCCGCCCAGTCAGGGGGAATTGCCTCACGCCACACATTATTAGCAGACATCGGTCGCGTGATTATTGCTAAACCCATACTAGCTGATTTAGAAGAACTTCGCGAAGGAGGAACTCTTTGGGGTTATGTGCATTGTGTCCAGCAAAGAGATATTACTCAAGCGGCAGTAGATCGTAAGCTTACACTCATTGCCTTTGAAGAGATGTTCGTTTGGAGCCCCACAGGTCGTATCGGTCGCCATACCTTCTATAAGAATAACGAAATGGCTGGCTACTGCGCCGTATTACATGCCTTGCAACTCAAAGGTATTGATGGTCATTATGGCAACCAACGCAAAACGATGATTTTTAGTTTCGGTGCCGTAAGTCGTGGCGCTATATACGCACTCAAAGCACATGGCTTTAGAGATATCACCATCTGTGTGCAGCGCCCCGATCACGAAGTCCGTGAAGAGGTCCTTGATTGCCACTATGTCCGTCTACGCTCAGGTAATGAGGGTGAAGCACGCATGGTCGTAGTCGAGCACGATGGCAGCGAACGTTCCTTGTCAGAACTCATTAATGAAACTGACATCCTCATCAATGGAACTTTCCAAGAAACGGCTAACCCTCGACATTTTGTAACAGAGGAAGAAAGCTCATGCCTTAAAGCAAATACCCTAATTATCGATGTCAGTTGTGACGAGGGGATGGGATTCTTTTTTGCCAAACCAACGACATTTAAGAACCCGATGTTTAAATATAAATCCGTCGATTATTACGCCGTGGATCATACTCCCAGCTATCTATGGGAAAGTGCTTCACGTTCCATTTCGGCCGCACTTATTGTCCATTTACCCACTGTACTCGCAGGTCGTGAGAGTTGGATGAAAAATACCACTATTCAACGCGCTATCAACATTGATGGTGGCGTCATTAAGGACCCCTCTATTCTGTCCTTCCAGAATCGTTCACCTGACTATCCGCATGCTCCTATTACCCCAATAGTAAATTGCTAAGCTAATTCAAAAGAAACTTAAGTCTGATTTATCTTTAATTATAGACTTAAGTTTCTTTCTTCCTAGGTTCTAGAATGATTCTATCTGCCTTAGGCTAAGATGTTTTTGACCACGTGACCATGGACATCAGTGAGACGAAAGCGACGACCTTGGTATTTGTAGGTCAAACGCTCGTGATCAACTCCCAAGAGGTGTAACATAGTTGCGTGAAAGTCATGTACGTGAACACCATCTTTGACGATATTATAAGAGAACTCATCGGTCTCACCATGGGTCATACCTGGCTTTACTCCACCACCGGCCATCCAATAAGTAAAAGCACGTGGATGATGATCACGCCCATATTCCTTCTCAGTCAATTTCCCTTGGCAATAGGCCGTACGTCCAAACTCTCCACCCCAAACAACGAGTGTATCGTCTAACATCCCTCTTTGTTTCAGGTCCGTCACTAAAGCAGCCGAAGCTTGATCCACGTCATCACATTGTTTAGGCAAGGCCTTTGGAATTCCACCATGCTGATCCCAACCCCTATGGTAAAGCTGAATAAAACGTACGCCTTTTTCGGCCTGACGTCGAGCTAAGATACAATTGGCGGCAAAAGTTCCCGGCGTCTTAGAATTCGGTCCATACATTTCAAACGTGGCCTCACTCTCCTTACTTATATCGAGCGCATCTGGCACCGACGTCTGCATACGGTAGGCCATTTCATATTGATTAATTCGCGTTTGAGTTTCTGGATCAAAATGCTCATTATAGGCTTCTTGGTTGAGTTCTTTCAAACCATCGAGCATGCGTCGACGACTCTTTGGATTTTCTCCTTTGGGATTATTTAGGTAAAGTACAGGATCTTTGCCACTGCGGAACTGAACTCCTTGATGAACTGAGGGCAAAAAGCCATTACCCCATAGTTTGGTATAAATGGGCTGACCACCAGGACGGCCTGTACCATTAGACATAAGCACCGTGAATTCAGGTAAATTTTTATTCATACTGCCCAAGCCGTAGCTCAACCATGAGCCAATACTAGGACGACCTGGAATTTGCGAGCCCGTCTGAAAAAATGTCATGCCAGGATCGTGATTAATCGCGTCGGTATGCATACTCTTGATAAAACAAAGATCATCGGCAATTTTCGCGGTATGAGGCATCAAGGAACTAATCCATGCACCACTCTTGCCATGCTGCTTAAAATCCCATTTGTGTCCCGCAATCGGGAAGCCTTTCTGCCCAGAAGTCATGCCCGTAAGGCGTTGCTCTTTTTTGATAAAACCTTCTTTCGACCAAGAGCCATCTTTTTGCTTGGTTTTAAAGAGTTCTTTCCCATGAAATTCACGTAAAAGTGGCTTGTGATCAAACATATCCTGCTGAGAGGGACCTCCACTCATAAAGAGAAAAATAACGCGTTTAGCCTTGGGGGCAAAATGAGGGAGTTGGGATTGAATATCCTTCGCTATTAAATCAGGACTCATAAGACTTGAAAGAGCTAAGCCTCCGAGGCCTGCACCACTTTGTTTAAAAAACTGGCGACGATCAAATGGATTTGAAAAATTATTATTCATGGCAAGTCCTTAGTTTCTTGTAATCGTTTCATCGAGATTTAAAATCATTTGAGCGACAATCATATAGGCTGCTTGCTCAACGTTATTTAACTTTACATTTTGCTTATAGTCCCCCGCAGAAACTAATTTTTTAGCTTCTTCTTTTTGGGCAGTAAACTCTTTCACGCGCAATTCATATTCCTTTGACAATACAGCAAGCTCCGTCTTGCTTGGCTGACGAGCCGTTGCAAGGCGCCAAGCAAAGCTCAATTTATCTGCTAAGCTCTCTCCACCCTCGACCATCATTCGCTCTGCCAATATTCGTGCGGATTCGACATGCTGAACATCATTGAGAAGAACTAAGGCTTGCAATGGGGTGTTTGTCTGAGCACGCCTTGCTGCACAAGTTGTACGATCTGTGGCATCAAAAAGTACACTGCTTGGGTGAGGTGAGGTACGTCTCCAAAAAGCATAGAGTGTTTTACGATAGAGTTTATCGCCCTTATCCTGAACGAAAGGCATCTTCGTTGTCTTTTCTTTCCATAATCCTGGTGGTTGATACACGCGTACTGGGGCTCCTCCAATCTTGGTATTGAGTAGTCCACTAATAGCCAGTGAATTATCGCGGATAAGTTCTGCTTGTAAACGCTGACGCGAAGCATAAGAAAGGTGAATATTTTCTGGATCAGTCTTCCTTTTTATAGGGCTTACCACTGTCGTTTGACGATAAGTGGCCGACATCACCATAAGCTTTATCATATGTTTCAAATCCCATCCACTCTCAATGAATTCCACCGCCAAATAATCTAATAATTCAGGATTAGAAGGAAGCTCACCCTGTAAACCAAAGTCTTCCGTTGTTCTCACAATCCCACGGCCAAAAATCAATTGCCAGTAACGATTAATTGTCACTCGCGATGTTAAGGGATTACCCTTATCGACTATCCAGTCAGCTAAGCCCAAACGATTTTTTTCAAAACCCTCAAAACTCAAAATCGCTCGCGGCACATGGGGGAAAACTTCTTCTTTTTTAGCGGTATAATCACCACGATCTAAAATATGCACTTTACGTGCTTCTCCCTCACGTTCTTTCATAATCATAGAGACAGGAATATTTTTGCGCCAAGCAACTAAGTCATTGCGATTCTTAACCAAGGCCATGGCATCATTTTTTGTGGCTGTATTTTCTTTTAATAACTCAATTCTATATAAGGCCTGAGCTCTTTTTGACTCGGGAAAATCAGTCATTAACAAAGCGTTTAATTCAGCGCTAAATATCCCTTGCTCAATCGCGCCAAACAATAAAACTTGTTTAGGCTTGAGAGACTTTTTATACTCCTTGACGACTTTCTTTTGCTTATCCAATAGTTCAATTTTTATATTGAGATCCCTCGGCAAATTATCTGCAGGCCAAAGGATGAGTGACTCAA
Organism: Lentisphaera profundi; assembly: GCF_028728065.1. Lineage (GTDB taxonomy): Bacteria > Verrucomicrobiota > Lentisphaeria > Lentisphaerales > Lentisphaeraceae > Lentisphaera > Lentisphaera profundi. Next base: position 417,103 of record NZ_CP117811.1, on the reverse strand, counting down.
TCGCACTCTCTTCAGCGAGTGCTAATTCCCAAGAACTATTCTTTTCTTTATTTGTTGCTGAATAATGTGCTCCCTTTTTATCTTCTAAGTAAATACCATCAATAGCTTTGTCTGCCGACTGTTTTTTCATTGTCGTTGACTGACTCGCTTTAGCTAATGGAGCAAGATTTTTTCCCATAGAAAAAACTTGTACTTCATCCAAATATAAGGGGCGATTTTTACTATTGCTTGTGATTCGAATAAGGCTAACTTTCTCTATTGCAGGAACTTGTTTTTTATATTTCAACTCCGGACGAATTCCATCTTCACCCTTAAGTTTCGACTCATAGAGTGCCACTTTTTCCACCAAAGATTTTTCTCCATCCACGTATTCCTTGGTATAAACTTTCATGGCCGGAGCATGCTTATCATCTACTTTACCTTTTTCTGCAATATTAGTAAAAAAGGCCGACATTTCATAAAACTCTTTCTGGCTTAATGGATCATATTTATGATCGTGACATTGCGCACACTCTAAGCTCATCCCTAGAAAAGTGATGGAAGTGGTTTTAACACGATCCGCCGCGTAAATTTTCAAATACTCTTCATCAATAATTCCACCCTCTTTGGATGTGGGGTTATTACGATTAAAACCCGTAGCTAAAATTTGTTCATCCGTGGGGTTTTCTAATAAATCCCCCGCTAATTGTTCACGAATAAAATCATCAAAGGGCTGATTATTATTAAAGGCTTTAACGACCCAATCTCTCCAAGGCCAAATCGGGTGTGAACTATCTTCAAACAGTCCGCGAGTATCGCCATAGCGTGCTAAATCTAACCATTCCAAGGCCATTCGCTCGCCATAGTGCTGGCTCGCCAAAAAGTCATCAACCACGCGCTCATAAGCTTTTGATGATTTATCTACCAAGAAACTATCGACTTCTTTAAGAGAAGGAGGTATGCCGCGTAAATCTAAGGAAAGGCGACGAATGATTTTTTCTTTATTCGCTGCTTGACTTGGAGATAGTTTCTCTAAACGCAATTGATTAGCTATGTAATCATCAATCGCATTAATACTGTTTTTTGATTTTTTGACAACAGCTTTTTGGGGACTTACATAAGCCCAGTGCTTTTCCCATTTTGCGCCTTGTTGAATCCAGCGTTTGAGTAAATCTTTTTCTTCTTTACTGAGACGTAAATCACTGTCTGCAGGAGGCATCATTTCATCTTCATCATCTGAAAATATTCTTTCTATCAAAGTACTATGCTCTAGGTCTCCTTCGACAATCGCATAACGCGCTTTCTTGCTTGCTTCATCTGCTGGCAAAGCTGCCTTACCGCGTTTTTTTCTCTTCAAAGCATATAAATCAGCCTTAGCTGATGATTCGTCATCTAGTCTTAAAGCACCTTTTTGACCTTCAGCTGCATCGGGTCCATGACAATGATAACAACGATCTGCTAAGATGGGTCGAATTTGTTTATTGAAGCTCACAGTTTCTTCGGCACCGAGCGTGACCGCCGACAGACTGAATAATAAGATAAAGTATTTCATAATAACCTTTTAAATGTTTGATCTGCCCTTTAGATCGTCAAGAAAAAGGGATATCTGCCTGCTCATTAATTATTTTATCACATTTTTTCTAAGTTTAGGCATATTTCATTCTTTGCTAACGATATTATAATTAACGAACTTATGAGATTTCTTACCTATGCACCCTTCTGAACAATTCATGACTTTATATATTAAGTACGAGCCCAAGATACGCTCCTACGTTCAACGACTCGTATTCCATACTAAGGATGCGGAAGATGTCATGCAGTGTACCGCTATGGTTTTATGGAAAAAACATGAGAATTATAATTCGGAATACCCCTTTCTTCCCTGGGCCTACAAATTCGCCTATAATGAAATAAGAAATTATTATCGCAAGAACGAAAAGAAAAATTTATTCTTAGACCAAGATTGCCTTGAGCAATTAGCCGATACTTCTTCCGAATTTTCTACTGAACTCGACAATCTAAAATCTTATTTAGATGAATGCCTCTATAAGTTAGAAAATGAAGATCGACGCTTAATCGAGTACCGTTACTGCGAAGATGGCCAGATAAATGAACTCGCGAAGAAGCGTAACACGACTGCGAATGCCCTCAGTAAAAACTTACAAAAAATACGTCAAAAACTTTTCCTCTGTGTACGTCTCAACCGCGGAGATGAATCATGAGTAAATTCAAATTCACCCGCGAATCACGTCGCATCTTTGAACTCAGTCATCAATTAAATGATACTGAACTCAGTGAAGACGAAGGCACAGAACTCAATAAGCTATTAAAAAATAATCCTGAGGGGCAATTGATTTTTTTGAGTTTACGAGATCAAGATTTAAGTCTTAGCGACAGACTTCAGAATCGTTCTATTCATGAAAAAACTCTTGGCGAAAGTGAGCCGAAAAAAAAAACTGACTCGAAGTCACACACAGTCTTATATATAATAGTTTTGACTTTAATCGCCTTCATCGCTTTCTTCCTCTTCAAAAATAAATCTACCGAAGTCACCACAGAAGAAAATACTCAGGCCCTTGAGCTTACGGAGCCTTACCGACCCTACATTGCCAGCATCAGCAGTAGTATCGATGTTGTTGACCCTAAATTTAAACAAGGACAAGATTTAAAAACTGGGTGGCTCAAACTCGATCAAGGAATGATTGTCATTGAGTTAGATAGTGCCATGGAATTAAATATTACGGCACCCGCTGAAATCGAGCTCCAAAGCGGCAATAAAATCTTTATCAAAAAGGGAAAAGTCAGACTCACGTCACTGATTAAACGAAAAGGATTCGCAGCGTTTACACAACATGGTCAAATACTGGATCAAGGTGCTGACTTCGGTGTCAATATACAAAAACACAAAGCGACTGCTACATGCTTTCTGGGCTCAATCTCCTTTAGCGATGATAGTTTTAAAAAAATCATTCACGAGAATCAAACTTTTTCCTTAATCACTAAACAACTCGTTGACGCAGAAAGCTACCTCAGCACAAAGTCCATTCATCAACAATCCAAGGATCGCAGTCAAAGTCAATTACTCAAATGGCAAGAGCTTATCAAAAAACTTAAAACTGATCCAGATACCGCTTTCATGTATCAGTTCAAACCCAATCCACATGATGACAAAGCTCTCATTCAAGAAGTGTATCGCGGCGAAGTCTTACCTGCTCATGGCAAAATTATTGGTGCCACATGGGCAGAAGGACGTTTTCCCACGACACATAGTTTAAAATTTCAACGCCCTAATGATCGCGTCAAATTTTTCCTCAACGAAAAATTCCCTGCCATGACCATGAATCTCTGGGTGAAATTTGAACATCTTACCAATAATAATCACTTAGGTGTCCTCTTAAGTGAAAAATGGGAACCCAATGAATTCACCGTACAGTTGCAGACCGTGCCACAAGGTTCATTTTTTAAATTGAGCAGCAAAAGTAACTTCACTGTAAGCAGTGACTTTTTTAATGCTGAATCGATTCTCAAAAATTGGATTTTACTTTCTTTTACTTTTGACATCGAGAAAAAGGAGTTCTTCATCTATATCAATGGAGAAGATGTCACTTCACAACGACATATCGCTACAGCTTCTTTACAAGAAAGTTATATGGGTTGGTGCGATCTCATGAATTGGGTTCCTCTTAATAGCCAAGATATTCGCAATGCCCCTGGCCAAGTTGATTTCCTCTCGATTCATCGCAGCGCTTTTAGCCCAAAAGAAATCAAACAGTTTTATCAAGAATCCAAAACCCCTTAATTTCACGCTTCTTCTTGGTCCAAATTTTTCCTTTTCTTGCGCTGATCACTCGCAATCTTTAAGCCTATGAGCAATGCCGCAATAATAACAAACAAAACTAAAAATACGGGGAACTGAAAACCTAGGTAAGTGCCCACTTCTAACAACGCGACACGACTCATTCCTTGGATTTCCATTTCATTAAAAATCTCCCCAAATTCATAAATCCTTTGCGAACTTCGCATTAATTGCTCTTCTGTCAATTTAAAATTTTCGCCCCAACGCTCCGCGCCATTCACTCGACGATCTAGCTTCCTTCTTAAACTAAAACGATCTTCCACCACCTGCATAAAACTTCTCTGCTCGCGCCATTCATTACGGATCAAAGCATAACGTTCTCGTATGGGTAACACAGGATTGAGTGAGCCGGCTTTTGCATAGGCATGTATGGCTAACTGGAGATTTCCCTCGGTGTATAAAATATCTCCAAGGATATAATAAGCATCGGCAAAGGCATAATCATTTTTGATGAGGCTTACAATATATTCTTTATTTGCGATCGCCGCAGATTTCACGGGGGGCTCAATATAATTTACGCCCAGAAAATTTTGCTCCATTTCCTCATTTACTAAGAACTCACACATTTTAAGGTAATAGTCACCTAAACCCATGTGGCCTTCTGGCTTAATTCCTAAGGATTGCGCAATGAACTTTGCGGCTTTCGCATACTCACCCTTTTTCTTAAAAAGCACTCCATAATTCGCTGCTGTTTCATATCTTCCGGGATGAAGTTTTTCATTGTGATCTAATTCAGCTTCTGCTTCTGTATACTTAGCTAATTTTATATAGGCGACGGCCAAATCATTGCGTGCCTCAAAATCCTCTGGCTCATTTCTGAGTTTCTCTAAACTGGCTTGTTCGTGAAAGAGGTAAAAAGATTCGCTGCGGTGAGCAAACTGACCAAGGGCTAAGAAAATCATTTCATTCGTTATTTTCTTCTCATCAAGCCTCGAGTAAGATGAATTAACACATGCTTGACTACTGAATGAGAATAGACTAATTAATAATAATAAATGCTTCATTTCTTAACTCCCTTTTTTGTTTTAAGTGCCCAGATCAGTCCTCTTTTTTATCTGGTATTCTTAGTGATTCTAATTTTTCAGTATCACCAAAAAGTGTAATTGCCCCGCAGTTACAGCACATATACGCACTACTCCCCACGTTGGAATCCTTGAAAGTCCAAAACTTTGACTTCTCCGGAGCAAAATAATTTTTCCCTGTGCTCTTAAAATTGCCTTTTACAATGTCTTCGCTATGGCAGCTAGAGCACAACTTTTTCAGCTTTTCCACATCCTTCTTACTAGGAATCACTTGAATACAGGAATCTAAATCCTCCTGTAAAAATCGTGTTGAATCCCCTACTTTTCTCACCGTGATCTTACTATCACGCATCCAACGATAAAGCGTTGGCTCTCCTATCGATAAATATTCTGCGGCTTGCTTAATCGTATACCACTGTGGACTTGAGCTCATCTAACTTCCTTTAACTATCATTTACTTTCAAATACTCTACATAGTTTATTTTCAGTATGCAATAGTTGAGCTCAATAAACAACAAGAAAAAACAAAATTAAAAAAATAACCTCCAAAATATTGAATAACAGTAAATGATAGCTTATGATAATTTAATCAGCCAAAAAGGAGCTCGTGATGAACAGCATAGAATTAGACCAAGATCGTTTTAAAACTTATTTTCTGAATTTCATAAAGGATACAGGGGGAAGCAGTCTCTACTGCCTGAGTGCTCTTTCTATCATCTGGGGTTTATTTCAAGTCATGACCCCCATTCTTACTAGTGATGCCCTCAATGAAAAAATATTTTGCATTCTTTCCATTGCTCTCTATGAACTCATGCTCTTAGCGATGTATGCCTTTTTGAAAATAAAACGGAGCTTCTCCTCCACGGCTCTAACTATCATTCTGGGTATATTTTTCATGGCCAATGGCCTGCTATTAAATACCATCGCTTGCGATAACGCCTCCCTAGGAATTCTCATGGGCTGCGGATTATTCGCATTCACCGCTTTAAAACTTCATCTCTTAAAACGTTATGCTCAGATAAATTTTGGTCCGCGAAAAACTATCGGACTGCTTTTTCTCACTTATATAAATTTTATCATGCCTGGCTTAGTGGCCACACATTTTGAGGAGGCCCTAACAGTAGGACAAATTTGGCGCCAAGCTTTAAATCTCATGAATTTTGCTTTGCTTGTGTCTTACCTCAACTTCAATACCGTCACCCAAGATGATTACTCCAAAAGAATTTTCTACGCATTAAGCTTCATACTAAGTTCTTTAAATGTTTGGGCCATGGCCTACATCTTTAGCGTAACTTATAGCTTCTATGATTTCATCCCTAGCCTGTGTTTACTCAGTTTCATTGGCATCGACCATTACTTCACGAGATCAAAAGCTGTGGGATTCTTAGCTTTGCTCCCTTTTGCTTTGGTCTACTTCAACGAAGCTACTTATCAGCACTTACAAAATACTTTTAGCCCTTTTAACACTCTACTCATTAGTGGCTTTTTCATCCTTTACTTAGCTGTAAAACATCGCTGGAGTCCTCTTTTGTACATGGCGCTCTTCTACTTCAATGCACTCATCTACAATCATCTCTTTAGCGAGTTTTACCTCATTCAAAATCTCATCTATTTCCTTGCCGCTTTTGCCGTTATTTTCGCATGGTCTTGCTGGCGTCAACATGCAATTAGCCTCATTGCACTCGCTTTTGTCTTGGCGACCAAAGCCCATCAATTGCTACCAGAAAACTGGAATATCGAGCTCTTTAATTGGGACACTCAACTTATGCTTTTTATTCCTGCAGGATTATTTCTGCTCTTCATCAATCGACTCAGTACCAAGTCACAAGGCCTACAAACATGCTCCGCCATGATGATTGCCCTCGGGGCCTTAAGCGCTCCAAATTTAATGACTTTGCAAATCATCATGATTTTTATATCTATTGCCAGTATACTTTATTTTAAAAATGCTCAAGCCCAAGCCATCACGCTCTTATTTTTTGCACTAGCCATTCTCAAGAGTTTTTATCATCTCTTTCAGCATTTAAATGGCTGGGCTTATATCATCCTAAGTTTCATTCTGCTAGGACTGGGAACCTTCATTAATTATCATAAAGATCACGTCAATCACAGTGAACAAAAGTAAGTGATGGCCTTGCTATTTTTAATCTCTTTTTCATGGTGATTTTAGTCAGGAGCTAATACTAAAATCTTAGCTTATCACTTCTCTTTTACTTCTTCTTTGCTAAGAGTGGAGAGATAGGCTAAAAGATCTTTCATTTGCGCTGCTGTCGGGTTTTTCCCTCCGTGATGTGAGCGTATACCCTTGTTAAACTTAATCATTTGCCCCTGTAAATACCAATCAATTTGCACGTTCAAAGGTGGTGCTAATTTACTGCGTACACCTACTGCTTTATCGCCATGACAGGAGGCGCAATCAGCTTGATAAAGCTTCTCTCCAAGAGTTTTATCCCCGTCTTTGAGAGTTCGACGTGCTTTTAATGGTCGCATACTCTGCACATGTTTACCCAAAAAAGCGATACTTTTATCATCCAAAGTCTGCGTCATACTTTGCATCATCTGTCCCTCAGTATCAGCGGCATCTGCCCCACGCTTGCCATCGCGAAAATGCCGTAATTGCTGAGTTACATACCAGCGAGGCAGACCCGCAATTGACGCAACTTTCATTGATTTAAGTCCGTAACCATCATCTAAATGACACGCCGTGCAGCGCTCTCGAAAAAGCAGGTTCGCCTGCTCAGCAACAGTGCTTTCAGCCTCTACTGTTAGTGTCGCTACAATAAAAAAAATGCTAAATAAATATTTCATACAAATCCTTAACTGATGTTTTATAGTCAAGTTAAAAAAGCACACGAAAGACTAACTTGCAAGTCAGCATAAAAATATAGCTATAAGAGCTCATTAACTTGCCCGTAAATTCAAGTCGAGAATGTGCTCTTTTTCATCCTCTCAAAAAAAAGTATTTTACAAGCTTGAAAGTCAAGGAAAAACCACTATTTTCCGCGACCTTTTGTCTCTGGACATTAGGCAAGCATAATTATATAACAAATTAGGAATTTAAATATGGCACACGCACCGTCTGCGAAAAAACATATAAGATCCGATGCGAAAAAACAAGCTCGTAACAAAGCTCGTAAAAGCGCTATCGCTACTTATGACAAGAAGTTCAATGCTCTACTTCTAGAAAACAAAATCGAAGAAGCTACTGCAGCTCTCACAGTTTGTTTCTCTGCACTTGATAGAGCCGCCAAAAAAGGCGTTATGAAAAAACCTACTGTTGATCGTAAAAAATCACGTCTTGCACTTGCTTTAAATAAAGCTGCTAAGTAATCCAACCCAACTAAAAAATAATTTAACTCGAGTGCTTGACTCCAAACACAAAGCATTCAAAAACCAATAGGAAGAGATATGTCAATCAAAATTACTGACCTCCTTGAAGCCGGCGTACATTTCGGCCACCAAACCCGTCGTTGGAATCCAAAAATGAAACCATACATTTATGGTTCTAGAAACGGTATCCACATTTTCGATCTGAGCAAAACTATGGTTGCTCTTAATAATGCTTGTAAATTCCTCTATTCAACAGTTGCTGAAGGCGGCGATGTACTCTTCATTGGTACTAAGCGTCAATCACAAGAAATCGTGGAAGAATCGGCAAAAGCTAGTAATATGCACTACATCTCTTACCGTTGGTTAGGTGGTACTCTTACTAACCTTACTACTATTCGTAAAAGTGTTGCTAAGCTTAAGAAATACACGAAAATGGAAGAAGACGGCTCTCTCGACAAAATGAAGAAGAAAGAAGCTTCTAAAATTCGTCGTGAAAAAACGAAACTCGAAAACTCTCTTTCTGGTATCACTGACCTTCAGCGTCCTCCTGCAGTTGTAGTCGTAGTAGACATCAACAAAGAGCACATCGCGATTAAAGAAGCTCACTCTCTCGGTATTCCGATCGTTTCTATCCTCGACTCAAACTCCAACCCAGATGACGTTGATTACGGTATTCCTGGTAACGATGATGCAGTACGTTCTGTACAAGTTATCTTCGACCAACTCAGTGCTGCTGTTGTTGCGGGTAAAGGTATTGCTGACGCAAAAGCTGCTGAAAAAGCTAAAGAAGACAAGATCAAAGCTGAGAAAGCTAAAGCTGACAAAGCAGAAAAAATGAAAGCTGACAGAGAAAGATCTGACAAACTTAAAGCTGAGAGAACTGAGAAAATCAAAGCTGAGAAAGCTAAGAAAGACGCAGCGTTTAAAGCTAAAAAAGATGCTGAAGCTAAAGAAGCTGCTCCTACTGAAGCTAAAAAAGAAGCCGCTCCTAAGAAAGAAGCCGCTGCTCCTGAAGCTAAAAAAGAAGCTGCTCCTGCTAAAGCTAAAAAAGAAGCTGCTCCTAAGAAAGAAGCCGCTCCTGCTAAAGCTAAAAAAGAAGCTGCTCCTAAGAAAGAAGCCGCTCCTGCTAAAGCTAAAAAAGAAGCTGCTCCTAAGAAAGAAGCCGCTCCTGCTAAAGCTAAGAAAGAAGCCGCTCCTAAAAAAGAAGCGTAAGCACTTTTTGATCTCGTGCGACCTTCGGGTCGCATAAACAAAACTTAAGGAAAAAACACATGGCTATTTCTGCTAAAGATATTGCTGCCCTCCGCAAAGCTACTAACTGTGGCATGCTCGATTGCAAAAAAGCACTCATCGAATCTGACAGCGATTTCGACAAAGCTGTAGAAATCCTCCGTAAAAGAGGCCAAGCAAAGGCTGTTAAGAAAGCCGGTCGCGAAGCTAACGAAGGTGTAGTTGTTGCTACAGTTAAAGGCAACAAAGCTGCTATCACTCAACTCTCTTGTGAAACTGACTTCGTAGGTAACACTGATCGTTTCCGTGACTACGCATCTTCACTTCTTGAAAAAACTATTGCGAAAGACTCAAACGGCGAAGTTACTGCTGAGCTCGTAGAGCAAGAAAAAGACGACCTTGTTACAATGATTGCTACAATCGGCGAAAACATGCAGATCGTTAATGCTCAATCTTGGACTTCTGAAGGTCAACTTCAAAGTTACATCCACGGCAATGGTCGTATCGGTGTTATCGTTGACGTTGAAGGCGAAATTGACGCTGCAGGCCTCAAGTCTGTATGTATGCACATCGCTGCTTTCAATCCTTCTTATGTTGATGATTCTGGCGTTCCTGCTGAAGACATCGAAAAAGAAAAAGCTATTTTTGCTGAAAAAGCTAAAGGCAAACCTCCTGAAATCGCTGACAAAATCATTAATGGTTCTGTTCAGAAATGGTTCAAAGATGTTTGCTTCGTCAACCAACCTTGGATTATGGATGACAAACTTACTTTCAGCCAAGCTTACCCTAAAGCGACTGTAAAACGTTTCGTTATGTGTAAGATCGGTAAGTAGACATTGCCTATGCCACCTGTATATAAACGAATCATCCTCAAGCTCAGTGGCGAAGTACTTCGCTCTGACGACAACTGCATTAGCCCCGCCATTGTTCAAGAAATGTCCGAGGCCATTAAATCAGTTGTCGATATGGGCGTAGAAGTGGCTCTTGTTATTGGCGGAGGAAATATCTTCCGCGGACTTAGCGCTTCTCGCAAAGGCATGGATCGTACCACAGGTGACTATATGGGAATGATGGCTACTTGCATCAATGCCCTGGCTCTTCAAGATGGCTTGGAGAGTCTTGGCATCCCCACTCGCGTTCAATCTGCTATTGCTATGCAACAGATTTGCGAACCCTATATCCGACGCAAAGCCGTCAGACATTTAGAGAAAGGTCGCGTTGTGATCTTTGCTGCTGGAACTGGTAGTCCTTTTTTCTCTACCGACACCACGGCTGCATTGCGCGCCAATGAAATTAATGCTGAAGTCGTTTTAAAAGCGACAAAAGTGGATGGCATTTACGACAAAGATCCTGCCAAACATGATGATGCTGTAAAGTACAATGAAATCTCCTACACAGATTGCCTTACTAAGCAACTTGAAGTCATGGACTCAACGGCTTTCACTCTATGCATGGACAATCAACTGCCTATCATAGTTTTTGACTTTCACCAAGAAGGCGTCCTCAAAAACATTCTTTGTGGCAATGCTGAAGCCGCAACTGTAGTTAAATAAGCTCCTTACTCATATAAATACGGCTCTACTTATTTTTTGCTTCTCAGCAAATCACACTAGGCTTGCGACTTTCACACAAGGTCTTATATTGAGATCAAATTAATAGGATAGTCAAAATGAGTGAGTGGAATTTTTCAGCTCCCACACTAAGCAATCTAAGTGATCACGCCGTAAGCCCCCATAGCAAAGCTTTAGCTAAAAAGAAAATCGCTTTGTTTATCTCTGGTAGCATTGCCGCTTATCGTTGCCCTGACCTTATTCGCGAACTCCGCAAACACGGAGCCGAAGTCCAAGTTTTCGCTAGCGAAAGCTCTTTGAATTTCGTCTCTGAAGTAAGCCTTCATTGGACATCTACAAATCCGGTCATCAAATCCTTAAGTGCAGATGCCGAACACCTTGAGTCAGACTACCCCTTTGATCTCTTTTTGATTGCCCCCGCTTCATACAATAGTATTAATAAAATGGCCACTGGCATTGCGGATTCCGCACTCTCTACTGCCTCGGCTTGTGCATTAGGCTGCCTCGAGCACAAAGGTACTCCCATTCTTATTGCCCCTTGCATGAACGGTATTATGCACAATCAGATTTTAGTGGAATCAATGAAAAAACTTCATTCTATGGGAGTACAATTCATCCAACCACGACAAGAAGATGGAAAGAACAAACTTCCCGATATTGCCATAATCACCACTCAATGCATCAAGGCGCTTACTAGTGAATAAACCCAGCCCTATTTGTACTTACCTGATTTTTCCTGGCATTGCTCTAGTCGCCATGTTCTCGATGAATCTCTATTCCTTTGCAACTTTCACCATGCTCCTAACTGGACTCATGTTCCTCTCTATCTTTAAAGATGTTGCACAGCCATCTGTTTGTGCGGGAGGAAGTTTCACTTTCCTACTCCTAGGTTCCGCCATCCATGGCCACCAACGCGGCATGGATAAAGAACAACTTATTGATTACAGCGGACAACTCCTCTCTGGCTTTAGTTCACCCACACTGATTACTGTGGGTGCACTCTTCATTGTTGCCGAAGGTGTTCGTAATAGCGGCTGGCTCGAATATGCTTCCCAAAAAATCCTCAATAATGAAACCAACGAAAAAAAGGCCGCACTCAGAATTGCCGTGGTCGTCACTCCTCTATCAGCTTTTATGAACAACACTCCCGTTGTGGCGATGTTCATCCCCGCTATCAAGCGCTGGGCTAACCAACATACGATCTCCCCTTCTAGGCTATTACTACCCATGGTATTCTTCACTACTTTAGGTGGCATGTGCACACTCATTGGCACATCGACTAACCTTATTGTTCATGGGAAAATGCAACAGTCCGACATTCCGGAACTCCATCAAGGCCTCGGTATGTTTACCCTTACTCCTATTGCTATCTTCTGTTTAATCTTAGGTGTGATTTGGATTGTCTTTTTTGCCATTCAATTACTCCCAAAAAATGAGAGTCACGATAAGGAACAAATTCGTACTTATATCATGAAAATGAAAGTAAGCCCAGTAAGTCCTGTCGATGGCAAACGCGTCAAAGACACCAACCTTCAGCACATTGATGGTCTCGTAATTATGAGTGCCAGTCGTCCTTCGGGAAACACTGCTAACACCAATATTCGTAACTGGATTCTTCTCTGTGGTGACATCCTCACTTTCTCAGGTGAAAAGTCTCACATGGATGAGCTACAAAACATCCCCGGCCTCATCCCAGTTGATCTCGATTCCGATAATGAAGAGTACCAACTTTATGAATTAATGATTCCACAAAATTCCGCCTTAACGGGAAAAAGTATTGAGCAAATCTGGTTCCGCCAACGCTATATGGCTGCCGTAATCTCCCTGCACCGTGGCTCGCAAGACCTCGCCAATTTCTTTCAAACGAAACTAAAAGCAAGTGATACCCTACTCATTGCTGCACGCCCTACTTTTGTCGACTTCTGGAAAAATAGTTCTGAATTCACTATTTTATCCGAAGTTGAAAACACCGAAAAAACTTCTGTGAAGCCACCTATATACCCTCTCATCATTACTTTTTTTATGTCGGCCTTGCCGGCTCTTGGCATCATAAATATCATGACTTCCGCTCTCTTAGCTTCACTTATCATGATTGCTCTTCAAAAGGACCTTCAAGCTTCTCCACTAAAAGCTATCGACCTCAATATCCTCGTTGTCATTGGAGCCGCACTCGGTCTCTCCGTCGGTCTAGAAACCAGTGGTGCCGCCGCCCAAATCGCTCATAGCCTCACTTTCCTTATCCCTGCAGATAATCCTCAAGTTGCTTTGCTCTTATGCTGCTTATTCACTTGGGTATTGACTGAACTCATTACCAACACAGCCGCCGTAGCCCTAACTTTCCCCATCGTGGTTGACGTGGCTAACTCGATGAATGTTTCTCCACTACCTTTCGTCATTGGCTTAGCCATTGCGGGCTCAGCATCCTTTGCGACTCCTATCGGCTACCAAACGAATATGATGGTATACGCACCTGGCAATTATAAATTCACTGATTACCTAAAAAGTGGTCTTCCTCTCTCCTTATTAGTCATCTCTTGTGCTTCACTAATTATCCCTCACTTCTTCAAATTCTAAATGATTTCCTTCATGAGTAAAGATTTGAAAATGACCCAACAGACCATGATTTTGCGTTTGCAAAAACAAGACGATTTTTCTGTATGGGAGGAATTTACCGAGTTTTACTGGGAAGTTGTCAATGGCTGGGCGCGTCGCTGCGGCTGTAACCCGAGCCTCGCTCAAGAAGTCTTTCAAGAAGTATGCATTGACTTGTGTAAAAACTTTAATTACGACCAGACAAAAGGCAAATTCCGTCCTTGGCTAAAGACCTTAGTCAAACGCCGCGCCATTGATGCCTTTCGCCGCGAAACCAAGCAACGGGATATTCGTTCTCAAAAGGATTATCACGACAACAAGAACCAAGTCCGTGATATCAGTCAGTCCGATGCTGCCGTATATGCCGACTTAGATCAAGTCCCCGAACTTCATCCAGATGCAATGGGCGCAAACGATGACTTAATCTGGCTTCAGAGCATTCTTTCACAGGCCATGCGTCAATTATACAAAGATATGGATCCTACCCACTACAAAGCCTTCACGATGTATGTTTTAGATGGCTTAAGTGTACAGGACGTCTCAAACACACTCCAAATTAGTGTTGACTCGGTCTATCAACACCGCACTCGTTTTCTTAATAAATTGGAACTAGAATTCATCTCCGTGATCAATAATTTAGGAGATCGTGAGCTACAATTAATTGAAGAAGAAAGTTCCTATAGCCTAGGACAGTTAATTGACCAAAGGCTCAAAAATGAACCCGGAACAAAAACCAAAGGTCTCAAAAATCTACTGGCTGAATGTATTTATCAAAGACGCTCTCTGAGGGGCACGACTGTTTTAAATCTCGCACCAGAAAAACTCACACAGCAATTAAAATATATTCACCAAGTTCTTCAAAAAGCCCCTAGAAAACCCTTTAAAGAAGCGGCTTTATTACACTGTGATCAAGATGGCTACCAATGGATCAACTTGGGCGAGAAAGTTTTACTCGGCTCTAATATCCAAGGACCAGATACTTTTAAAGTTAATGAATCTTCTGTCTCTGGCCTTCACGCTTCCATTACTTCTAATGATAATGGCATACAAATCAAAGATGAAAATAGTACGAATGGAACTTTCATTAATGGTGAGCAGAGTCATTCCGCCTACTTAAAAAGTGGCGACATCATCCAACTTTCCCAAGCTCTTTTTGTTTTTATTGGAGCATAAGCTCCTTAATGCGTAAAGGGCAATTTGAACCATATCCCGAGGGAGAGTAGTTGAATTAGAGTCTGGGCTTACCCCAGGAGATACAATGTTAGAATATTTTAAAGATCGTAAGTTAAAACTACATCCCGAACCCGTGAACCTCCGCAAAGGCTTCAATGGCTTAACCGCGTTAAGTAATCTGGAAAATCTCTTTGCAGGAGATGTCTACCTTTTCATAAATCGACGGCGTAATTTATTGAAAGGTCTCTACTGGGATGAAGGTGGTTTTTGTATTTTCAATAAACAGTTGGAGCGCGGAACTTTTAGCGACATGTCCGAAGCTAAAACTGAGCTTAGTTTTCGGGAATTTCTGCTAATGATCCACTGCTGTAAAGGGGCCTATTTTAAGATCAAATAGCCTGGTTTTATAGCTGAAAAATCATGGGGTTATGCTATATTATTTCATGACTAAAACTATCTCAGACCTCACCAAAAAAGTTGTGTTTTTAGAAGAGGAAAACACCTATCTAAAAGCCCAGCTGTATGGTCGTAAAAAAGAGACTGTAGTCTTTGATAACTCAGATACTTTTCCTGAGTGGACTGAATACCTTAAGGATCTGGGCGATTCAAATTCACCAGAAAGAGATGAAGAACCCAAAGTAAATACCCTAAAAAAGAAGAAGAAACGCAAGCCCTTTACGCATTTCAATTTCCCTGAGAATGCTGAACGCGAAATTAAAATCATTGATTTGCCCGAAGATGAAAAAGTTGATCCCATAACTGGTGTAGAACTGAAACTCATGGGATTCGATACATCAGAAAAACTTGTTTATGTTCATGGTCGTTACAAAGTCATAGAGACTCGTGTACGTAAATACAATATTCCAAATAAGCCCAAGGCAGGAGTTATCTCCGCTCTAGTTCCCAGCCATCCGATAACAGGCTGTCGTGCTGATGTGAGCTTGTTGTCACATATACTCATTTCAAAATATGCCGACCATTTACCTCTTTATCGTATCGAAGAGCAATTCAAACGAGATGGACTTACTATTGCGCGACAAACGCTTTCCAACTGGGTTCTCCAGTTAGGAAAAACTCTCCAACCTTTAGGTGATTTATTACGAGATCAAATTTTAAACTCATCAAGAGTTTTTACAGATGACAGCCCTGTTAAGCTTCAAACAAAAGGTAAAGGTAAGCTTCAAGAAGGTCGGATTTGGGTTTATGTCGGCGGCGATGGTCCAGACCCTCCTCTCGTTTGGTTCGAATTCACCAAAGACCGTTCACACTCCCATACATTAGATCGAATGAAAGACTTTCAAGGAGTTTTTCATGCCGATGCTTTTGCTGCGTATGAAAAAATGGATAAGCTTGATGGTATCGATTGGCAGGCTTGCTGGGCTCATGCCAGGCGTAAGTTTTTTGACACACCCAATCCAAACGAATTCTGTAAACAAGTGCTTATTTTGATGGATAAGCTCTTTGAACTCGAACAGGATGCTTGGGCGCTTGGTACTTCGGCAAAGCGACAGAGCTTTCGCAATAGGAAAACAAAGCCTTTTGTTGAAGCTCTATTAAAGACGATTCAAGATCATTACTACAAAGCATGTGAGCCCAAAGGCAAACTCAAAACGGCAATGGAGTACCTACTTAAACGGCAAGAAGCATTTAAAGCTTTTCTTGCTTATCCGGATGCTCGCATAGATAACAATGTGAGTGAACGCGCTATTCGTCCGCTTACTATTGGTAGAAAAAACTGGCTTTTCTTCGGCAGTGAAAAAGGCGGCCAAGCGGCTGCCAATATCATCTCCTTAATCCAGACTTGTCGTAAGCTGGGTATCAATCCAAAAGAATACTTAGAGGATGTGCTCAGGAGAATCATTGATCACCCAAAAGAAAATTTAATGGAACTCCTACCACAAAACTGGAAGAAATAGACTTTTTTTCGAAATAGGCATTCAAATATTCAGCTCAATTGACGCTTACCTTAATGCTAGGGACCTTCAGAAATTTTAGTTTTTTTTGCGAAGCTAGTCCGCCCGCGGAGGATCTCCGCCCGCCGGAGGTATTTATAGCTTTTAGTACATATGGGACTCTGCCCCAACAATGCTATTAAGTTCCTCATAACTCATTGGAGGAAAGCACTTTTTTGGGATTTTGGAGACTTGTATCAAAGCGGATTTTTAAGCTACTTTTCGGCCATATCCATTAAATTCACAAGAAACGTCTTGCCTGGGAGCGCGGGCGTCTCGCCCGCATTTATCATAAGAACTTACATTTGTTCGTGCTGTTATTATACGGGGACTCATCCCCCCTTATAAACAGCTATTACTTCGCCGTTTTAGCTCTTTCATAAATCAATATTAATGACTCAAAGCCAGGCGAGCCCCAAGGTCGTAGGTCTTTTGTCCGGGTGAATAGCCGTAGCCATTCGCCGAACGACAGTCCTGGGCATCATCGTTCCAGCTACCACCACGATAAACTCTGTTTTGACGATCACTATTGTACCAATCTGCACACCATTCCCATACATTGCCCTGCATATCGTACATGCCTAAAGCGTTTGCCATTTTTAGCGCAACGGGGTGAGTACCCGCCCGACTGTGATCGTATTGCTTCTCTTTCCAATAGCTACTATCATAAGCTCCTGCATAAGTAACTCCACTATTACCCCCGTACCAGGCTATTTCATCTAATAGCGGTGCATTACGCTCACCATGTATTTTCATGTTGCCATTATAAATTGAACTTTTAGTCGCCGCACGACAGGCATATTCCCACTGAGCTTTACTTGGCAAGGAAATGTTGATCGCACCTTCATAAGAGGACAGTCTTCTTATAAAGTTTTGGCAATCTTCCCAGCTAATACTTTCTACAGGAGCATTGGAGCCCGCATTTTTAAAATAACTGGGATTTTTACCCATGATTTTCGTCCATTGAGCCTGAGTGATTTCAGTCTTCATCAGATAATAAGGCTTCGAAATCGTCACTTGCTTTTGAGCTTCATCTGCATCTCGCCCTTCTTCCTTACGTGGACTCCCCATCATGAAGTCTCCTGGTGGAACCAAGCGAAAACGCAGACCTGTCTTTGCCAATTCTAATTCTAGGGGCCAACCCTTGGCAACCCATTCTTTTTGGCGCAATTGCATTTCGGCACTACCCGCAGCCAAACCATTTAATGAGCTATAAGTCGCATTTTTAACGACTTTCATGCCCCTCGATAAATACTTTTGTACTTGTGGGCTTAGATCGGATTTCATAGCCTTAAATTTATTTGCATACAAGCCATAAAGTTTTATTGCCTCGACATAGTTTTTTGAGCTATAGGCCTGCCTTGCTTTAGCGTAGGCTTCTTTAGATTCATCATAACCTAGCCATGTCTGGTGCTGGGATAATAACTGCGGTACTTGAGACTGCACACGCGTCGCTTCTGCGACTAACTTTCGCTGAGCTTCATCTTTTTCATAGGCTTTTTTTGCCACTTGGTTCGCACTGATGATTTTTTGTTCTGCTGCTTGGTAAAGCTTTGTACTTATCGCAAAATCACCTTTTGGCAAAGAGCGTTCAGCTATTTTTACGGCTGCCTTGGCTTCATCAAATTCCACTACGCCAAAATTCGATAAGCCTGTATTTAGTTGACTCATCTTCGCGATTTTTAATTTTAGTGCATCTCGTTCAAGATCGCTTTTGATATAGTCCTTAACTGAAAACTCTAAATCTTGGTAAGCACTCACGGCCTTAGCATAATTTTTCACTTCTAAATAAGTCTTAGCCATCTTCGATTTGGAGCGGAGTTCCATTAGTCGACTAGCAAAACCATCGGAGCTATCTATCTCACGGCTATTGATGACTTGCTCGTAGAGAACTTCCGCTCGCGATTTCACTGGCACCACTTGATTCATCCCCATTTGATCGGCTACTTTTTGCTGAATTTGCTTAGCTTGATTATTTTGGGGATCCAAGGCTAAAACTTTTTGAGCAAAGCCATTGGCCTCTACCCACTGATTAGCATCGTAGGCACTTTGCGCTAAGCGCAAAAGCTCCCTAAGCTTGTCCTGCTTTTCATCTTTGACTTCTACCGCCCGCTCTTGCTGATCATTAGAGCGAATTAAATCTTCATTTATCCCTGAATTTTCATTCGTAATTTCTATAGGTTTATTTTGTTTTACATCAACACCCCACCAAGCAAAGAAAAGCGTAAGTAAAACGACAAAAGCCACCATCATCGGGATCTTGCCTTTTTTCTTTTGCGGCGAGCGCACTTTTTTGATTTTTCCGCCCGCAAAGGCCTCCATGAATTCCATGCAGGATGGGTAGCGATCACTTTTATTTTTGGACAGGGCTTTCAATAAGACTCTATTTTCTTTTTTACTGAGTCCGTCGAGCGGCACTGCTGCTTGGCTAGGCACTACAGCTAAAATCAGCTGCATATCCCCACTCTCAAATACTGGCAAAAAGGGCACCGTCCCAGAAATAAGTTCATAGAACATCACCGCTAGTGCATACTGATCTGCACTGTGATTTTGTCCTTGCCCTAATAACTGCTCAGGAGGCATATACGGCCGTGTACCCGAGGTAGACCCCGTCTCTGTACTCAGGCGACTCATGGAGCTACGTACTTCTGCCGCCAAACCAAAGTCGAGCACTTGAACCTGGCCATCTGCCTCAATCATTATATTACCGGGCTTGATATCCCGGTGAATGATTTGTTTCCCATGTGCATAATCTAGAGCTGCGGCTACTTGTGTACAAATATCGAGGGCTTTCTCAATAGGAACTTTTCTATCTGAAAACTGCTTTTTCCATGAACTTAGAGTCGATCCCTCGATATATTCCATCACCACTAAGTATTCACCTCTAACTATATGAACGCCTCCCTGTAAACTGTTCACTTCGGCTACTTGATGTAAAAATTTAAGTTGGGCAATATTAGGGTGACTCAGGTCAGAGACTAATTTAAAATTTTCGCGCACGGCTTCTAGATCTTCGGCGGAGTGACTGAGCTCGGGAGGAAGTGTCTTTAATGCCACGAGCTGATCCGAAACTGTATCTCGCGCCAAAAAGACCGCGCCAAAAGCCCCGCGTCCCAGCATTTCCAATAATTCATAGCGATCAACAATGGCAAGCTTCTCTTGATTATCTCCTGGCATGGTTGCCATATCATCTAAGCTGACATCAATCGACACCGGCGGATCATTGCCCTTCATAGTGGGCATATCACCCACACTCACATCTATATCATCCCCGGACATCATCACTCCCCATTATTCCTAACTGTCTAAATACTATAACTTAAATGATTAGAGCGCTACGCCTAATCCCTTAATTTTTTATTTTTCTTATAATCTAAAATCAATCTCAAGCCCGTCTGAGAATTCTTACTATCTTCAGCCAAAAATGACTTTCCTGAAGACTGACAAAAGAAACTATTTTTCATCCACGAACCACCCTTTATCAATCGCTGTCCTTTTGATTCAGTATCCTCACACCATTCATAGACATTGCCATGCATATCGTAAAGCCCATAAACATTCGCTTTAAACTGTCCCACTGCACAGGGTTTCTGCTCAGAATTTTCATAAAAATTTGCGACTTCCGCTAAATCTTTTGCTTGCTCACTATTATAAAAAGGTGTTTTGGTTCCCCCACGACAAGCAAATTCCCATTGCTCTTCATCGGGTAACTTTATGGATCCTTCGGCCAGACCTTCAAAACGCTCTAATTCACGAATAAAATATTGGCACTCAAACCAAGTCACATTTTCTACTGGAGATAAAGCTGCACCACTAAACTTAGAGGGATTATTGCGCATCACTTTATCCCATTGCTCTTGAGTCACTTCATATTTCCCCATATAAAAAGGGCTTTTGTTTTGTAAAAGATCAGCCCCTAGCTGAATTTCTCCTGCGGGAATTAAACGAAAAATTATTCCCGATTTAGCTAAACTTAATTCTAGGGGGTAACCCTCCTCAAGCAATTGCTTTTGCTGATCAAAGGCCTCCTGACTTCCCGCGGCCAATTCACGGTAATTGGCATAATCGTTTAACTCTAGCTCACTCTTTTCTTCGGACTCAATTACGATCTCAGTATTTTGAAGGTCTTCTGAAATTGATGGGCTGCTAAAGAAATCTTTTCCAAAGAAAAAGTAAGCCGCCACAACTAGAGTAATTAAAGTTGGTGCCAGCAAAATTCTGCTTTTCTTAAAGGTATTACTTCCTTGACTGGTGCTCAAAATAATAGACCCCTTGGCCAAATCTTGATACTTCATCAATTCTAAGTGAAATTCTTGTGCAGACATTCTTTTTCGTGGATCATGATCAAGTAAATTCTCAATAGCGACTTTCAGCCAACTTGGTACGTCGGGATCATTAGGAGTCTGTACCTGACTCTTTGTTATACAAGTAAGTGCCTCTTCTATGGGCAAACCTTGGATATCATAAGCAAACTTTTTAAAGACCGCTTCAAAGGCCACTAAGCCGAGCGCGTATAAATCTAATTCTAGTATATCGGTCTTTTTATTGATAATCGCTTCAGGCGACAAATAGGCCGGCGTACAAGGCAAATTGCCATGGGCGGTAAAAAACACATCTTGATCTATCGCCTTGGCAATCCCCAAATCCATTAAACGCAAGCCCCCTTCATTGGTCACCATGATATTTTGGGGTTTTATATCCCGATGAATAATATTTTTCTCGTGGAGTCTTGCAATAATCTGAGCTAATTCAGCCAACTTTTTTAAGATATTTTCTAAAGATGGCTGATTTACCTTGAGCCACTTATCAAAAGTGAGGCCTTCCACGTACTCCATCGCAAAAAATTCCATGCCATCACAATTGCCCTGTTCATAGACGGGGACAATCCCAGCGATAGAAAGCTTGGCCATCAGTTTCCTCTCATGCTCAAAACGCTGCATCGAGTCTTTATCTAACTGCATTTGCAGACGCAGTATTTTTAAAGCAACATAACGATCCAATTGTTCATCATAGGCTTTGTAAACTTTTGCAGAAGCGCCCTCTCCAATGCTTTCTAAGCCCTTATATTTAGCAAAACTAGATTTCTCCTTTGGGAAGGTATCAGTTCTCTTATTCACTAAAAAAGGTAGTGAGGGCTTTTCGCTCAACTCACTCGTCTTAAATAGCGGGTCGGTTCTAGAATACTCTATTTCATTCATGACATAAGAACTCATTTCATTGACTTATACATTAATTTAGTCTAGCATTTTCTCGTCTACAAACAATCTCAGCCACAATCTTCTCTACTGAATCATTTTGATGGAATTCTCCAAAGACTTCTTCTTCCATTTCTCCCCATATCTCCAGAACTTTATCCTCATCACCCACTTTCCAGTACTGAACAATGGCTTCCCTACGACAATCATTTTCAAAAGCATTGCCCAATGATTCATAATCTTTACTCAGTTCATGAAGGATTCGAGCTGCATCACGATTGCGGCCTTGCTTCGCCAATTGCTTCGATAGCCCGAGCAATTCATTCAGCTCATCAGCCTGCTTATCTTGCGAGGCGACTGCATTAAACTTCTTGTACTCATTTTGGGCTAAGACATCCTCGACTTGCAAGCTTGAAGTACAGCCCATCAAAATACTGGCGCATAAACACATTATTAATTTCATCAAAATCACCTCGTTATTTTAAGGTCATTCGTCAAATAAATGACTTTCTGACAAGTTCCCACAACTTTTAATTTTTTATCGCCTCTCAAGGTGGGCACACCTTGCAGGGATGGGGACGGAGTCCCAAGTCTGCTATAAAAAGCAGGGGATTATACCGCCTCACTCCGGCGGGGAGGTGTTGCCACACGGGCGGATAAAAAGAGGGGTATCCCTTAATTTTTTATCACCCTTCATCGTGGGCATATCACCCACACTCATATCTATATCTTTGGACATCTTTTTCCTAGGATTTACTTTTCAAAAAATCGCTGAGCTTGGCAAGTAAATCTGCATCCGGGGTCATTTTATTTTTTAAGATTGACTCCATCTCTGGAAAACGATTGATCATTTCTAAGATCACCACATCGGGTTGACCTTCACGCAAATTAGCTTGATTGAATTTCACTAAGTTCTCGGCCTGAGCTTTAGGAAGTGCGGCAATTAGACTTTGAAGATCGAACTTGCTATATTTTTCTAGGCGGGCAAATTCATCTTCACGGCTGACAGCGTTTTTCTTTCGCTTCACATCAAGCCATTTCTCCGATTCTTCCACATCGAAATTCAATTGCTTCTTATCTTGTTTAATCTGATGATCTTTGGCTTTATCATCAAAAGCCATTTCCTTGGTTGCCATTGCTAAGTTGTGCTCTTTAATCTTAGTTTCTTCCGCCAATTTAAAACCGAGTTCTTTGCCATCGATTTCGTGGCGATGAACTTGCTGAAGTAAGTTTAAATCGTGATCGCGTTTATCTTGTTTAATATCGAATTGATTGGCTAATTGTGCCGCGTATTCCTTGACTTCATCTTCAGATTTTAATTGATCTAAGTTATCTTCTTGGAGGATCTCACGCATACGCAGATTATATTCGAGTTCTTTGGCCGCTTCAACTTTATCTTTTTCTCTCGCCATTGCCTGGCGCATTTCCTTGCCTTCCAACTGAGGCACAGCAAAATGTATCACTCTCAAACCTAAGCGTGAGAGTTCAAGCCTAATTACTTTTTGTAATTCAGTATCAAAGTTGATGCGTTCATGAGGATTAAATAATAATTCACTCAGTTTATATGCTCTCACCAGTTTGAGAGATACATCCTTGGCGGCTTTGGAGACCAGTTCTTTCACTTGCTCTAAACTCAAGTTTTCTTTGCTTGCGAGTAGTTCAATACCATTTTTACTAAGTGCTTGCTGATCCCAAGTCACAATCAATTCCGAATAGACATCAAATTCCATGAGGTCGGCACTTTGAACTTTCTCCGCCCAAAGTGGCACCACGAGCAGATCTAGGTTAAGCAACCAAGCATGAGCCCCTATTTTTGCCAAAGATTTGACATCTAGATTGCCAGACTCCACAAGTGAGGATTCATCTCCATCCACAACAAAGGCCATCTGCCCGGTATCCAGGGTCAAACCAGACTCAGTTCGCGCTGAACAAAATTTTAAATCTAATTTAGAGAGTAAAAGGGTGGGATCTTTGCTGAATTTATTATCATAAATCTGACCACGCTCTTCAGGCTTCAAATCGTAATTGCAGTGAGCGCAATGCTTTGATTCATTGCCTACCCACTTCCCACAAGAGTAACACTTTACCCAGCCTCCGGGAGCTCCCTTGCCACACGTATTACAAAATCTTGCAGCTTTTTTCACCTTCGCGCCGCAGTCGCATTTATCACTAAATAATCCCATAACCAAGCTCCTCGTAAATTAACTTTCTCATAAACATAACACTTTAGCTTATTGCTTAAACTGTTTTTGACTAAAGCTCATTCGTCATAAAAAACTTTTTCTGACATTTTTTATGATTATTTGTCAGAAAAGTTCATAAGGCTCGAAATACCTTCAACACAAAACTTAAATGAGCGTTTAAAGATGATTAAATCAAAGCTAAATCATCGGCCAGAACTTTTGAATGCTTTGTATATACAACTAGAAAAACTATTTTTATACATCAACAATATGAGAGGGTAACCATGTCAGCAAAAAAAATTCTTCCACTTTTAAT
Organism: Lentisphaera profundi; assembly: GCF_028728065.1. Classification (GTDB taxonomy): domain Bacteria; phylum Verrucomicrobiota; class Lentisphaeria; order Lentisphaerales; family Lentisphaeraceae; genus Lentisphaera; species Lentisphaera profundi. Next base: position 392,704 of record NZ_CP117811.1, on the reverse strand, counting down.
TTTATTCTTTATCAGCCTGACAACTCATGCCAAACGCGTGGCATTAGTCATTGGCTGCGGTAATTACCCCGCAGAACAAGGCAACTTAGGCGAAATCCCCAATAACGACGCAAAAGATCTCGCAAAAGTACTAAAGGCCTCGAATTTCGAAATTGTTCTTCGTACCGATGCCACAAGTAGTGATGTCAAAAGTGCGATTCGTGAGTTCGCCAATAAACTGAACGAAGGCGACGAAGTGCTCTTCTACTACTCAGGACATGGTATTCAATATAAAGATAATAACTGCCTGGCTCCTATCAATGCCCTCAGTGCAAGTGATCTCATTCCCGTTAATAATATTCTCTCGGTCATGGAACAGAAAAAAACACGTGTCAATATTATTATCGTCGATGCTTGCCGCAATAAACTCACTCGCTCTTTCGCTGGCACTAAGACAGCACTTCAGGGAACTTTCAAGGAGATGAAAGCCCCCACAGGTTCCTACATCGCTTTTGCTACCAACCCAGGCAATATCGCCATCAATTCCGTCAATGGCAGAAACTCTCCTTATACTGCGGCACTGCTTAAACATATCCACGAGCCCTTGAGCATTGAAGAAATGTTTAAAAAAGTCCGTGGCGATGTGGTTTCCTCGACTCAACAACAGCAAACTCCTTGGGAGCACTCCTCGCTCATGGGCTACTTCAGTTTTAGTCCCCAGGTCAAAAGCTCCCAGCCGAGTAATCGCCCGATGACGGCCAACACTATTCTAATTGACAAGGCAACCGGAATTGCCGCACAACAAATCATTGCCAAAATAGCGGATTTCTCCAGTCAATACAAAAGAGTCGCTTTCATTCCTTTAGAAAATGATCGCTTTAATTTATCTGACATCATTTCTGCAAAACTCCCCGGCACAAGTACTGACTTCGAATTCTTTACCCGTGATCGTAAAGAATGGGATGCTATATCTCAAGAATACAATATTGCTGCCGATGGTTACGACGACCTATTTGATCCCGAAACTTTAGTTAAAATTGAAGATGCTAAATTCCAAGGAATCCAAGCTATTGTCAAAGGTAAAGTTCGCTCAGTAATTGGACAACATGGTCGTGTTCGAGTTGCTTTACAATTCTACCTCTACGATATCAAATCACTGAAAATTGTCACCTCATCTTTTATCGATGTCACCTACCCTTCTGAAGATTCACAAGTTGAAGCTTTCGAATTTGACTCCAAAATCGAAAAAGCTGCCGAGGATGCAGCCTACAGCGCAGGTAAATTGCTCAACAAAGATTTTGATGTCAAAAATATTGCTATTCTGCCTTTCTTTAACGATAAGCATAAACTTTACGATATCATCTCAGACGAATTATCGAATCACCAATCAAAGTATGTATTCTACACAACTAATCCCCACGATTGGAAAAAAGTCCTCCATGATAAAACTTTGGCCAATTCACTTACCGCTGAGACGCGCAAAGCAATTGCTAAGGCCTATCCAGTTGACGCCATCCTCTCTGGCGAAGTTCGCGGCGTAGAAAAAACGGCTAATAAAACATTAGTTAAACTCACCATCATGCTCAGTGGCTTAGATGGACGTATGTACTTCAAGAAAACCCTTGAAGGTGAATTCTATGATATCGAGCCTAATTCAAATACCTCCAACTCAGCTCTAGATACAACGAGTCAAAAACTCGCTTTTGAAGCTGCCGATGAGATGGCCAATAGCCTGGCAAGTAAAATCAACAGTAAATACAAAGTCATTGTGGCACCTTTTGAATCTGGGAATAAAAACCTAGAGGACATTCTGATTTCGAAGCTTAGTTCGAGAACTATGGGTTTGATGTCCTTTCATCGTTTCGATACGGTATCCAACGACCGTCGTCACCTCATGCGCAGAGTGTTACGCGATCTCGGTGAATTCAAAGGAGGACAAGTCGACCTTAACTACATTTCATCCTACCTCGTTGGCAACAAGACGCCTGACATTAAACTCGCGTTCTTCACAGGCCGTGCCCAAGTCAATAACTCTGGTGATAAATCAGCCCTGAATCTGCAAGGTGAAATCAAAGATTTAAGCACAGGTGAAATCATTTGGACTGATTTCATTAGCAAGGAATCTATTAAGCCCGTCGCACTCAAGAAAACAACTGAAGAAAAAATTGTCGAAAAAGGCGAGCGTTTCCTCGTTGAAAATTTATTCACGATCATTGCTGTTGGCGTAGGTATTTTATTTGCGCTCATCATCGGCTTTATTTTACTTAAAAAAATGACGCGTGTGCGTTAATCATTTGGAGACATTAAAAATGAAACATATCCTCACTCTATCCATCCTGTTCTTCTTATTTTCTTGTAGCACGACTAATACCGTTTCTATTTCAGAAGCCGGTGACAAAAGCCCGCGTCAAGTTAATTCAAGGGAAGTCACTACACATGTTATCAAGCAGAAACTTCCTATTGCTATACAGCAAGTCAATAGTAACTCCATCGAGCAAGTCCTCACTGATCGCATCTCCTCAAAAATCCTAAAAGATGATTTCTCCATATCGACTAGTCAAAATTCTTTTTTCACTATGAAAATCAGTGCTAAAGGTGAAGAAAAAGGCAAATTCGGAAAATACACTCGCTATGATATCTCTGCGGATTTAGCTTTAATTAGAACAACCGATGGCAAAGTACTCGCCAAAGAACACTTCCAAGAGACTGGAAAAAGAACTACGGGCATCAGTAAGGCTCAAAACAATACTGCTACAGCTATTAGTGGTCCCATTGGTGATTGGCTCGCAAAAGAAAGCCTTAAGGTTAAAAATGGTATTCATGCCTGTGCACTCAGTATCGATTTATCCGATTTTAATGACTCTTGGTTTAATAAGACTGACCGCAGCCTTAAGCTATCCAAAAGCGTAAGTCGTTTCACTTCTATGGCAAAAAGCTATGATGGCATTATTGATTGCCGACTCATCAGCTCCAAAGGTGATATCTATACCTTCCGTATTATCTATCAAGAGGATAATTTTCCAAATGGTTTAAGCTCACGTAGTATCGGTCAAAATGATATCGAAGTCGATAGCGAAGATCCCCTCGCTGAATTAACAAAAATTATTTTCACTTCTAATCAGTAAAACTTATGGATTGCACAAGTTGCCAATGCCTGATTGAAGATGAAGACGCCTCATTTTGTGAATACTGTGGTACTGCGATACTTAGCACAAGTCCTGCTCTTAGTAATGGGCTCTCATCTGAGCCCACGGATATCAACATTGCACAAATCGAGACTCTAGATCAAAATATTTTTGACTCTTCAAATGACTCTACACTACCGATTATTGTCAAATATGATCAGGGTACATGCTCTGAATTTGTCGCAGGGGTTCACAGTGCCATTCACTTAGCCTTTGACGAAAAAGATAATAACAGCGTAAAAAACTTAAAAGTCTTAGTGCAAACTCCAACTCAGTACCAAGAAGTAAAAAGAGTTTTTTACCTGCCAAGCAAATGTTCAATTAACCTTCCCGCTAATGCCTTGGAAGAATCTATAAATGCTGCTATTGAACTCTTTTTCACCTGTACAATAAACGGTGAAGAAAAAGCGTTCCACAGTTTTTTCAATATTGATATCCATGAAAAAAGTGGCCAAATTAAAACACAACTCAACATCAATGTCGGGGACATCAATTACGGCTCGGGCAATGCCACCGATGCCACCGGCAACATCAACTTAATTAACCAAGATTTACTGCAAAGTGATAGGGATAAATTACGTAAACGAGAAAGCCAATGGTCAGATCTTTCTCTACATGAAATTAGCTTAGATGACTGTCCTTTTCTCTTAACAGAAAACTTCTCTTCTGCAAACAATCTTCAAGATGATAAACAGAAGCCTGCCCAAGAACAAGCTCGCCCTACTTTTCCCACTAGCCCTCAAGCTAAGAGCTTGAGCCTAGAGCTAGCCAGCGGTGAGACCCTACATATCTTCTCTCATGACCTCACTCTTGGGCGTAGCCGTGAAGCGGATCTTTTAACACGCAACTATCCATCACCCAATTCCTCTGACCCTCAGACAGAAATGAAAACGCTCAATATTAATATGAGCTCACTGCACGCCTCTATTACTATCAATGATTCAGGCTTTGCTTTTATTGATGGCAATGCAAAAGGACCAAGCACAAATAAGTCTAAAGTTAATGGCCGTTATGTTAATGGTTCAGTAAAGTTGGATAATTCAGGCACCATCACTTTGGCACCAAATACGAGCTCGAGCTTCACCCTAAATTACGAATCGTTCTCTGATCAAGCACTCATTCTAAAACGAAGCGATAAGTTAAAACAAGTCTACCTCATTATCAAAGATCACTATGACCTTGAGGCTTACTTAAAGGGCTATCTGATCTGGAATACTCCTGTGGGGCTTTGTTTCTCTCAGCAGAATCAATACAAGAGCCTCGAATCACTCAAACCACTCTTTAAGTCGAGCTCGACTCCCGCTAAACTCAAAAAATAACACGATTAACCACCTAACGGCGTAAGTGGGTGCGAAGCACTCAAATCGCCTGGCCCAGGACTGGGGAGTTAGAGGGAATAGCGTCCTCTCGTGTGCGAAGCATTTATAAAATACTAAGCGGCGTGATATGGTCAATCGTGAAAAAGAAAGCCTCCCAGCTGTAGGCACAGATGATCCATGCCTGACACGAGCACCTGTAATGATAGGGAACTTAAGCACATGCCGAAGGTATGTAGTATGGTAGCCACCGGATTTATCCGGTGGGTATTGTTAAAAAAATAATATTCATGCCGAAGGTATGAAGGAAACGCTCTGCAGCGTACCTTCGGCACGCACGATGATGTTATTCAAACACCACCGTTCCCTACCATTAGGAGCACCTGCGGGGACAGGTTCGCCCAGGACTAAATTCTTCCTAGACTTATAATTTAAGGCTAAAGTTAAGCTTGTGAAGGCCTTGTTTAGTGGCGACTTGATTGATCTTTAAAACAAAACCCGAGTGAGTAAAGGCATATTGGCCTTTGATAGAGAGGAGACCCTGAGTAAGGGGACTTTTGGCAAAGAATTCTTGAGCGATTATCGCTTCGAAATGGGTTGGTACTAAAAGGAAAACACTGCCACGCGCCCCTTCTTGGACCGCTTCTTTTTGCAATTTTTGCAAGGCAGGTTCCTTGCCCAAAAGCCGGGTTCGTGATGAAAGCCCACGGGATTTTAATTGGGCTAGAGTCATTGTCTCGACTTTCCCACCACGATAATTCAAGTGGTGAAATTCGCCCTTATTTTTTGATTTCATTAAAAAAAGGGCACCTCGTTCTTCCATCGCTAAAGCGTAGGCTCGAAAACCAATTGTCTGACGATAGGATGCTTCAATGGGAGGCAATTGCCCTTGATGGGGTACGTCGTCTTGAGCGGGTGCTGGAGACTTAACTGCTGCTGATTTAGGACGAGGCATAATCACCTTAACCTTCAGCTCTTGCTGAACTTTAGGTGGGGACTGCACTGGTTTATTTATGGCAGGCTCACTTTGATTAGCCAGTAAATAAATCAGCACGCCTAAGCCTAGAACTAGCAGCCGCTTATTCATTTTACTCTGTTAGCTCATTGACAATGTTTAATTGTCTTTGGAGGGCTGCCTGCTTCCGAGCCTCTAAGTCATTCACTTGACTTAGCTGAGGCGCTGGTGTTTTTTTAACTTTCGGTGCACCCGCAATCTCGAGTAAGCGTTGATTTGGATCAGCTTTTTCTTCAGTGATTTGCTCTTGTTCCACCACTTCAATTTGCTCTTGTGGTTCAATGATTTCTTCTTTCAATTCGACCACTTTATTAATCAAGGGCTCGACTTGTTCCGAAATATCTTGCTTATTGAATTTATCCACAAGCTTAGAATTCATCATGATATTGTAGCTCACTGCGCCTAATGCGGCGATCGCAAATAATTTAAATAGTGATTTCATAACTTTCTCCTTAATTGACTGATTTTAGTACAATGGCCACTTGATGAATCCCCAATTCTTGACAGGTCAAGATCACTTGATCTTCGATCCCACAAGAAACACCTGGCTCGCGCCTGAGGGCCACATGGCTGATGTCTTGCATACTTTTTAATTCGGATTCCAAAGACTGATAATCGACTTGTTTATCATCGATAAAACACTCTAAGTCTTGATTGCTTTTCTTGAGGCTTATCGTCACTCGACCAATAGAATCATCGCCACCTTGCTGATTTTGATCTTTACTCTGACTAAGTTCCATATCGGGCAAGGTCACTTCTTGTTGACTTTGACTATCCACTTGAACCAGTGCCGACATCAGCATAAAAATGAGCGTGCAACTCAAAATTACATCGAGCATGCCTTCTGTTCCATTGGATTTAAATATGTAATTCATGGCCTTTCTCTAATTTGAGGTAGATAATAAAATCGCATTGCAAAGCAATCACAAAACCCATCGCCGTACTGAGTAGAGCTTCGCCCACTGCTGGCAAGGCGCCACTTACTGCACCGGCAGCACCAGAACTTAGATTTGTCCCTATTGCCATCGTGGCCGTCACCAGGCCAATCACTGTGCCTAAAAGACCAATTCTTTGAGCCGTTGTAGCGATATAGCCTTGTGTAGTGGGTGAAAAAGTCTCTTGAGAGTAGGCTGAATACAAACTCCACATCGAGAGGATAATGAGTGGATAAAAAGTCACCCCGACCTTTTGAGCAATTGTAGTAAGCCACATCATGGGATTAAAGCTTGCTAGCATTTGAGTATCTAGCATATAACAAGCGACTGCACCAAATCCAAAGGCTAAGATGATATCGCGCGTTTTCATTTTACTGCCGCTTCTTTTACACGAATATGGTAAGTCCCTTCAACATAAAACTTATCATCGAGCTGAATCCCTTGGCGGCTATAATACTCCATTACCAAAGCCTTGATCAAGCCCTCTGTTGAAGTGAATTTCTCGCCAGATTTATTCACTGCGCTGAGTAGTGAATTACGCTTTTTATCCGTCATTGATTCCAGGCGGATTTCCTGAGAAACGTATTCCGCCACTAAATCATTTAAGCTTTCGCCACGCTCGTTTTTTTGCCATAGCTCGACAATTTTCACTTCATTAGTTTTTTGTTTTTTAAACATTGAGTTAACTAGTTTATCTTTATTACTAGATGCTTGAACATTCACTAAGGTGAAAAAGATAATTGCGAAAGTCATTATTTTGTTAAAGTTTTTCATGGTCCTATTCCTCATTTATTTTAAAAGATCGGCAAAGCCTTCTGGGTATTCATCGTCAATAACATCTTCTACATCAAGTCCATTAGCCGCATCACTTTGATCTAAAAAACTGATCAAACTTTGCTGACGTTCCTCAGATTGGGCTAAAATCGTGCTGCCTATATTTTCTACATTGAGATTACCAAGCAATAAGCTAGAGAGCTGACGGAGTGAGTTTTGAGCCACTTCACCAAGGGCTAATTGAGATAACAATTTCTTATCGATGTCGATTCTTTGACGCGCCTGGGATATCTGTGCCAAAGCTTGTTCATACGATTGCTTTTGTTTTAATAAACGTTGACGAAGTTTTGTGGTATTGACCTTCGTAGAATTCAGCATCGCATTCTGTAGCACTAAAGTCTGGCGAACATTCTTCCATCTTTGTGAGTTGGGTGCAGTTCTAGATAGGAGCTCTACCATTTTTGCCATATTCTTGATTTTCTCTTTATTCTTCTTCAGTTCTTCACCGGATTGCGCCGTCGTTTTTTCTTCGTCAGATATCGCGTGAAGTTTATCTAATTTATAAATCACCCCAGAGAGCACATCTTCCATTAGCTTCATTTGCTTATCTTGGCTAAGTAAATCATCCTTCATCATCTCGAGGTAATCAGCACTCGTCTCGGATACTTTGACAATTTTGGCTTCCACATCTTTCGAGTAGGCGCGCCTTTCTTGCTCATCATCAGTATTGTTCATTGCTTCAACTGATGACTCCAGCTCTTTGAGGGCTACTTTGCGTTTGCCCAGAGATTCCTGAGGATTATTATCTTTTAACTTGACCCGCTCTGCATCAAGGGCCTCGATTTTAACACGTGCTTGGCTTATTTCTTCATTCATTTCCTGGAGCAATTCCTGGAAATCGCCACCTGTTTTTTCTACTGCGTAAGCACTCGTTGCCACAACAAAGGTACACATGTAGAAGGAAATTAAACTTTTAACTATTGTTTTCATCTTTGACTCCTTATTTCGCACTTACTAATTTTTTAAGATTTCGAAAGGACTGACTTTCACTACTATAGGAATAAATGCTCTGTTGAGCTTCTAATTCCGCTAGTACTTGCTGTGCCTCTTGCTTTTCACCCGCAAGCCAATGTTGACGTACGGCTTCACGCAAGCAATCATTTTCGAATTCTTTGCTATCGGTTTCAAAACGCTGGGCTATATCTGTATAAACCTTTGCGGATTCATTATAACGACCCTTAGCACTCAAGCCTCGCGCAAAAGCCACGAGCTCGTTAGCTGATTCAGTATCGGGCATTTTTAGGTCGTGATCAATATCGCTTTCCTGTATACTAATGGCGCCGGCTACTTCTTGCTTAGAGTCATTGTCGGTGTTCGTTGATGAACAACTCGCTAAACTCGCTAGTGCTAATATTGCGATCCATGATTTCATTTGTTTACCTCTGTTTTTTATTTTATCACAAAGGTCTTTCGTGAGCTTTTTAGGCTTCTGACAAGTTTTTGAAAAAAAGTTAATAATTTTTAAACAATGAGCCAAATCATCAGCGAGATTCCATAATCCGAATGAAAAACCCTGCGCGCCTTCACTATTTTATTTCACGTTGACTGATGTCGAATAATCACAGCTTTTCTAGACAGATAAAAAAGGCCCTGTACTTTACGTACAGAGCCTTTTTTGAAAACTAATTAATTTAAGTCATTAAGGAATTGACTTAATCTCTTCTATCAATGAGCCTTCGGTCAAAGTCGATGAAAGTACTCGCCATTCGCTACCATCAAAGACGACGTAGACGGGAACGGCTTTGCGACCATACTTTTTAATCGCTTCTGACAAGGCTGGGTTTTCATTTGTCATATCGGCTTCAAAGAGCTTCACTCCTTTTGCGAGGAAGGCTTCATAAGTCCCTTGCTTGCGAATAGCTGTATTCTTATTCCATTGGCAAATCCCACACCATTTAGCGGTGAAGTCAACAAAATAAGGCTTGCCTTCTGCTTCGAGTTTTTGAATCTCAACTTCATCATAGGGATTCCAAACAATTTCTTTTGGGACTTCCGCGGAGATAACGCCCCCCTGCTGACTGGCATCATAGGCAAAAACTAAACTATAACCACCAATGAGCACTGCTAGACCAATAGCAATCTTACGAACTTTCGCACTCATCCAAGGAGTTCCCCACGCGCCATAAATCCACAGGGCTAAAGCTAGGCCAACCATTGCAGCGAGCACTCTAATTGCCCAATCAACATCAATCATTGCGGCGAGTGACCAGAAAAAGTAAACCACTGCAAGCATCATCATGAAACCCATAGATTGCTTAAAGCGCTCCATCCAATCTCCTGGTCTTGGTAAGAATTTTAATAATTCAGGCTTAAAGCCCAAAATCAAGTAAGGAAGACTCAGACCCAAGCCCATTGCCGTAAATGACATTAACAAGGGAAAATTGGACATGCCGAAGGTTGCCGCAAGAGCCGCACCTAAGAAAGGACCGGCACAAGGCGTGGCCACTACTGTGGCCAACACACCACTCATAAATGAACCACCATGACCTTCTTTTTTAACTTTTTGGCCCGCTCCCGTCAAGGAAACTCCCATCTCAAACAAACCGAAGAAATTAAGTGCGATTACGAATAAGAGTATCACCATACCTAGTAAAAAGGCTGGATCTTGTAACTGGAAACCCCAGGTCAAATTCGGATTTTTAGCTTTGAGAATGATAATAAAAAATGAAAGTACCCAGAAAGAAAGAATCACCCCACCTGAATAAGCCAGACCATGACTTAAGGCGCTACCTTTGCCATCTTTAGATAGCTTAAGAAAGCTTTGGACTTTGAGGGCCAGCACCGGGAACACGCAGGGCATTAAATTAAGTAACAAGCCCCCAATGAACATATAAGCAATCGTAATCCAAAAACTAGGTTTCTCTGCTTCTACGGCTACTTCATCACTTCCGCCTTCACTAACCGTCGAAATCATTGTAGTCACAGAACTCAAAGTTGATGAATCTACGGCATAGGCTTCTTGGCTTCCATTGGCTTTAATAAGCAGGGTACCTAATAAGATTTGATCTTTCTTGTCCGCATTTTCAGCGAAAGCTAAATGCGTTTGTAAGCGCGCGCCCTCTTCTTTCCATTTCTGGTCGAAGGCCATTAAGTTTTCTGAATCATTGAAGAAGAAAACTTTCGCGTCGTCCTGGGGCTTCACGACACTAATATCAAAACCTGCATCACTGCGTATTACTTGGACATCTAGTTCAGCGTCCAATTCTTGGGGTAAATAATGAGAGGCCTTTTTAAGTTGCTCATCAAATGCTGGGTTAAGTTTCTCTGCACCAATAGTCAGCGACCCTGGAAAAGTTAAGGTTTGAGGAGCAAAACAATTTTTATCATCGCACACTTGAAACAAATTATTGAGCTCAATTTTTTGCTCACCCTTTAAGCCCGCTTTCTTTTTCACGGTCAATAAATGCCACGAACCACCCACATAAGCATAGGTTTTTTGTCCAAAGAAAAATTTATACTTTGGCGAGCCCCAAACGACATTAAGTAATTCCATACCCTCAGGCAAGCTTGCTTCTATATCAAAAGGAACCCCGCTCTCACCGCCGTTTTTCCAGTAATAACTAAAACCATCCGATATCGTTGTTTTTACGAGAATGCGCTGAGTTTCTTTTTCCCAGGAGCTATACTCGGGGATAATCTCGGTCTTGATTAAGTCTTCATACGAAGGGACACCAAACTGCCCCCAAGCGAATTGACTACAAAACAAAGCCAAAAGTAATAATAGTTTTTCCATTTTATTCTATCCTCTTTAATTTTTATGATCTGTAAACACTTCTAAATTTTAGACAAATCCTTACAGCTCTTTGATACTTTTTTGTGACTAAACTTTTAATCACTTCCGAAAAACGAGTATTTTAACTAAAAACCCATCTTCAAAAGCCACTTCTCACAGGATTGACGCCACTGGGCATAATGAGCATCTCTGCGATAATCGATGGTCCCCAAACCCACTCCATGAGCGCCATCGGGGTAGACATGTAGCTCATGAGCCACTTTAGCTTTCTGCAAAGCCATTGCGTATAAATAGGAATTCTCCACTGGCACCGCCTCATCTTCTGCCGTATGCCATAAAAAGCTTGCTGGTGTTTTTGCGCTCACCGCATTTTCGAGCGAAGTTTTGTAAACGAGATCAGCATCAGGCTTCTCACCCAAAAGATTTTCACGTGAGCCCAAGTGTGCAAATTCACCCCAAGAAATCACCGGATAAGACAAGATACATAAGTCCGGCCGAGCATCTATCGCCTCTAAAGCATCATTGAGATCAGTATTTTTTTCAGCCCATAAATTAGATAAACTCGCCGCCAAATGACCTCCTGCGGAAAAACCGATAACGCCCACTCTTTTTGGGTCAATATTAAACTCTTTGGCATGGGCACGAATGTATTGCATTGCACGGCGCGCATCATTCAATGGCTGAGGATAACGACTTGGCGCCACTGAATAATCCAACACAAAGGCACTTATCCCCATGCTATTTAACCATGAAGCGACAGGGTCGCCTTCTTGTTCAGAGCAAAAACTATAGGAGCCACCAGGTAAAACTAATACAGCCGCAAAGTCTTCGCCACTCTCTAAAGCAAAAGGTGTGAGCGTCACTCGCTTTGGCAAGTCCGGATATACATCGCCCCATAAATCTATCTTATCGTATTTACCCATAAATCTATCCCTCTTTAAGATTTAGTAACTTCATTCGCTATGAATGAGGCGATATACTCTAGCGACTCTTCTTTCATACCAGAACCAAATTTCATTTCCTTTGATCCACCTTGGATATGAATACATTTCATTGGCCTGTTATTCTGCCTAATACCCGAGTAATCCACTGTTACTCTCGTGTTTTTCTGATAGAGAAACTTTCGTTTCCAGCCCAATGGTCCCAAGCCTACAAACACCGTTCCTCTACCATTATTTAAAGTCACGAGCCATTTACCGAATAGAGCAAAGAGACAAACTGAAGTCAGTACGATTGTTCCGAACAAAAAGGGTAAACCAAAAAGGGACTGCGTTAAATCAAATTCTCCCTTCATAATTTGGCGGCCGTAAATGCCCCACATAGAGAAACCTCCCCATGCGGCAGTAAAGGGAATCAAAAATAAGACTATAGGACTCATTTTTTTATAAACGATACTCTTGCCATCACCAAAATCTGGTTCGATCCTAATATGCTTAGGCATTTTCAATTCATTAAAATCTGGCACCTCAGCTTGACCACTTATGTCTGCAAATGAACAAGTCTTGCCACAACTTCGACACAAGGCAATATCAGTACTCACATTTACATCATCAATTGATACTTGGGCACTACACTCTGGACACTTATACATTATCACTCCTCATTAAGTCTTCAAAATAGAGACTTTTTTACCTATCTACAAGTTATATCAAGAGATTACATCCATTTAGCTTTACACTTTATAAGAAACAGATTTCTTCACAATATTTAATCCTCAATCATTAAGCCGATTAATTCCTTGTCCAAGAGGATAAATAAGCTTGCATACAGGCTCTAGTCCGTTAAAATAAAAGGATCAATTCGGAGTTCTCAATTTGTCATTTTTTCCTCAGCTACTTTTTGCGGCTTTCGCAATATGTCTTTGCTCATGTGATCAACAAGGTCAGGGCGTGGACTTTGAAAAACGAAGTATCTCCTACTCCCTCTCCCAAGAACCCCCCACACTCAGTAGTATTGGCCCCGTTTCATCTGTAGCTTTCACCGTGCAAGCTCATGTTTTCGAAGGACTGATGCGCATGGATGAGAATAAAAAACTCGTCGGTGGAGTCGCTGATTCTTGGGAAATTAAAAAAGATTCCGCCCTATTTAAAATTAGAAAAAATGCCAAATGGTCGGATGGAAGTGCGGTGACCGCACATGACTTTGTTTACGCATGGCAAATCGCCAGCTCTCCCAAAAATGAATATAATTTTATCATGGCGCCCATAAAAAACGCAAGCGCTATTGCCAAAGGCGAATTATCTCCAGATAAGCTAGGAATCAAAGCACTCGATGATTACACCCTAAGCATTGACTTCGCTTACCCATGTGCCTATTTCCCTACGCTCACCACTTTCGTGACCTTCATGCCTATGAAACAAAGTTTTCACGAGCAATTTCCCGGACGAGAATATGCCTCAGATGCCGACAAAATCCTTTATAATGGCCCCTTCACCATCAGTCGCTGGACCAAAGAAACTCAAATCGAGCTCAGTAAAAACATCCATTACTGGAACAAAGATAATATTTGGTTAAACGAAATTAAGATGCCCATCATTGATCAACCAAGAACAGTTTTAAACATGTTCTTATCAAGTGATCTTTGCATGGCTTCTTTAGATGCCGATAATATAAAAAGTGCTTTGAAAAATCACATCCCTATTAAAGCTCACAATTCGGGATATGTGACTTACATAGAGTTTAATCAACGCCCTGGACGACTCACTACCAACAAAAAACTTCGCCAAGCCATTGCTTTAGTCACTAGCTCAAGTGACCTCGTTAATAAAGTCATTGGTATCCCTGGAAATTTCCCGGCTCAAAGCTTATTCCCCTCTTGGTTACCGGGAGCAGAGCAAGAACTTTACCGCGAACACAATTTCATCCCTCAAGAAACCAACTACGAAAAAGCTAAAGCTTTAATTCAGCAAGCTCGTCAAGAACTCAAACTCGAAAAGATCAAACTCACTTATCTCGTCACCGATTCCCCTGGATCCATCAAAACTGCCGAATATATCCAATTCCAACTCAAACATAGGCTCGATATTGACCTAGCCATTGATATACAGACCTTCAAATTGCGTATCGAAAAATCAAACCGCGGGGATTTTGACCTTGTTGGTGGAGGCTGGGGACCTGACTACTACGACCCTATGACTTTTGGTGACCTCTTTACTAGCTGGAACAACAATAATCGCGGACGATTTAAAAACGAAGCATACGACCAATTAGTTCGTGAGGCCAACGAATCTATCGACCCCAAACTTAGAAGTCTCAACTTTCTCAAAATGCACCAAATCCTCCTCGAAGAAGTCCCCATCCATCCTTTAGTTGAGCGTGGCAGTGTCTACATAAGTGACCCCCGCTTAAAAAATGTTCTACGTGTGATTTCTGGCGGCGATCCCAATTTCATTTATGCGAGAATTGATCAGTGAAGAAATACATTCTCAAACGTCTTTGGCATGGAGTGATAACTATACTCTTTATCACCACCACTACTTTCTTTGCCATGCACATGGTCCCTGGCGATCCCCTGAGTAGCGAAAAAGCCATCACTCCCGAAACTCGTAAAGCACTCGAAGCTGAATACGGGATTGATAAACCAATTATCACTCAATATTTTATCTTTCTCAAAAAAACTTTTATCGACACCGACCTCGGTTTTTCCTATACTAATCGCAATCGTAAAGTCAACGATATTATTACGGACCATTTTCCCGTCTCTGCTAAGCTAGGCCTTTTGGCCATTTTCTTCGCCAGTTCAGGCGCCATCATGTGGGGTGCTATTGCCGCAAAATACCGCAACCGACTCCCCGATTACACGAGTATGATGCTCGTTATTCTCTTTATTTCTGTCCCTTCCTTTGTTTTTGCGAGTGGCGCCCAGATGCTCATCGTCAAACTCAATGCGGCCACGGGCTGGAACTTACCCTATCGGGGAACTGAATCTTTTATCTCCCAAATAATACCCGCCATGATCCTAGGCTTAGGCACTATGGCTTTCTTAACTCGAATTATGCGCTCATCTTTACTCGAAGTCATTCATTCAGATTACATCCGTACCGCACGCGCCAAAGGCTTAAGTCCTAGACAAATATTCTTCAATCACGAATTGCGAAATGCTGTCTTGCCAGTTATAACCATCATTGGCCCCGCGATTGCTTCTATTACTACCGGGAGTTTTGTCATTGAAACGATCTTCACCATTCCAGGATTGGGTAAATTTTTTGTTCAGGCCGTTCAACAAAATGATTACACCGTCATCATGGGCACCACCGTTTTCTACGGTAGTTTTTTAGTCATCACGGTACTTGCCGTAGATATCCTTTACGGTTTCATTGATCCTCGAATTCAAGTCGAGAAGTAAGCTATGAAAGCCACAAAAAACATTCCGAAAATTGAAGAACTGGATTTTACACCTCTCCCAAAAAGTGCCGTTAATGAAGAAAAAATGCGCCCTTCGCAATCCTATTGGCAAGATGCTATGCGTCGTTTCTGTAAAAATAAACGCGCCATGCTTGCGGCTCTAAGTTTAATGCTAATGCTGGCACTCTGTATACTGGGGCCTTTTATTTGGCGAGTTGATCCTAACCTGCAACAGCTTAACGAAGCCCTCCAATCACCTTCGTGGAGCTTTCAAGGTAGATCCGCGCAAGTCATTGCCGATCCCGACAATTCGGATCGTCCCACCTTTATACCGCACCCAGGCGAACTTAGCGAAGCCGTGAAAGAACTCAAAACAGTCGGGCTGGCTAGCACCGTACAAATACATATTTCTTGGCAGGCCTTGCGAGGCGCCCACTCATTTAAAGTTTTTCGCAATGAATACCCTCCTCTCAATCGCGCTACCCTAGGCGTACCCCTTGCCGAAGTCAGAGGACTCGAATACCGCGACGCACTCAAACTTGAGCTCATTGACTATTATTACTCAGTTGTTGCTCTTGATCAAAATGGCCAAGAAAGCGATCTCTACTCCACTTATCAAGTGAACGTTGAGCAAGCCTTTAGCCTTTCGGAAGCCAAAAGACATGGGCACGACGTTAAAGTCGGCGACCACGTTATGCTCAGTGCTCACCCGCTAGGAACTGACAGCCTCGGACGAGATCTCTTGGCTCGGATTATGAAAGGTGGTCAAGTCTCGCTGTATATCGGGATTATTGCGCCCTTTATTTATATCATCCTGGGAATTCTCATCGGAGGTATTTCAGGTTACCTCGGAGGCAAAATTGATAGCCTCATCATGCGCTTTACTGATTTCGTCATTGCCCTGCCCTTCTTACTTTTTATGATTCTTTTCAAAGTCGCAGCAGGCAATGCTTCGGAGAACTCCATCAACATTATTTTATTTTCACTCATCCTCTTATCCTGGCCCGGAAGTGCTCGACTCATTCGAGGCCAAGTGCTCCAACTCCGAGAAGAACCCTATATACAAGCGGCTCGACTCTTAGGCGGTAGCCCGCTCTACATTATCATCCGTCATCTTTTGCCCAATACCTTAGGCGTCATCTTAGTTAGCTTAAGTTTTGCCATCCCTTCCTGTATTTTCACCGAAGCCTTTTTATCATTCATCGGCATGGGAGTCGTACTTCCCGATACTTCATGGGGCGCCATGTGCAACGAAGGTGTGAAACTCATGATTACTTACCCGTATTTACTGATCGTCCCCTCGATTTTCATTAGCATAACCGTACTCGCCTTCAATGTGCTCGGCGATGGCCTACGCGATGCGCTCGATGCAAAAATGAGGTCCAAAGAATGAGCATACTAGAAATCAATAACCTCCAGGTGGAATTCGATACCTATGGCGGAACTGTTCATGCCGTCCGAGGCTTGGACATCAGCGTTGCTAAAGGGAAAACCTTAGCCGTCGTCGGAGAATCCGGTTGCGGAAAATCGGTTAGTTTCCAAGCTATCATGGGGCTCTTACCTATGCCTCCTGGTCGTATCACTTCGGGTTCCGCTAAATTCATGGGTCAAGATCTCTTAAAACTTAAAGATCGTGAGATGAGAAAATTGCGCGGTTCGCAAATCGCGATGATCTTCCAAGATCCGATGAGCTCTCTCAATCCCACTAAAAAAATTGGAGCCCAAATCGCAGAGTCACTCATTATCCACAAAGGTATGAGCCGTAAAGACGCACTTAAAGAAAGCCTTCACTTACTCGAACTCACTCGCATTGCCGACGCCAAAAAACGCCTCAATCAATACCCTTTCGAGTTCTCTGGTGGCATGCTTCAACGAGTCATGATTGCCATAGCAGTTGCCTGCAAACCGCAATTACTCATTGCTGATGAGCCGACTACGGCACTAGACGTCACCATACAGGACCAAATCCTCGCCCTCTTAAAAGACTTACAAAGAGAATACGAGATGTCTTTAATCCTGATAACTCACGACCTCGGCGTCGTCGCCAGAATGGCTGATGAAGTTGCCGTCATGTATGCAGGACAAATCCTCGAACAAGGCTCGGTAGATGATGTCTTCTATCGCTCGGCACATCCTTATACCCTTGGACTCAAACAAGCCTTACCCCACTCACAAGAAGGAAAATCATCAAAGTTAATCCCCATTGATGGCCTCCCTCCAGATTTGTTCTCTCCGCCAAAAGCCTGTTCCTATGTGAGCCGTTGCCCCATGGCTTCCCAAGTCTGTAAAGATAAAGCCCCGCTAATCTTTGAAGCTGAAGAAAAGCATTTTAGTCGCTGTTGGCTCCAGCACCCGCAAGCACCCCCTCAGCCTCAACTCTTTTGCGGAGATCGCACATGATCGAAATTAAAGACGTCTCAAAGCATTTTGACTTAGGAAAAAATCATCATATCAAAGCTCTTGATAAGGTGAGTCTGCAAATACATGAAAAGGAAATTTTGGGCTTAGTTGGAGAATCTGGCTCAGGAAAATCCACCCTCGGAAAAGTTTTAGCAGGCTTACACAGCAAAACATCGGGAACCATTACTTATAATAATTCGACTCTTCCTGACAGCTATTCAGCAAAAGATTTCCTGCGACTCTCAAAAGAAATGCAAATGATTTTCCAGGATCCCTATTCTTCTTTAAATCCCCGTATGACTGTAGGTGAAATTATTGGCGAAGGGCTCAGCCTGCGTAAAGAATCTAAAAAAGTCATCCAAGAAAAAGTTCAGAAGTGGCTACTAAAAGTCGGCTTGCACCCTGATCATGCCTCGCGCTTTCCCCATGAATTTTCGGGTGGTCAGCGTCAACGTATCGGCATTGCACGTGCACTCATTGTCGAGCCCAAGTTCGTCATCTGTGACGAGCCCATTTCAGCTCTCGATGTTTCCGTTCAAGCCCAGGTCATTCAACTTCTTCAGGATTTAAAAAATGACTTCGGCCTCACGCTACTGTTTATTGCTCATGACCTCTCCATGGTCCGACACATCTCAGATCGCATTGCCGTGCTCTACTTAGGACAAATCATGGAAATTGGCCCTGCCGATGAAGTTTTCTTTCACGCCAAGCATCCCTACACGCAAAAGCTCAATGCCTCCAACCCCATTCCTGACCCCAAGCGGGAGCGTCAAAACCCTCAAATCAAAATGGATAATAGCGAGATCCCCTCTCCTTCAGAAGTCCTCTCAGGATGCCCCTTTGCGAGTCGCTGCCCACATGTCACCCAAATCTGCCGTGACGAACGCCCCCAACTCATAAAGCATAACAATGACCACCAAGTCGCTTGCCATCACTTAAATGATGTATAATATCTATCATCTCAACAAAGTAGATTATTTAATATTATTAATTAAATTTGCCAATTCACTATCTTGTGGATACGAAGCTAAGGCATAAACAAGACTGTCGTTAGCTTTTTCATAATTTTTGTTAGTAATATAAAGACTAATTAAATTTTGATAATTTTTTGAGGAAGGGTCTAATATAACTAATTGCTCTGAAAGCTCGATAACTTTTTTTATATTAGCTTCATCAATATTATAGGTTGCGAGTTGTTCTTTAATACCGCTAATATGCCTTCTATACTCATTAAGCTCTTGTTCCAGTTTCAACTTCGCTATAAGCCTTTTTTTACTTTCCATACTTTTGTGGTTGAGCTCTAGCTCTAGAAAATCTTTATCTATTACTATATCATTAACATTTAAATAACCCTGATAACAAAATGAGCCCAAAGAAATGAAAAATAGAGATAAGACGAGACTTATATTCTTATGCCGGCTAAGTAATAACTTAATTAACCTTATTTGACTCGCGTCTTCTGCTACAGTGGCATAACCATGTAACCACGAGTCAACATCAACCTTTAAATCACTGGTCTTCTGATAACGTTCACTAAGATTCACTGCCATAGCTTTTCGAATAACTGAATTGAGAATTTCTGAAGATCTTTTACAGCCAGAGTTAAATATTGTTTTTTTGCTAAAATCAAGATCCCCTTTGAGTTTCTCTTTAAATATATTTTTTATGGCGCTCTGTGAAAATGGATTAGATAAATATACTATCCGATAGAGTATGACTCCTAAGGCATATATATCTGCCCTCGTATCTATTTCAAAATCAGCGCATATCTGCTCCGGTGCCATGTACATTGGAGTGCCTAAAAACTGCCCGTATGCGGTAGCTTCTGATTGTGTATCCGACATTTCTCTTAAAGTTCTCACAAAAGAATCTTCAAAATCATATATAGATTGCTTCCTCAAAAGTTGTTTGGTCTCCCATGGAGTGCATACTTTGGCTATGCCCCAGTCCATTACGTAGACTTCACCATATTGACCAATCATTATATTATCAGGTTTTAAATCACGATGTACGATATATTTAGATGCTGCATAGGTTATAGCATCACAGATTTTAATGAAAATTTGTAGGAGTACACGAAGCGGGTATTGAGAAATATATTTCTCATTATTGGCCGCTACTTGTTTTAAAATCTCTTCTAGCGTTTCTCCTCTTACCAATTTCATAGCATAAAAGGGCTCTCCATTCTTACCTTGGCATAGATCATATATCGAGATAATTGATGGGTGATCTAATTGTGAGGTGATCTGTACTTCTTCAATGAAGCGTTGCTTATCTAGTTCTGCTATACCTTTTTTAGGATGCATCATTTTCAATGCAACATATCTTTGACATTTCAGATCTTTTGCAAGAAAAACATAAGCCATCCCCCCCTTTGCCAGTAGTCGAATGATTTTATATCTTGACTCTAACCCTAGAAGCTGTGCCCCTGAATCTATCTTAGCATCCACCGTGCTTAGTTCACTTACTATATTTAATGTTTCCATACTACCGTCCTAGTTTTATCATCCTGTCAGGAGGATTACCATACTATCAGAAGGTATGACAAGCAATAAATAAAACATAGTATGCCTTAAGTGAGCCCTATCTGAACCACAAGTGAACTATGAGATGATATTTTATCGGACTATTTTAGAACACAATATATTTAGACAGATATGTCGTAAATTCATTAAAAAATTTGCAAATAACTCCTTCGGGTAAAAGAGTAGTGCATTAGGATTCTATAATTACGTTTAAATTAAACTTGGAGATGCATTTGAAAATTATTGTCGCTTATTTCATATTTGTTTCTTTTGGATTTGGGCAACCGGAGAAGGAGCAAGTCATTTTTACAAAATTCCACGATAAAATTATTAATCTCAAACAAAATGAAGCCAGTGAAGTTTTAATCAAAAATGCTAAGCAGACACCCTCCATCACAGCAGATTTATTAGTCATTTATATTTATTCCCATATAACTATCAAGATTCGCGAAAATCTTCTTCGTAGTTCATGGCTCGATCTTTACGTAAAACGATTATAATAAATTACATCATTATAGTCCATTTCACCCGGTCTCGGAGGTGCCGATTTTACTTTTTCCCCTATAGCAATACACATAGTAATAATATGATTATCGGGGAGTCGAACAATCTCTGCAAGTTGGCTATGTGAATAGTCTCCCATAGGTGTAGAATCATATCCCATTTCTGTAGCTGCGAGCATTAAATTTTGAGCAGCGAGAGCACAGGATTTCATAGCATCATAACATATATACAGCGGATTGTTCTGATAATATATCTCCATATTTTCCTGTACATGATTACTTACATTCTCTGGTGTATTTCTCCATAGATATTTAGCATGATTTTTCCATGCTCAACTACGTATGACAATGATATTAAAATAGTTGAAACTTTTTCACCGCCATCAACAAGGGTGTCAAAATCCGCGTTTTTTCTATTGGTGAATTTAGTTGCTGCCTGAGGCTTGGCAGGCTATCCATATAGATGATTAATAGCACAGAGGGACTGCTAACGCTAAAAAAGACATCTAGAGGCCCATTCTCGGCGCATGTATGACCAGATCATAAGATGCTTGTAGTCAAGTGATTAGGACTACTTTACTTTTTGGTTTTAATCTATATCTTCTTGCATATGAAGAAGATAACTAAAACAGAAGAACGAAACCTAAAGCGCTGGTGTTTAATCCAAGAGTTTCGAAAGTCCCTAACAAAGGAACTTGAACACCACCCTAAACATCCTTCTGAAGATGACCCTCGCCGCAAATTACATTACCTAGATTATGCTTCAGCAATCCTTTTTACTCTGTTCAACCCTGTGCTTAAACCTATGCGTGGCCTTTGTGCCGCAAGCGAACTCAAAAAAGTTCAAGAACATGTCACTTTCAGTAAAATCAGCTTGGGTAGTTTTTCGGAAGCTCAGCACGTATTCGATGCTGATGCATTACAAAAACTTGTTCAGAAATTAACTGCTAAGGTTCAGCCCGATAAACTTCAAAATCGAAGTCTTTTAGCGGCAGCCAAGGACTTGGTTGCCGTTGACGGAAGCTTATTTCAAACACTAACGAGAGTTTTGTGGGCGGATTGGTTAGATGAAAATCATAAAGCAGCAAAACTTCACCTAGGGTTCTCATTACTCAAAGAGAAAGCGGTCAATGCCGTTATCACTGCCGTAATAGTTGTGAACGTAAAGCCTTGCTCAAAATGGTACAACCAGGTGTGATGTATGTGTGTGATCGCTATTACGGATTGGATTACAGCTACTTCGAAGAACTTCGCCAGCGTGGCGCACTTTTCACTATACGAATTCGAAACAAACCCAAAATCACTGTGATCGAAGAATATGAAGTCTCTGATGAAGATCGCAAGGAAGGCGTCATCTCTGATCAACTTGTCTACCTTGGCGATACCGACCGTAAACTTAAACCAATCAGATTAGTAAGAACTGGTGCATTTAACGACAAAGAAATCCTCTTGGTTACTTCTGAGGGGCCCGAGAAACTCAATGCTGCACTCATCAGTACTATTTATCGTCAACGCTGGCAAATTGAAGTCTTTTTCAAATGGCTCAAGTCCATCTTGGGTTGCCGCAAATTACTAGCTGAATCTTCTAATGGTGTCGCAATACAGATGTATTGCGCACTTATCGCCGCCATCATGTTATTCGACTTGTTTGGCAAAAAACCAACCCTAAGACAAATGGAGATGATACAGTTCTTTTTCCTGCGCTATGCCTCAGTGGAAGAACTTGATGATGCTATTGCGAAAAATAAACAGGGCTAAGAATATAGACGCTCGTTTTACAAGGGTCTTGTAATTCACTCCTCCCCTGATCATGTTCAACGAACTGTTGAAGTTTTTAAAAATTTGACTCAGAAACTTTTCAGCGTCAGATTTTTTGTGATTCAGGATGTCTTTGCCAAAACAAAGCTAAGATGGCGAACACTTCTGTGTCATGAGTATAATAACTAGACAATATACAGATTATATCTATCTAATCAATCTCACAATTTTTCTCTGACCTCAAAACGAGGGGCTTCTATTACTTTTATTATAGATTGAATGCATTTGTCTAGATCTTAAGTGATGGAGATCTTATTTTATCACCTAACACACCGCCTCTTGGGATTCCTACCCGTTGATGAAGAATTGCACATAAAACTTCTTTTATCGTTAATATTTCATTAATAAACTTGCCCTTTAAATCTTCATAATATAACTTAGCCTTTACCCGAAAAATTGTGAATTATACTCACTAAAAGAAAACTATATGAAGTTATTGATGAGGAAATGAGGAAATGAGGAAATGAGGAAATGAGGAAATGAGGAAATGAATGAAAATGGAAGGATTTCCCTTAACGGAGAAAAAATTAAAAAATCGCGTCAAAAAATGATTCTCAGCAGAGAAATGTTTGTTCAAAAAAGTATCGAACAAAAGTGTTACATGTCGATCTCCACTCTCAAACGAGCAGAGTCAGGCGCAAAAGTATATTACAATACAGCTATTGATATTGCTAAAGTTTTAAAGGTTGAAGTCACAGAATTACTTACAGAAGAAACTCAACTTGAGCCTACAAGATTTATTACTAGAACAATATTATTGCAAGATTCCACTGAATTTTTAAATGATAATCTTAATAAACAAAAAAATTCCTTAATATATCTAAAAGGGGAGGCTGGAATTGGAAAGACTCATTTCATTAAGAAATTCATCAATTCTCTCTCACCTAATTCGTACCAACGCATCTACTTGACTGTTCAAATACGACAAACAACAAAACCAGACCTTATAAAAAATCTTTTAAAACAACTTCTTTTTAAGATCAAACCTCATACATTAGATAACACTCTTTCAATTGAACAAGCCATCAAGAGTCTGAATATAAGTATACAATTTAAAAACTACTTAAATAAAATCTTGCAGACTAAGCATCAATCACCTATTATTGGTGTGGATTTTAGTGATAAAGTATATTTGGAAACTGAGTTAATCTTAACTCTATGTCACTCTCTCAGCACAAACGCCATTATTATTTTTGAAGATTTACATTTTGCTCCACAAAACGTCTTAGATTTCCTGAAAATACTAATATCACAAGCACACAAATACTTCTGTGATTTCATTTTTAGTAGTCGTTTGACTGGTGACCCTTCAGATTTATTATTAAATAGTAATGTTTTAAATATTAATTGTAAAACTATTGAGTTAGACAAATTAAGTGACGTAGAAATAAAATCTATTACCGATACATCACCTCAAATCTCGGAAGAATACAAAAACACATGTATAAGCCTCGCCGATGGCAATCCTCTTTTTCTCGAAATGCTTTTGAACCAGTACCCACAGGTGCTTGAGACCATTCCTCCGACATTGAGTATACTAATAAAAGAAAAGCTTTTATTATTTTCTAACAATGAACTTAAGTTTATCAAAACA
The DNA here is from genome assembly GCF_028728065.1 of Lentisphaera profundi. Taxonomy (GTDB): domain Bacteria; phylum Verrucomicrobiota; class Lentisphaeria; order Lentisphaerales; family Lentisphaeraceae; genus Lentisphaera; species Lentisphaera profundi. The sequence goes on along the minus strand of NZ_CP117811.1, from coordinate 368,523 downwards.
GCTTCCGCTATGACAGGCACCTTCTCTCTGGAATCCATTAAAAAGATATGCTCTTTTGATGAATTTAATCCCGCTCGGACTGTTGAATTAAAATTCTTCAAACAATTGGATAATGATTCATTCACCTTTTATCATGGTCTAGTTCATTTAATTGTTTACCGTAATATTCCACCGATAGAAAAAGTATCGATTCACAAGAATATCGCTCAACACTTTCAATCTTTGGATAAAAACAATTATGCCTACCATTTAGAAAAATCAATGATGCTTAAAGACGCCTCTATTATTCTCGAAGGATCGGCTAAATCACTTATTGATCAACAAGAATATTCTGAAGCTTTATTAAAAGTTAATACCGCTATATCACTTCAGGTCAACACCAGGTCCTTTTCTCTCTTTTTTTTGAAAGGAACTCTACTGAAACTGTTAAACATCCCTACCAAAGCTATTAAAGTACTTAATATCGCATTAAGTCTTTCTCAAAAAAATGAAGATCTAATTAAAACATATCTCGAATTAATAGAAATTTATCTAATTAATCGCCGTACAGACAAAGCCCACGACATGCTTAAAAAAGCACTTGAAATTCATTATGAAACGGACTCTGATAAAATTCGATTAAAACTTAAAAAATTCGAGAAGCACATTGCCAATCTGAATGCATCTATGTATGAAATGAATAAAGAATTAGACTACTCATGTCCAGATTCACTCAATAATTTAATTGCATCAGTACCTAAGCCGATAAACTGTATTAATTTGAAAAATAGTTCGGGTCACTATAAGGTTGGACTTGTTAATTGTGATAAGATTAAAGACGGTGTTTTAAAAACCTCTATTATGGCTTTGGATGAGATAAATTTTAATGGTGGTCTTCTTAATAAACAGATAAAATACGAGATTTTTGATGACTTCACACAGCTTACAAAGAAAAAAATTCATACTATTATTTCTTGTTCGACATCAAATACGAAGGCACTTGTAGAGGATATTAATAATCATAATGATAGTCTAACCATCTATCCTTTTAACCACGAAGGAATGGAACACCTTAATAATGTTCTATACACTGGCTCAACGAGCAATTTGAACTCCTCACCACTAATTGATTGGTTCGTAAATAAGAAAGACTCGGATACTTTTTACCTTCTTGGCTCGGACGACATTCAACCCATCATCATAAACAAACACCTCACTGAGACGATTAAAAGCTATGGTTGCACCATCCTTGCAGAACAGTACGCAGCTCTTGATGAACTTAACTTTGACAGGATAGTAGCAGACATCAAAAGACAAAGACCTGCAGTAATTATTATAACACTTACTAGCCTTGCTAGTAACATCTCTTTCTTAAAGAAATTCCACGACTGTGGCTTGGCTGACTTGAATATAAAAGTTGCACCTCTTAACTTAACCGATGATGATCTTGTTAAAATCCCCCATGAGTATTGCATCGGTTTGTATGGAATAGGAAATTACTTTCAAAATAATAACAATCCTATAAACGATAATTTCATTCAACGATATAAATCAAAATATAATAATCATGATCGGATAGGTCGCTTTATGGAGTCTGCCTATTGTGGCATTCAATTATGGGCAAAAGCGGTGCAACGTGCACAATCATTCTCTCTCGAGAAAATAAAAGTTTCTCTAAGAGGTTCTTCCTTCCTTGGTCCAGGAGGCTTGACATATATTGACGAAAACAATGATTACATTTGGAGACATGTACATATTGCACATGTAGAAGATGATGGAGAATATCACATAAAATGGACATCGCCACGTCCTATTTCACCTCAACTTCGTCCTCGCACTAAGACGAAATCAGAGTGGAGTAATTTTTTAAGAAAAACAAAAGCTCGATGGGATACGAATTGACTCGTATACTGTGAGTAACGTTTTCACTACTTCAAATAATATAATTTCATCAAAAACCTCTATTTTATCTAGTAGTGCAATGGAAGCCTATGATAAAATAAATCACCAAAAGACCTTATTCCTTTTTAACCTAAGCAATTTTTACGTTGAGGGTAAAGCCGAAGACAATGAGCTTGTAAAACATGATAAATCTAAAGACAAGCGCAATCAAAATGCCCTCATAAACTTAGCCCTTATCGTTGATGAGCATGCCCAACCTATAAAAAGCGAGGTTTTTGAGTGTATATAGGAGTGCCAATAAAATACCCGAATTTAAAGATGAATTCTCTCCGAGGCTGGGCTTTAAGTAGATTAGCAATACTAAGGGTCAGACGATCCACCTCAAAAAAATTGGTAATCAAGTTCTTTGCCGCAGTGAAGCGCGTGAAGAGAAAGACAAGCTATGCGTGAGCAAAAAATTAAGCGCGCAAGCAAAAGCTTAGATACACTGCTTAAATCAATTAGCTCAGGGCGAGTGAAAAATCGACGACAATCCATGAGCGTTTAGGAAGAATCAAAAAAACATACAGTGGCTTCCATAAACTTTTGAGCTCAATCTTACCGAAAATCACTCAAGCCTCACTTATACAATTAAGCCGACAGAAACTCATTTGACAGGGTGCTACATCAGGATTTGATGGCAATGAAGAACTCATTTGGAGGACTTACACGACTCTCACTCTGTTCGAGATTGCCTTTTGCTCAATAAAAACTGATCTAGGGATTCGTCCCGTTAATCATCAAGGCTCACTTGTTCCTCTCCATTTTAGCTTATCATTTACTAGCGAATATTGAGTATCGCCTCTTATTGGCATGTGAACCACAGAAATGGCATGAACTACGCCTTAGCCTTCAGAACCACCGACGCTCCAGCCTGCAATGGAAGGAGGAATCTATTTCTACTTGCTTCAAAAACATCCGCACACTTCCGGAGCTAGTTCACATGGACACCTATTCCCATCTAGCTATTAAAAACCCGCACAAGTATATGGTGTTTCAGTAAAATGTAGTACTGAAAAAGTAATTCTTGTTGATTAACAATGTCTTATGACTCTAAATGGGAGGGAGTTGGATTAATAATTTGTAAAAAAATGAAGATTCACCTAAGTATCATTATCTGACCCATAGATGAACCATCGCTTTTATTGTGCCCATTCTTTGTACACCATAAGTTTAATTAAGAAGCAAGCTGGAGAAGTAAATAAAATTGAAAGTGAGTTAATTAATATAGATAAAAAAAAGACTATGGAGGCTATGATGAAACATTTGCTATGGATTGTAATGAGTTTATTTTTAATGGGCTGTGTATTCAGCACTACGCCAGGAGAAATCGCAGTAATCGAGTATAACTCTTCGCGGAGTCATGCACTTATTAAAAATACTGACACCACAAGAATGCAAGTTTTAGAAAATGAACTGAATAACATTAAAAAACGAGGCTTAGAAGTTAATTATTCTCTACTTTCTATTTCTATGAACCAAAGAGTAAAAGATGTTTTCATTATGAAAGAAACTGAAACTGAAATAAGTAGTTTTAAGGAAATTACTTTTGGAGATATTCACGAATCCGTTAATTATTTGATTTCTGAAATTAACGACGGCGAAAAAATAGATTATTCTCAGTCCCTCGATTTATTCAGAAATCATTTATATGATTATGTTGCAAGTAAGGATATTCTATTATTGAATGTTGGAAAAAGCTCTTTTTTTGGACAGGAAACAAAGGATGATACTTTCAGTATGGTCGTTGCCTACGACCGAATCCATCACAATGTTTTATTGATCGAAGTAAATGGTAATAAACAAACTAAATATTGGGTACATTATAAAAACCTTTTTGATACGGCAATGACTCGTAGAAACCAATACCATTGTTCCTCTGGTTGGTTAGAACTGAAAAAAATCCGATATTCGAAATTTCAAAAAAACGATAAGCTTCAGGCCCACAAATAATAAATATAACCCCCTCGCCTCCAGAAATCCTTAAGGGCTGTCCCAATGCCATAAACATAGATTTAACTCATTTACATTCAGTGAGATAGGATTATATTATCATGGCCCACTAAGGGTCTATAACATATAAAAAAGGTTGAGTATGATAAATTCACGAAAATCTGACGCGAGGAAAGTCCTTAGCCAACCCAAGTGACATACATTTAATACACAGTATTTTAAGTGAAGTTCAATCTGAAAACCTCATTCAGGAGCATAAAACCTCCGCTGCGCATTTCACTCGTTCAAGCCCCTTGAATTTCCCCACACTTTTTTGGCAATTACTTCAATCAAACCAAAGCTATTCCAGTGCCTTGCGTTCAAGCTTTAATCCTGATAATTTAAGCCCTGAAAAAACTCCTATACCTCAAGCTTATAGCCAAGCGCGAAAAAAGATTCACCCTCGTGCATTCACTGCAGTCGATAAGCTTTTACCTAATAGTTATTACAAATCTATCAACCCAAATTTCAAAAACTTTTGTGGCTTTCGAGCCATAGGTGTTGACGGGAGTAACATGCGCTTAGAAGATAGTGCTTATAACTGACATGATTCGTCATTATAAACACATAGGGATCGATATAAGGTAAGCTCCTTGAAAAGGAACAAGCACCATCTGCTCGTTGCTCTCTTTTATATGATCTCTTGAACGAGCTTGCTATTGATGCCCAACTAAACCCCACCGCATTTACTGAAATGGAAATGCTCATAGGACAATTACCTCAAGTTCACACAAACGATGTACTTGTTATGGATCGCGGTTACAACTGCTATTGGTTCTATGCCTTACTTTGTTCATTGGGAATAAAGTTTATTATTCGTTCCCAAACAAACCATAAACCAGTTCAGAAATTCATAAAAAGTAACAAAGGGGTGATGTCGCCACTTTTAAAAGACCTTCTAAATTGACCTCATCAGAAAGGCATCAGGCTTTAATAGATAAGGCTGGCGTTAACGATATTAAATCTTTAGAACTTCGCCTCATTCGCTATCATTTGACTGATCCAAAAGGAGCTGAAACAACTTACATAATGGTCACCAATCTCATGGATCAAGAAACTTACCCAACAGTAGAATTTAAAGCCATATACAAAGCTCGTAGGAGAATTGAAGGAGCATTCAAAACTTACAAAATAAGCGTGGAGATTGAGCACTGGTCGGGGCTCTCATGGCTCACTGCTCAACAAGACTTTAATTCCAGTATTTTACTGGTAAATATGACGCGTGTATTTTCCTTTCAAGTCGACGAAGACATAAAAGAACAAAGCCATAAAAAGCTTAAAAATGGGGAAATAAAAAAGCTTAAAAGCTCAATATTACAGAAGCAATTCGCTGTTTTCGGTCATTCGCTAGAAGTGTGATTCACGACTTGTATTTTAATAGCATAAAACATCTTCGCGGCTTCTGTGAAACTACTAAACACCAAGTTATATATATTCGTGATGGCAGGCAATTTTCTTATGCTCGGAATAAGAGTGAAAAACGTTTTTATATGAGCTACAAAACCAGTGTTTAGTGTTGAAAAATAAAGACTTGTAGATTTACTGAAGAAAAAACCCAGGGACGAACACAGGAGATTATTAGCTATTTTTAGAGTGAATCACCAAAAATCAGCCTGTTCAGCGACTCATTTATTGGCGCAGCTCAAGAAATCCCAGAATCACTCGATCAAGGCATTGAATGGGGGTAGAGAATCAGTTCGAATACTATTATTTATTAGTCAATTTTTCTGGCTGATTATTTTCCCCGCCTCTTAAATTTATGGCATTGGGGCTGTCCTTTTGCGACTCGCTGCCCACATGCCACCCAAATTTGTCGTGACGAGTACCCCAACTCGTGAAACATAGTGATAACCACCAAGTCGCCTGCCATCATTTAAAACAAATGTAAAGCTTACTTCCCGAACCAGGAATATTGCTTTTACTTTAAATAAAGCTGTTACTGATCCTTTTTCAAAAAAAAGTCTCTTGTATCGAATAGTTTCAAGTCATACTTTTTATTAACAAACGACCTAAACGACTTGTAGGGGTATTCCCTGAAAAGATGAAAAGATGAAAAGATGAAAAGAGGTTACTATGAAATTATTAATATGGATTGTCATGAGCACACTTTTAGTTGCTTGTGTATTACAAAGTACTCCTGGGGAAATCACAGTTATAGACCAAGATTCTTCCCATTCTGAAAATCTAATGAAAGATGCAAATTGCAAAAGAATAGAAGGTATAGAAAATGAGATTCATGATGATAGAAAACGAGGGAAAAATATCAAGTACTCATTACTCTCAGTATCTTTTAACCAATTGACTAAAGACGGTTTTATAATGAAAGAAACTGAAGTTGAAATAAGTAGTTTTAAAGAACTTTCTTTTTCCGAAATTCACGAATCAGTCAATTATTTAACTTCAGAGATTAAAGATGGTAAAGAGATCGATTATTACCAATCACTTGACCTATTCAGAATACACTTATCTCATTACGGTGATCGCAATGACATTTTGTTATTTAATATTGGAAGAAGTTCTTTTTATGGAGAACAACCTAAAGGACATATATTTAGTGTTATGGAAGCCTATGACAAAATCAACCACAATGTTCTACTTGTAGAAATCGATGGGGATAAACAAACTAAATACTGGGTGCATTACAAGAATCTCTTAGATACTGTAATGACCCGACGCGAGGAGTACTGTTGTCCATCTGGATGGATAGAAATCACAGAAATACCTGATTAAAAAAAATTGCTCCTACTAATTAATGCCCTTAACATTGGCAAGGCAGACTTCCCCAAAAGTTGGTGAGTACGAAATCAAACTAATCCCCATTAAGTTTCCCTCACGAGGACAACTAGGAAATATCAGGGGATTAATACTAGAGAAAACCCCCTCATCTTCATATAGAATCCAGGCACAAAAAAAGGCTCGCTTTAAACGAGCCCTTCATAAAATCGAGTCGCTTTAGGCTTCTACTTGGCAAATACTCACTTCACCTTTCGTCGTCCGTAAAAAACGCGCTAGTGGGTAAGTACAATTAGGATCCTCGAGTGCTTCACTGAGAATCTTTCCCTTATCGCTATCGAGAGAGCCCTTAAAGAGCACAACCGTTTTTTTCGAGCGAGTCAAGGCATTCATTGTCCAACTCCAACGCTCTTTAGGCTCATAAGAAGCCGTCGCGCGAACGAGCCATTCGGTATCTTTACCTTCAGTCTCTAAAGCTTCTGAACCTGGAAACAAACTCGCAATATGGCCATCGTCACCAAAGCCCAACAAAAGTAAATCTGCCTCAGGAAGGCTGTCTTCACTAATGCACTGCATATAGCCTGAAGCCATTTCTTCATTATCCGCAAATGGTAATGGCACGAGATCGTCTTCTCCTAAAAGGTCGCGAACTGTACCGAAATTACTTCCTGGATCCTCGTAAGAAACCAAGCGCTCATCATTCCATGTCCAAGTCGTTTTTCCGTTCAAAGCACCTAAGTCATTGAAACTTTGGATGAGTGGTGGTAAAGTCGATCCACCAGATAGCACAACTAGCCCACCAAGAGATGCTTCTAATTCTTTTGCTAAGCCCGCAAAACTATCATATTTCTTTATTTTATGCATTATCACTTATTCTCCTTGAGTATTTTGGCATGTAAATTAAAGTGAAGACCATAATTTTAAACAGCTTTCATGCATAAACTTTAGGAATTAATTATGAATACAGCACTTGCCTTCCTGGGTACACCAGAAATCGTTATGATCGTCGTTGCAGTACTCCTTATCTTTGGACCTAAAAAAATTCCACAACTTGCGCGCTCACTCGGTAAAGCTAAACGTGAATTTAATGAAGCCAAAAGTGCTTTCAATGACGCCGTTGATGACGAAGAAACTAAAGAAGAACCAAAAAAGATTGCTCCTCCTGCAGAAGAAGACATCGTAACTGATGAAAAACCCACTGCAAAAGATGAAGAAAAAGAAGCCGCAAAAAGCGAATCCAAATAATTCTCCTTTAACCAAACCAAATTTCTCGCCACCCTATAATCATGGGGTGGTGTTTTTTTCTTGACTATGAATAATCACACCGACCCACACGATTTTGACCACGACGAAGAAAGCGAGCGCAACCTCCAAGAGATGGGACTCCTAGATCATTTAAATGATCTGCGCGTTTGCCTTTTCAAGGCTTTAGTTGCTTTACTTATCTTTTTCCCTTTTGGCGCCTTTATGTCGAAGCCGCTTATTGGTCAGTTGACTTCCATGACAAAAGTCCCCACACTTCAGGCAATCATGCCTGCAGAAACTTTTATGGAACAATTAAAAGTTGGTCTCATTATTGCTGGCTTTATGTTGATTCCCTACCTCACTTACCTCGCCTGGAACTTCATTTGTCCTGCCCTCTATGAGAAAGAGAAAAAATGGGGGAAAAACGTCGTTGTTAGTTCTACTTTATTGTTCTTAGGAGGCTCTGCATTTGCCTACTTCCATATCCTCCCAGCAACGCTCGACTTCTTCTACTCACAAGACATCCCCGGCGTCGAATATAAACCGCGTCTTGCGAGCGTTACTAGTTTCGCATTACAAATCTGTGGTGCATCAGGGCTCATGGCGCAACTTCCCGTAATCACCACTATCCTCTACGCACTCAATATTGTTAGCCTCGAAAAATTGCGCTCTTCGCGAAGTTTGGTTTTCATTTCCATCCTCGTTGTATCAGCATTACTCACGCCACCAGATATTTTCTCTCAATGTATGATTGGTATTCCCGCTTATGTCATCTTTGAGATCAGTTTGTTTTTATGTGGCTTGATTGAAAGTAAACGCGAAGGCAAAAGCATTCGCCAAAAAATCCAACAAGCGGTCATTGCCCTTATCGTTTTACTGACTGGCGGTGCCTATTTAATGATTAGCGGCGCCGAATACCTTGAACAACTCAAGAAAGATCGCACCGCTCCAGTAACCCAATTAAGTAATGACGATGTACAAGAACTCATTACTGATCCTGAATCCCGATTAAAGCTCTTTTCCACTTTAGAACAAAGCGACTTAGAAAAAGATGATCGCGTCCAACTCCTCACGGAACTAGCTAAACACTGGGACACACTCAAGGGTATTGAACGCGCCCGATTAGTTCAATCCAACTTTATTCTTGATATTCAAGAAGAAACACAAAGTTTCGATGTAGAGCTCAAAAATTATATTAATTTACCCATCAATTTCCGTGCTCAATGGGCTTTTGAACTCAATGGCCAAACCTACTTATGGCCCAATAATGAGCTCATCTACCAATACAATTTTCGCGAACAACGCAGCTTAGATTCGATGACTCTAAACAATATCAATCAAATTATTTCCGCATTCAAAAACGCTAGTCAATGGCCCAAAATCAAAGCTAAGCTTCTCATTTTAGAAGCCAAAAACTTAGATGGCTCTGACTTAATCGAACTCCATCAAATATCCCAAGCCACACCAACCCCAGCTGTTAACCCACAGGCCGAAACTAGTGATTGATTTTCTCAAAAAATACTGCCGCCCAGAAACTATTTCCCACGCTCAAAAAATGGCCGATGCAGGCTTAGTTATTGCATTGAGCCAACGCCCGAATGGTTTCAACGCCAAAGTTGCCGCTCAACGTGGTCGCTTATTGCAAGTCGACATCACCTTGAGCCCTGAGCAAGTACATAATCGCTGCTCATGTGGCGTTAGTGGCTCACCCTGTGAACATGCCGCTGCAGCACTACTTGCTTGGGAAAAACGTTTCCCTGATAGCGCAAAATTTTTTCTCAGTACTAAAGAAGAAGATCTCGCACCCTCGCAGCCACCTATCACTATCAGTCGTTCTAGCACACCTTCTCTCGAGAGTTTATTATTAAACCTCAACCAAAAGAAAGCTGGATTAGACGTTTTTGTCACTGCCCTCAATCCCACGCTCTATAATTTAGAAATCAATATTACTTATGAGAAACGAAAGTTTTCCTCCTCGAATTTCAAGAGCTTAATTGAGACCGGCACTGGCCCTGCAAAACTCACCATAGATAATTTCGATATCGATGATAGAGAAATCATGAACCTACTCGCCGATCTCCCCAAAGAAGGTCGCCTATGGATCGTAAAACCAAGTCTCTTGAATCGCATCCTCAAACTTCGTCAAGGGAAAGACATAAAGTTAGAAGGTGAAATCGTTCAAGTGATCAGCGAGGATCTCCATGCTGGCTTACGTCGCCTCCCGGAAAACGATGGCTTTGCTATCATTCCTGCTTTCCAGCTCGACAGCTTAGTTGATGTCAGTGACTTTGATTTGCTTTACCTTAACGATGGCATTTGGGCTATGCTCAATAATAATATCTGGAAAGTGAACGATAAACTCCCTTATAAAACCATGAAAAAATGGTTTGATGATGGCAAAATTCATCTCTCACGTTTGCCTGAAGGCGACTTTATTCTCCCCCTATTTGAAGATAGTAACGAAGTCATCAAAGATCAGGCCCTCCAGCCTCGCCTCATACTCGGCTGGCAGGATATCTCAGTTAAAATGGACCTTTTCTTTGATTATGGCGATGTTCAATGTCGTTATAACGAAGCAAATTACGTCATCCCTTCTGGCAATAAAACCATTTGCCGCGACCGCAACCTCGAGGCAGAATTTATCGAAGCCATAATCAAACTTGGCTTTGAAGAAGAAAATAATTATTGGTGGATTCGCGGCTTCGATAAAATCGTGGCTTTCACTATGGCGTGGAAAGAAAACCGCCTGCCACTTTTATGGAATTTTAGCTGTACTCCATCTTTTCAAAAAGCTCTTCTCAACAATCAAGTAGCAGGCCTCACGGTCATAACTGAGAAAGAAGATAAGCAACTCATTGATGTCGACCTCAAATTTCGTTCACAAGACGACCACCTCATCACTTGGAATGACCTCCAGAAAGCGGTTCAACTCAACAAAGAATTCGTTTTCAGTGAAGATGGCACACTTATTCGCATCGAAAATCAATTAAGAGAAACTGTTTCAGCTCTACCTGAGCTCAACATGACGAATCGTGGCAAAATACAATTCCCTCGTCACCACGCACTGCTAATCAGTACGCTGCTACAGCGCTTCTTTGATCCCAGTGAAAAGTCTAGCTGGGCAGGACTTTACGACATGGTCAACGGCCAAACTGCTGATCTTAGCCAGCTCGACAAGTCTCTTACCGAAATGCTCCGTGATTATCAGGTCGATGGCCTGCATTGGTTAATCAATATGAAAAATGCCAATTGTGGCGCTATCTTAGCCGACGAGATGGGTCTGGGTAAAACTATCCAAACACTCGCCATGCTCGCGTCTCTAGACAAAACTGAGCCATGCCTCATTGTCTGCCCTTCAAGCTTAATGGATAACTGGCAAAAAGAAGCCAAGCGCTTCACTCCAGGACTTAAAACCTGTATCGTTTCAGGCGATGGTAATGAGCGTAAAAAAGTCATTGGTGAACGCTATGAATACGATATGCTCATCACTTCTTACTCACTCTTAAGACGCGATATGGATCACTACTCGAAAGTACGTTTTGATACCGTAGTTCTTGATGAAGCTCAGCATATTAAAAATCACCGTTCACAAAGCGCGCTTTCATGCAGAAGCCTAAACGCAGATAGTCGCCTAGCACTTACTGGTACACCTGTAGAAAACTCTGCTGCTGACCTCTGGTCCGTTTTTGAGTTCCTTTCTCCCGGTTTATTGGGCTCCAAGAAAAATTTCGAAGCCGCCTTCAAAGAAGATCAAGTAAATCCCAAGGCACAATATATTGCCCTCAAAAAACTTCGTCCCTTCATCCTAAGACGTCTTAAAAAAGATGTATTACCACAGCTTCCACCGAAGCAAGAACAGGTTATCGAATTCAAACTTAGCGATAAAGAACAAGAGCTCTACAAAGGCATTGCCGAAAACTTCTTGCAAGACATCCTGCAAGATAAAACCGCCTTCTCAAAACGTCGCCTAGATATCTTATCTCTGATCACACGTCTACGCCAAACTTGCTCTCACCCAGCACTTTTGCCAGAAGATTTCAATGCTAAAGAAATTGAATCCTCTAAATTCAAACTCTTCCAAGAACTCGTCGAAGAAATCCGTGACTCAAGTCATCGTGCCCTGGTTTTCAGTCAGTTCACTTCCATGCTCACTATTATGCGTAACTGGCTAGACGAGCAAGGCATCAAGTACTGCTATCTCGATGGCTCAACTAAAAAGCGCCAAGATTTGGTGGATCAATTTAATGAAGACGACAGCATTCAATTTTTCTTACTCAGCCTAAAAGCGGGTGGTACAGGGCTCAACCTTACCGGTGCTGACACAGTCATTCACTACGATAACTGGTGGAATCCAATGGTTGTTAACCAAGCAAGTGACCGTGCTCACCGTATTGGCCAAACTCGTAAGGTTAATATTATTAAACTTGTGGCGCAAAACACTATTGAAGAAAAAATCATTCAATTACAAGGAGAAAAAGAAAAGCTTTTCGATCAACTTATTGATGGCTCACTTAAATCTTCCTCTGAACTTTCTGAGAATGACATACGCTTCCTCCTAGGCTAAAAAACTAGGACTTTGACACCCTAAGGACTCCATGCTAAATTAGCTATGGAGTGTTTAGGAGGTGCCAATCATATTGGTATTTTCACTCCCTACTACAAAAAAAAATAAAAGGAGAGTGTCTTATGGAAGCACTAGCAACAGTATGTTTAGTTATTGGAATGATCATTGCTTTGGTCTTTGGTATCATATTATTAATGAAAGCATTTAAAGAATCATTGCTTTGGGGTCTCGGTTATATATTTGTCCCCTTTGTCAGCCTGTTCTTTGTGATTATGCACTGGGAAGAAGCCAAAAGTTCCTTCTTGAAGGGTTTGATTGCGGTACCATTCTACGCCTTAGGTATATTTTTAATGCCCGTCCAGTAGAGTAAAGTAAATCGAAGCACTACAGGATCTGTAGTGCTTTTACTAAAAACACTTGGAAGGATGAATCTAGCTTAAACTTATGATTTTATATGTCTTGAGTTCATTATCCAAACTCACGCAAACTTCGTCTCCGACATACTTGCCAAGTAACTCTTGCCCCAACGGCGAACGGGGAGTAATAAGTTGCACGCTATCAATGATCATACCTCCCGCCTGTGGTCCCATGAAGAATTGAATGATTTTGCCATCTTCATCTTCGACTTTAATCAAGGCAGAAAGTAACACCCTTGAGTTCTGATCAAAAGTTTTAATGCGCATCGCCTGATAAGAAGTAATCTCTTCTTCAAGTTCGGCATTACGGCGCAATTGTCCCTCAACTAAGTACGATGCTTCAATAGATTTGGTGTCGTACTTACTCTTGGCAATATTCTCTTCATGAGTAGCAATCTCAGCAGTCTCATTAATCGCGTTCACCGATTCGCTATAATCTGCCTGTAAACGCTCAATAATAATTTTAAGTAATTCATTTTTATTCATAGTTATCAATGTACTCAAGCAATACAAAAACTAAACGTCAAAGAGCTACTCTTTTTAAACTCTTATTTTTTGATTGGCCTAAATTAAAAAATGTGCCATATTGCCGCCATATTTTTAAAGGACTAAAACATGAATAATTTTTGGCAAGACATCAAGAAGCCCGGAATCTCCCTAGCACCCATGGAAGATGTGACAGATACGATTTTTCGACAAATCCTTTTAGAAGTCGCTCAGCCAAAAAACCTCCAAGTCGTTTTTTCCGAATTTATTTCCACCGATGGCCTCTGCCACCCCATTGGACATGACAAAGTTGTTCACCGCCTCATTATTTCTGATGTTGAAAAAAAATTACTCAAAGAAAAAAACGTTAAAATAGTGGCTCAAGTCTGGGGCAAGAATCCCGAGAAATTTGCCGAAGCTATTTCAAAACATATTGACCCCGATATCTTTGACGGCGTTGACATCAACATGGGCTGTCCCGTACCCAAAATCGTTAAACAAGGTGGTTGTTCAGCCTTGATCAATACTCCTGACATCGCTAAAGACTTAGTCCTGGCGGCTAAGAGCGCCACGAAACTGCCCGTCAGTGTAAAAACACGAACGGGTATTAGTGAACATAAGACAGAAGAATGGATCTCTCATCTCTTAGAAGTTGAACCCGCTGCCATCACCCTGCACGGGCGTACGCAAAAACAGCAATCCGAAGGGCAAGCTAGCTGGGAAGAAATCGCAAAAGGTGCTCGCGTTCGTGACCAAATCAATCCAGACATTCCCTTTTGGGGCAATGGCGACGTGCGCTCCATTGAGCAAGCTCATCAACTTTGCGAAGAACACAAGCTTGACGGCGCCATGATTGGCCGCGGAGTTTTTCATAATCCCTGGATTTTCAACACGGATCTCTTAGGAGATAATATACCTGAGCCAGAAGAAAAAATTGCCCTACTATGGCGACATGCTTCACTCTATAGCGCTTATTGGGGACAGGACAAAAACTTCCTTACTCTTCGTAGATTCTTCAAAATCTATGCTCAAGGCTTCCCTGGCGCCAATTCCTTCCGCTCACAAATCATGGTCACCAAAAAACTTGAAGAAGTTCAGGCCTTACTCAAGAGTCTCGATCTTCACTTCGATTGAGTTTTCAAAAAATATTAATGATCGCAAAAACTCCTTTTAGAAAACTCTAAATTATTTTAATTCTAGTTGATACAGACTCATAGATTAAGATCCTAGTTTAAAATCATTCTTGATGGAAGCGATTAAATCCGTTAGTACTAAGCCCTCTCCATATTGCAAAAAAACTTTCTTAAAGTACTAAGAGGGAGAACATTTTAGAATTTAATTTTAGGAAACTCGCTATGTCTAGTTTAGCATGTGGTATTGTCGGCCTACCAAACGTCGGCAAATCAACTCTTTTTAACGCCATCACCCGCGCGGGTGCTGAAGCCGCAAATTACCCTTTTTGTACGATTGAACCCAATGTGGGCATTGTACCCGTTCCCGATACGCGTGTGGAACAACTATCTATCATCGTAAAACCCAATAAAGTCCAGTATGCAACAATTGAGTTTGTTGATATTGCGGGGCTCGTTCGCGGAGCCTCTTCAGGTGAAGGACGCGGCAATCAATTCCTTGAAAATATCCAGCATACTGATGCCATCGTGCAGGTTGTTCGCTGTTTTGACAATGATGATGTTGTCCATGTCGACGGCAAAGTTGATCCTCTTTCCGATATCGAAACTATCAACCTTGAGCTTGCTCTTGCTGATTTAGAGAAAGTGAATCGCAATATCGAACGCCTAGGCAAAAAAGTTCGCAGTGGTGATAAAGAAGCGGTAAAAACAATTGAAGTCCTCCAAAAAGTTCTTCCTGCGCTCAACGAAGGCCAAGCAATTCGTTCGGTAGATTTGAACGAAGAAGAAAAAGCTCTGATCAAGCACTACATGTTCATTACTGTAAAAGATATGATTTACTGCTGTAATGTCTCTGAAGACGACCTGCCTGAAATGAATAATGAGTACGTTCAACAAGTTCGTGATTTCGCTGCCAAAGAAAATGCTGGTGTTGTCACCATCTGTGCTCAAATTGAGCAAGAAATTGCTCAGCTCGACAAAGAAGAAGCCGCTGAATTCCTCGCCGATGTCGGACTCGAACAATCCGGTCTCGATCGCCTTATTAAAAAGAGCTATGAGACTCTCGGCTTAAGTACTTATTTAACTGCAGGGGAGATCGAAGTTCGTGCATGGACAATCCCACAAGATTGCCCAGCTCCACTCGCTGCTGCCGTAATCCATAGTGATTTCGAGAAAGGTTTTATTCGTGCTGAAGTCATTGCTTTTGAAGACGTTATTGAACACGGTGGACGCCAAGGCGCAAAAGAAGCCGGCAAAGTCCGTGTTGAAGGCAAAGAATACTTAGTGCAAGATGGCGATGTCATCCTCTTTTTGACCAACGCTAAATAAAATCAGATAGATTTCCATAGATAAGCATCACTTTAAACAAAGTGGTGCTTTTCTGTTTCTAGATATTAATTGATGATAAAAACTAATGAATTTTATTCGAAGAACTGATTTTTGTCCTAGATGCTTTCTTATTAACTATATATAATAAGCAGATATAATTCACAGGAGTGCCAATGAACATTTTTACATTTTTCGCCGCGAGTAACACTGTTACAGTCGCTATTTCAGTAATTGCTTTACTCGTCCTACTCGTTCTTGCTTTTTTTCTCTTTTCATTTTTCAACCTCTACATTCAAGCATGGTCTTCCGGAGCTTATATAAGTCCACTCAACCTGGTTATGATGAGATTAAAAAGTATCAACCCAAAACTCTTAACGCTCGCCTATATACAATCTTGCCGTGCCCAACTCGAAGGCGTAAGTGTAGATAATCTCGAAACTCACTACTTATCAGGCGGCGATGTTATCAATGTTGTCAATGCACTTATTGCAGCAAACAACGCAGGAATTAAGATCGACTTCAAAAAAGCCTGTGCTATTGACCTCGCAGGACGCGATGTTTTTGAAGCTGTTAAAATGTCAGTAATGCCCAAAGTAATTGACTGTCCAGATCCTGCTTTTGGACGCTTAACCATTGACGCTGTTGCCAAAGACGGTATCCAATTACGCGTTAAAGCACGAGTCACTGTGAAAGCTAGTATCGAAAAACTTATTGGTGGTGCTGTCGAAGACACCATCATTGCACGTGTTGGTGAAGGTATCGTAACTACTATTGGTTCTGCGATAACACACAAATTAGTTTTAGAGAACCCTGACTCAATTTCCAAAACTGTATTGAGCAAAGGCCTCGACAGCGGAACTGCCTTTGAAATTCTCTCCATTGATATTGCCGACATCGACGTTGGTGAAAATATTGGTGCCAGACTCCAAGCAGATCAGGCCGAAGCCGATAAACGCGTGGCTCAAGCACAAGCGGAAATGCGCCGTGCCGCAGCTGTAGCACTCGAGCAAGAGATGATTGCGAAAGTTCAAGAGATGCAAGCGAAAGTTGTTGACGCTGAAGCTCAAGTTCCAGTTGCGATGTCCGCAGCTATGCGTGATGGTAATCTCGGTATCCTTGACTACTACCGCCTCGAAAACCTCAAGGCCGACACCACAATGCGAGAAATGATCGCAAAAGACGACGATAGCGGCGAGTAAATCATGGATGGCATTGTTGGTCTTATTATTTTTGCAGTTATAAGCTTTGTCTATAACAAAATAACGCAAAACAAAAACGGCGAGCAAGGCCAAGCTACCGACCTTTCTGAGTGGCTTGAGGAAGTGGAGAAAACACCAGAAGTAAAGCCTCCACCACCTCCAAAAGAACTCAAACTCAAAAATAAAACCCTCACAACTGTTCCAAAAACTGAAAATATCAAAAAAAATATTAACGATGAAAATTATAGCTCTCAGCTAACAACTTTCACTCACAAGATCAAAGAAAGTCCCGACCCATACAGAACTGTTCATAATTATAGCTCACAAACATTTCAAGCAGAAGGACTTACGAAAACAAGAAACAAAAAGAGACATAGTCTCAATTACAAAAATAGAAAAACACTTCGTCAAGCGTTCATTTTAAACACTGTTCTTAGCAAAGCTAAATCCTATGAGCCTTAATAATAACATTAAAATAGCATTGACAAAAAAAAGACTTCTTTTAGATTAGCCGTCAAATTTTTCAAATCATACAAATAGCGTAAGGAATTACCCATTGAAGACCATATTCCCTAAGGGCATCGACAAGATCAAACCTGTTATTTTTTTAACAGCTGGTTTTACGATTGTCACTATTGCACTCATAGTTAACTTTTACTTCACGGACAAAAATCTCACTGTAGGTTACCGTCCAGAACAACCGATCCCCTTCTCACATAAACTTCACGCAGGTGAAATGGGTCTAGACTGTCGTTACTGCCATATTAACGTAGAGAAATCCCCTCACGCATCAGTTCCTCATTCAGACATTTGCTGGAATTGCCACAGTAAAGTCAAAACTGATAGCCCTAAACTTCAAATACTTGCAAACATCCAAAAAGATACAATCATTAAGAAACATGTGATTGATCACAAATTTGACAAGAAAGGCGCCACAGTAATTAATGAAGAAATAGAGAACCCACATAAGGGTGCTGCTATTCCGTGGATCAAAATTCACAAACTTCCTGAATATGCTTACTTCGATCACTCAGTGCATATTCGCGCTGGTGTAAGCTGCGTAGAATGCCATGGTCGTATCGATCAAATGGAAGTGGTAAAACAAGTTAATTCGCTCAGCATGGGATGGTGCTTAGATTGCCATAAAGACCATGAAAAACACATCCGTCCAGATAGCGTAAGAATTACCGATTTAGCGTGGACATGGGATGACTCTGGCCTCAACAAAGAAGATGAGCTGAAAAAAATCAAAGAAACGAAAAACCTCAACCCTCCAATTATGGGATGCAGCGCATGTCACAGATAGACTCCAATCGAGGAAAACATTACTGGCGCAGTTTAGATGAACTCGCCGAGAGCCCAGAATTCAAAGAACATTTGGAAAGAGAATTTCCAGAAGGTGCATCCGAGCTAGGATCCTTCAGTCGTCGTGGCTTTATGAAAATCATGGCCGCAAGTATGACTCTTGCTGGTGCTGGTGGACTTACTAGCTGCAGAAGACCCGAAGAAAAAATCCTTCCTTACGCAAGCGCTCCCGAGGGTTTAATCCCTGGTAAAGCAAGATTCTATGCCACTGCTATCCCGCGTACAAGCGGATCTTTAGGTATACTTGCTAAAAGCCATGAAGGTCGCCCTACTAAAATCGACGGTCTTCCAGGGCACCCTGCGAACGGCGAAAAAACAGATAAGCATGCTCAAGCAGACCTGCTCAGCCTTTATGACCCATTCCGCCTCCAATACGTAAAGTATGTAGAGAATGGCAAAGTCCTTAACGGTGCTGACGAAGAACAGGGCATGACTCCTCTCTACAGAAAGCATATCAAGGATAGCTGGACGAAACTTGGCGAAGAACTCGCTAAACTTGACGCTAAACTTAGCAAAGGCGAAAGCATTGCCATCCTCTCCCCTGCAGTTACTTCTAAAAGTGAAGAAGACGTTCGTGATGCCCTAAGTAAAAAATACTCTGCAGCACAATTTTTCACTTGGGAAGTTCTCAATGAAAATAACGCGACTCACGCACTTAAAGTTCTCACAGGCAAAAAAGCGAATGACTTACAAGCTAACTACAGCTTAGTAAACGCTGAAGCCATTGTTGCCGTTAACGCGGACTTCATGATGACTGGCCGTGATTCACTCAGACTCTCAAAAGAATTTGCTGATGCACGCCGTGTTGAAGTCGCTAAAGGCGATCAAGATGCCTTAGCAAAAAGCTCAATCAACCGTCTCTACTCAATCGAAGCAAACTTCTCTGTAACTGGATCAAACTCTGATCACCGTTACCGCTTAGCTGAAAGTGCGACATTTGAATTCATGATTGCATTGAGTAAAGAACTCAGTAAGCATATCAAACTCGAAGCGGCTGTAAGAAACTTCATCGAAGGCTTTGAAAGCAAGTATGACTTTGCGAAAGACGCATTGACAACTACAAAAACTTCCGCTGAATTTATCTCCTCTATTGCAAGTGATTTAGCCGCCCTTAAAAAAGCTGGCAAAAACTCAGTCATTCTAGTTGGCGATGATCAAAGTGTTGCCGTCCAGATTTTAGGCTTCCTACTCAATGATGCCCTTGGCAATAATGGTAAAACTCTAACATTTACAGAGCGCGCAGCTAAAGTAAGTGACAAATCACTTGAAGAACTCAGCACAATTATTACCGAAGGCAAGATCAAAGACCTTCTCATCCTCGGTGGCAACCCAGCTTACGATGCACCTGCTGACCTTAAATTTGCTGAAAAAATAGCGACAATTAATACGCTTCATTTAACGTCTCACTTTAACGAAACGTCTATTGCTTCTAAAGTAGCTATTCCAAAAGCTCACTTCCTAGAATACTGGGGTGACACACGCTCAGCTAACGGCTCTGACAACATTATTCAGCCACTCATTGCTCCTCTTTTTGGCGCCGTAAGTGATGCTGAACTTCTTGCTCAACTCATTCAGAGTAAAAAGCAAAAAGGTATTGAATTAGTCAAGGCCACTTACTCACTCGAAGGAGATGCATGGGAAAAAGCTGTACACGGTAGCCTACTTCCTAATACCGCCTACAAGACAACAAGTGTTTCACTGGATGCCTCTAAAGCAATTGCCAACTTAGAAGCTGTCGAAGTATACAAAAGTGGTTTTGAATTAGTTTTTAAAGCTGATTACAGCCTTCTTGATGGTAGCTACAATAACAATGGCTGGATGCAGGAATTCCCTGACCCGATCACTAAACTCACTTGGGATAACGCGGCACTACTCAGTTTCAAAACTGCCAATGACCTCGGCGTACAAAACGGTGATTACCTCAACGTTAATGGCGAAAAAATCCCAGCTTGGATTGTTCCTGGTATTGCTGATAAAACTGCAGTTGTTAGCCTTGGCTACGGTAGAACCACTACTGGACCTGTAGGAACTGGCGCTGGCTTCAATGCTTATAAACTAAGAAATGCCAATTCTCTTACTTGGACAAAAGCTGACATCACAAAAGCTTCTGGCACTTACGAATTAGCTTCCACTCAGGATCACTGGGCAATGGAAGGTCGTGATTTAGTTAAAGATGATAACATCACCGATTTCAAAAAGAACATTGCTATCTTTGATAACCAATTTGATCCTAACGGCGAATCAATTATTCCTGACCGCCCAGAATGGAACAAAGAAGGCTCTTATCAATGGGCCATGGTCGTCGACCTCAATGCTTGTAATGGTTGCGGTACTTGTACAATTTCATGCCAAGCTGAAAATAATATTTCAGTTGTCGGTAAAGAACGCGTCCTTAAAGGTCGTGAGATGCATTGGATCCGTATGGACCGTTACTTTTTCAGTGGCTATGACACTGCAAAAGGCGCATTTATGCCTGATCAACTCAGAAGTGATTACGATGACAAAGATTTACAGGTTGAGGGTGCTTACCATCAACCAATTCCTTGTATGCATTGCGAAAAAGCTCCTTGCGAACTCGTTTGCCCAGTAGCTGCTACTGTCCACAATGAGGAAGGCTTGAACGACATGGCTTATAACCGTTGTATTGGCACTCGTTACTGCGGTAATAACTGTCCATACAAAGTAAGACGTTTCAATTTCTTCCAATACCAAGAAAATTTCAAAGACAAGCGCTATGAAGTACAGAAAATGGTTCATAACCCTAACGTGACAGTTCGTTCACGCGGTGTAATGGAAAAATGTACTTACTGTGTTCAACGTATCAACGAAGCAAAAATTGATGCTAAAGTTGAACTCGGTGGCAGACTTGAAACTGATTCATTCACGGCCGCTTGTGCGCAATCTTGCCCTACTGATGCAATTACTTTTGGTGATCAAAATGATCCAAAATCAAAAGTATCCAAAATGCAGAATGAGACAAGAAACTACGTTCTCCTCCCCGAGCTTAATGCACGTCCTCGTACGAGCTTCCTCGGTAGACTTAAAAATAGAAATTCTGAACTAGGATAATCAGGTTTAATTATGATTGATATGACTCTAAATCCTAACGCTGATAATCCTGCCCAAAGAACTCCACTCGTTCAGGGTGGCATGGATTTCAAAGATGTATCACATGCAGTTTGTGATATCTCTGAGCGTAAAACGCCAAAAATTTGGTTCCTATGCCTACTCGCATCACTCAGTTGCCTTGGCTTACTCAAAACCGCTATCATTTATCTCATCTGGGAAGGCACTGGTATTTGGGGACTCAATAACCCAACATACTGGGGCTGGGCAATTGTAAACTTTGTATTCTGGGTTGGCATTGGCCATGCGGGTACACTTATTTCCGCAATTCTTTTCCTTCTCCGTCAAGATTGGAGAACGGGGGTGAACCGATTCGCAGAAGCCATGACCTTAATGGCCGTCGCTTGTGCGGGGGTTTTTCCTGGCATTCACATTGGTCGTGTTTGGTGTGCTTACTGGCTCTTTCCAGTTCCCAACCAAATGACTCTGTGGCCTAACTTCCACTCACCCTTACTTTGGGATGTATTTGCTGTATCAACTTATGCGACAGTATCACTCCTCTTCTGGTACGTAGGACTTATTCCAGATGTAGCGACAATGCGTGACCGCGCTAAAACTAAGTATCGTAAAATCGCTTACGGCGTTTTAGCACTAGGTTGGACAGGTGCTAATAAGCATTGGCAGCGTTATGAAAAAGCTTATGCAATTCTTGCGGCACTCGCAACTCCACTTGTACTTTCTGTACACACAATCGTATCATTTGACTTTACAGTCTCAAATCTTCCTGGCTGGCACACGACGATCTTCCCTCCTTACTTTGTAGCGGGCGCAGTATTCTCCGGTTTTGCCATGGTTATTACACTTATGACTGTTGTACGACATATCTATAAGCTCGAAAACATCATCACCATTCGCCACCTTGAGAACATGTGTAAAATCATTCTTCTTACGGGTACGCTTGTTGGTTATGCATACGCCATCGAATTCTTCATTGCTTGGTACTCAGGCGTAGAATACGAATCATATGCATTCATCAACCGTGCTTTCGGTCAATATGGCTGGGCCTACTTTATCATGATTGGCTGTAACGTTATTTCACCGCAGTTCTTCTGGTTCAAGTGGTGCCGTACAAATGTTATTTTCATGTTCGTCATCTCAATCTTTGTTAATATTGGTATGTGGTTCGAACGTTTCGTGATTACCATGACTCTTAGTAATGACTTCTTACCATCAAGCTGGGATTACTACGCACCTACAATCTGGGACATCAGTACTTTTGTCGGTAGCTTCGGTTTATTCTTCACTTTACTCTTATTGTTCCTCCGCTTCTTACCAATTGTTGCCATCTCTGAGGTTAAGAATTGTATCCCGGAAGCTGATCCACATCACGGAGACCACCACTAATGTCTACTCAAGAAAAAGAATGGGGCTTGATTACAGAATTCACGAGCTCCAAAGACATCTTCCACGCAGCTGAAAAGCTTCGTGATGAAGGTTTCAAAAAATTCGAATGTTATACACCTTTCCCTATTCATGGCATGGATGATGCTATGGGACTCAAGCCCACTAAACTTCCTTGGTTAATCCTCGTCTGTGGTTTAACTGGTTTAGCGACTGCAACTGGCTTACAGATTATCACAAATGCTGATCTCTACCCAATGATCATCGGTGGTAAACCCAATGGTGTTGGCAGTCTCGTTGCCTTCATACCAGTTATGTTTGAGCTCTCTATCCTCTTCTCTGCTTTCGGAGCAGTATTTGGCATGATCGGCATTAACGGATTACCCAAACTTTATAACCCAGTTTTCAAACACGAAGCTTTCAAAAAAGTAACTGATGATGGTTTCTTTGTTGTAGTCAGTGTTGATGACCCTAAGTATAACACTCAAAAAACGACTGAATTTTTAGAGAAAATCGGAGGCAAAGATGTCACTGTCATCAATGATTAAGCCATTAACTATTAGCTTAAGTCTCGGTGCTTTATTTTTCGCTTCCTGTAAACCAGGTGCGGAATCAGCAAAGCCACCGATTCATCCAAATCCAAATATGGATACGCAAGAAAAATACCGTGCTCTTTCAGAAAGTCCTTTCTTTGAAGATGGTCGTACAATGCGTCCAATTGTAGAAGAAACTGTTCCTTATGGCAAAGACGGCAAGCTCGTACAAGATCCTGAACTTCGCGATGGTAAAACAGACAGTGGCGAATTTGTAAAAACTGCTCCTGATTTCAAAAGCCTTGGCTGGACAAAATCTTACGCAGAATACTTACAACGCGGTCAGCAACGTTACGATATCTACTGTACGCCTTGTCACGGTTCTACTGGTGATGGCGTTGGCATGGTAGCGAAACGTGGTTTCCTTGGCGTGGCTAACTTACTCCTTGCTGATTACGTGAATATGCCAGATGGACTTATTTACTCCTCTATCAAACACGGTAGCCGAAGTAAAATCATGCTCCCTTATGCAGTACAAATTCCTAATCTATCAGATCGCTGGGCGATTGTTGAATACGTTCGTGTTCTTCAAAAAGCAGCCGCAACTGAAGAATATAAATCATTAAGTTCCAAAGAGGCCAAATAATGGGTCACGGTAAAAACTTTGACGAAAAAACAGTAGTTGCTCCTGGTGCTAAATGGAACAAAGCTATTGCTATCTTTGCTGTTTCTGGTTTTGCGCTTATCGCAATAGCCTGCTTCACGCAGCCGAACAAAGCTCAGTTCATGCATTCTTACCTTACTAGCTTCATGCTTTTCTTAGCTATTACTTTGGGTGCACTTGGCTTCACTATGATTAACCATATCACTCGCGCAGGCTGGTCAGTAACGGTTCGCCGTGTTCAAGAAGGTTTCATGAAGAATATTTGGCTCATGGCCCTCCTCTTCATTCCTATTCTTATCTTCGCTGACCAAATCTACTCTTGGGGCGACCATCGCGATGCTGAAACTCTTAAAAAAGAGCTCATGCTTGATACTTATCACTTTACTGATGCTCACGGCGATCACGCTGAAGAAAGTCATAGTGACCACGGCCACTCTGAAAAAGCTATTGATGACCATAGCGAAGTTAGAGAAGTTGCGCCCGCAAAACCTGCTATGGGCGGACATCCTGCAAAGAATCGTGTTAAGAGAGCTGCTACAATTGCTGAATCTCAAGATGCGGCAGAAGCAATTCATGTAGAAGGCGAAGAAGAAGAGGAAGCTCATAGTACTCATGATGCTCATGCCCATGATGATCATGCTGTAGGCGGTCGTTTTGACCTAGCTCACGGCCGTCACCGCGCTCACCTCGAACATTCTTTACATGTTAAACATTCCTACTTAAATGTGAGTGCTTTCACAAAGCGTGCATGTGTTTATTTTGCCATTTGGATTGCCTTAGCATTCTTCATGTTCAAAAAATCTACCGGCCAAGATGCTGATGGCAATCCACAAACTACTATCCTCATGGGCAAAATGTCTGCTCCTGGTTTAATGCTTTTCGGCCTTTCCCTCACATTTGCTTCTTTTGACTGGATGATGAGCTTAGACTACGCATGGTTCTCTACCATCTACGGTGTTATTTACTTTTCTGGGGCAATCATGACTACGCATGCCGCTACTGTTATCGCTATACGTGTTCTTCAGGCTAAAGGCTACCTTCAAGGTGCTGTTGACCAAGAACACTACCATGATCTGGGTAAACTTATGTGGGCTTTCATGATTTTCTGGACCTACACATCACTTTCACAATTTTTGATCATCTGGTATGCAGATCTTCCAGAAGAAACTATATGGTTCCTCAACCGTTTCAAAGAAGGCTGGTTACCGGTTACTTATGCAGTGGTTTTTGGTCACTTCCTCATTCCTTTTGCTTTTTTCATGTCACGTCACATGAAGCGCAATAGGAACATCTGTACTTTCTTCGCTGTATGGTTGATCCTAGCTGAATTTGTTTATCTCTACTGGCAAGTTATGCCGACCGTAACATTCCCTATCACCACACCTTTCAGTCCCAGCATTGCTGATGCGCTGATTTTACTTGGTATGGCGGGTCTTTACGTTGCCGCGTTCCTCATCAATCTTAAGAACCAGAACTTGATTCCTATTCGCGATCCACGCCTCAAAGAATCACTAAACTTTGTTAATCTATAGGGGTCATTATGAGTCACGAAAGCAAATACCCACTTAAAAATGAAGTAGATGAACCGGCTATTAATGCCGTCTACGTCATTCTTATCGCTACAGCTGCTTTACTCGCAGTATCAATCATCGGTCTTCGTTCTTACGAGAGCATGATGGCTGAAAAGAATCGTAGCGTAAGAGAGCTCGCACCTACAACTGAGTTAAACGAAATGCGTGATGCGAATGCCCCAAAAAAGGCGATCATCAACAAAGTTCTCGCAGAACAAGGTAAAACTAAGTAATGAAGAAATTCTTCTACATCCTTTTCCTTAGTCTTTTTGCACTCAGTATTAGTGCCGAAATTAATGGTCCTCAGGTTGGCGTATCAACAAACGTTGATAAAGATCCTGAGTCACTTAAGGGAGTCAATGTGGAAGAAAACTTTGGTGCCCACTTAAACCTCGACCTCATTATCACTAATGAAGAAGGTGAAAAAGTAGCATTGAAGTCATACTTCAAAAAAGGCCGCCCCGTAGTGATCAACATGGTTTATTACTCCTGCGGTGGAACCTGCAATGCTTTAATGAATGGCACTTTCATGGTTCTTAATGAACTAGAATGGAAACCAGGTGAACACTTTGAAATGCTCAATATTTCTTTTGAACCCAAAGAAAATCATCTCTTAGCAAAAGCTAGTAAAGAAAACTACCTTAAGCAATTTGATATGAAGGGTGATGGCATCCACTTCCTCACAACTACGAGAGAAGTTGCAGATGAGATCACCAATACTTTGGGTTTTAGATATAAATGGGTTCCTAGTAAAGAAAACCCTGAACAAGGAGATTACTCCCACCCTTCAGTTAGTCATATCTTAACTGAAGATGGAAAAATCTCTCGTTACCTATATGGGATTTCTTTTCCTGCTCGTGATTATAAGTTTGCAATTACAGAAGCTGGCGAAGGCAAAATTGGTTCTTTTGCTGAGCGAGTACTTGTTTTTTGCTTTCAGTATGATAAAGAACGGGGAAAATATGTTAGAAACGCCATGCGAGTTATGAGTCTTGGTGGATTATTAACGCTCATCATTTTAGTCACCTTCTTGGGTGTACTATGGAAATCAGAATTTTTTAAGAAAAATACACAAACGGAAAAACTATGAAATTAGATAATATATTCAGATACTCTGAAGCAGCCTCTGCTCACGCAAAGGAAGTGGATAGTGTCGGATCACTGATCAACTGGCTATCAGTTGTCTTTTTCGTCCTCATCATCGGATTGATGCTTTACTTCATGATCCGCTATCGTCGACGCAGCGAAAACGAAAAGACCCCACACATTACACACAACCTCCTTCTAGAGATTGCTTGGTCTGTGATTCCACTCGCTATTATTTTAGTATTTTTCGTACGTGGCTATAAAACTTTCATCAATGTTATGCAGCCAGCTCCCTACGCACAATCAGAGGATATCTATGTTACTGGTAGCATGTGGAACTGGAAGTTTGAATTTGATAACGGCGGTTCTGTATCGTCTATATCTTCAGTAGCACTAAGTCCTCTCAAAATTGCTAAAGCTGAACGTAAAAATTTGCAAAAGAAGGATGCTTTAACAGATGTAGAGTCCAAGAACCTTACTAAGCTTAATGAGCTCATTGTAAAACTTGAGAACGACCCAAAAGTGAATAATCTTAGTTACTACAGCAAAAACGCCGAAAATTTCACAAAAGATGGTTTGCCTTTTATCAGCCCTAAGATATTAACCGTACCTGTTGATACGCCTATCCGTTTGGTAGTCACTTCAAAAGATGTTCTTCACTCATTCGCTATCCCTGCAATGCGCGTCAAGCGCGATGCGGTTCCTGGCCAAAAACGTGAATTTATGTTTACTCCCATTAAAGAAGGTGTTTATTACTATACTTGTAATGAGATGTGTGGTACTGATCACGCTTTCATGATCGGCTGGATGAACGTCGTCTCAAAAGAAGAGTATGCCAAATTCAAAGAAGCTATCACTCCTATTGAGGGCGGAACTCCTGCTGAACAAGGTGAACGTTTCTGGGCCAAAAATTGTATGGCTTGTCATGCCGTTAAGCCAAATGCTCCGAAAGGCATTGGTCCTAACTGGTATGGTCTCTGGGGCAAGGAACGTACTTTTACAGATGGTTCAAAAGCCATGGCAGACCATCAGTACATATCGGAAGCTATAAATGATCCTGCTAAAAAGATCGTTCAGGGTTACGCCGCGATGCCTGCTCAAGGCACTTTCAAAGATAGAGACATCAAAAATCTCATCGAATTTATTAAAACATTATCAGACAAGCCTTCAGAACCTTCTGAAGAAGCTGAGAAATAGGAGTCTATAATGAGTACAACTACACAACAAAACGACGTCAATTTTTACAACTGTAAAAAAGGCTTTATGTCTTGGGCTTATACCCTAGATCACAAACGTATCGGCATTATGTACCTCGTAGCATCTTGCGTAGCACTTTTTGCTGGCGGTGCTTTCGCCCTTATGATTCGTGCACAACTCGCTACCCCAGGTGGCATGTTGCCAATGACTCCTGAATACAAAGACACTTACAACATGTGGTTCACTCTGCATGGTGTAATCATGGTATTCTTATTCATTATCCCTGCTATTCCTGCCGCTATTGGTAACTTTATCCTTCCACTCATGGTAGGCGCTAAGGATGTAGCCTTCCCGAGAATGAATCTTGCGAGTTTCTATCTTTATGTAATCGGGGCATCTATTGCGCTCTACGGTATTGTTGGTGGCGAAACTCCACTTACAACTGGATGGACTTTCTATCTGCCCTATTCGAAAGAAACGGCGGGCGCAGTAATCACCATGACCTTTGCTGCCTTTGTTTTAGGTTTCTCCTCAATCTTCACAGGTATTAACTTTATTGTAACGATTCACAAGTTGCGTGCTCCAGGAATGAGCTGGTACAAAATGCCACTTCTCCTATGGGCCCTCTATGCGACTTCCATCTTACAGGTTCTTGCTACTCCAGTTCTTGGTATCACACTAATGCTTCTCATTGCAGAAAGAACTCTCCAAGTTGGTATTTTTGATCCTGCACTTGGTGGTGACCCCGTACTCTTCCAGCATTTCTTTTGGTTCTACTCTCACCCTGCTGTATATATCATGATCCTTCCTGGCATGGGTATCATCTCAGAAGTCATCTCCTGCTTCTCACGCAAAGTTATCTTTGGTTATAAAGCTATTGCTAACTCATCTATCGCGATTGCGGTTATCTCATTCTTAGTATGGGGTCACCACATGTTCCTTTCAGGTCAATCAGTATACGCTGGTTTAGTTTTCTCTTTCTTAACTTTCCTCGTAGCGATTCCTTCCGCGATTAAAGTATTTAACTGGGTTGCCACTCTCCATAGAGCTTCCATTACTTTCGAAGCTCCTATGTGTTATGCGCTTTCATTCCTTTTCCTCTTCACCATTGGTGGATTAACAGGGTTACCACTTGCTACACTTTCTACTGATATCGTTCTTCACGATACTTATTATGTTGTAGCTCACTTCCACTACGTAATGTTTGGTGGTACGGTAATTGCCTTCTTCGCTGGCCTTCACTTTTACTGGCCAAAAATGGTTGGGAAAATGTATAACGAAACTGTAGCTAAGATTGCTTGCCTTATTGTTTTCATTGGCTTCAACGTAACTTTCTTCTCTCAATTCTTCCTCGGTTACACGGGCATGCCACGTCGTTACTTCACTTATGATTCAAGCAATGAACTCTGGAGCCAAATGCACGGCTTTAGTTCTATTGGTGCTTTTATCCTAGGTTTCGGTGTACTTATACTTTTCAGTAATCTTCTCGCTTCACTCTTCAGTGATCGTAAGGCTCCAAACAATCCTTGGGGCGCTACTACAATGGACTGGGAAACTCAGTCTCCACCTATCCTTGAAAACTTCTCTGAGGATGTTCCCGTAATGAAAAAAGCTCCCTACGAGTACGATTAATAAAGGACTATAAGATGAGCTCTAAAGTAGATACAAGTAAATTTATCCCGCGTTTCGTTTCGCATCACTTTTCTAACGCGGATCAGGAATTCGACTCATGCAAACTAGGCATGTGGTTATTTCTTCTCACGGAATTTATGCTCTTTGGCGGTATTTTTGTTGCCTATGTAGTGTTCCGTACTTGGTACCCAGAAACTTTTGAAAGTGGTGCTGAAAAGCTCGACTGGAAAATGGGTGCCGTTAATACAGTTATTCTAATTACGTCTTCTGTTACAATGGCTGTTGCCATCAGAGATGTTCAACTCAATAAAAAAGGTAGAGCCTTGGCACTAATGCTCATCACCGTTTTATGTGGCATGGGTTTCTTAGTCGTTAAATACTTTGAATACCATCATAAGTTTGAACTCGGGATTTTCCCTGGTGGATTTTTCTCCTTTATGGGAGATCACATGAGTAATGAGCATCTTTACTTTAGTATTTACTTCATGGCCACAGCGACTCACGTCCTTCACGTTATTCTCGGCCTCATTGCTATTCTTTGGGTTTCCTGGAGAACCGCTAAAGGTGAATTCTACGAAGCTTACTACACTCCAGTTGAAATGGTTGGCCTCTACTGGCATTTAGTCGACCTTATCTGGATCTTCCTCTTCCCATTACTTTACCTCACTAAATAAGGATACGAATCATGAGCGACCATCACGGACCTGAAAGTGACCACAAGCCTCACGTACTTCCTATGATTATGTACGTAGCTGTAGGTTCTGCACTATTTGGACTTACTGCACTCACAATATGGACGGCAAAGTTCATGCCGGAAGTAATCTACCATTTTACCAAGATGCAAATCACACCGACTATTGCGATTATCATTGCCTTGGCAATTGCTTTTACCAAAGCAGCACTAGTTTGCGGATTCTTCATGCATTTACACTACGACAAGCCCCTCAATAGAGCGGTTTTCATGTCTGGTATTTTCTTCTTATCACTTTTCTTCCTCTTTACTTTGGCAGATACTTTGACTCGTGATGACAAGGTTTATCTTCGAGAGGGTATGCCTGAGCGCTTTAAGTCCTTAACTGAAATACCTCATAAGCCCTACTTTGTACCCGCTTCTACTGGCTATGATATCCACGGTCATTCTCTTGAGCATGCTACGGATCATCCTGTAGCAGATACGGCTGATGAGAAAGTTCCTGAAGTTGATAAATCTGAAGAAAAGGCCCCCGAGGCCAAACACTAGATTCTATAGTGAGCGACAATCTTACAGATAAAGCAGGGGAGCAATCGCTCCCCTCTTCTGCTTATAAGCGTGGTACAGGCTTAAAATTAATCTTTGCACTCATCGCAATTTCTGCCCTTACACCCATTATCACTATTGTGATCAATAAGTATAATCCTGCAGTTTTCTCCACTGTTCAAGCACCCACTGAGGATCAAACCTTAGTTCAAGTCACCTGGATGGATCAACCCCGTGTTGATTTACAGCACGTTTTAATTTTCCCTTTTGCTCCACCTGCAGATGAAATTAATATTACGACGGGTCATGATGTTGCCTCACCGAAAGGCTTTCTTGGCTTCTTCATTCGTCCAAGAGTAATTTATTACAACAATATTGAACTCACTCATCACCAACGCAAAGGTAAGAAATTCAAAAAGCTTATGCGCTTCTGGTTTTTATTAACTCTGAGTGATGAACGTGGTCAATATGGTAAAGCCTACCCCATCATCCCTCCCCAAGAACTCTATGAGCAATGGCAAAGTAAAGATAAGCTCGAACAAACTGAGCTATGGAAATCTTTTCTCAAACCTGAATTAGATAAATTCAGGGAGCGTGTTATCAAAGGTCATATTGACAAAGCGCGTCCAGTTAACACCTCAAAAATGTACTAAGCTTCTAGTTAGTCATCTTCTCAAAGCACTTTATAATTTGCATCTCTTAGTAAATTGAGTTAAACTCAATTGATTATTAAACGGAGTCTTTATGAAAAAAAATCACTTTACAATGACCGAACTACTTGTTGTTGTCGCCGTCATCATCATCTTATTCGGCATTGGTGTCCCTGCAGTCATCAAAGGCATGCGCCAGGGTGAACTCACTGAATGCAAAGGTAACCTCAAGCAATTATCTACTGCAGTAAGTGTCTACCTCAAAGATAATAAAAATTATTTCCCATCTGAGACAGGTGATCAATGGGTGGCAACCTCAGGTAACCCGATTTCAACCTACCTTGGCAATTCTTTTGATAATGTTAACGTTTGTCCCAGTAACCCAAGTGATGACGAATCGTATCGTGCTTCTGCCTATGACGACGGGAGTGGAGATTTCGATTTCGATTTAAATGCTACTGGTGGAACCAAGGGCTTAAAACTTTCAAAAGTTAAACGTCCTAATACCATGAGCTTATTTGTCTCTAAGGAAGTATATAATCAAAGCTCAATATCTGACCAGTGGCACGGCACAGATAATACCTTTCCTTTTGTTAATGTTGGTGGCTCAATTACATCTTTTGTATTTAGTAGTAGTGATTTGACTAACGCTAATAAATCGACTCGTTACGATTTCAAAAATGACTAATTCTTGATGCATTGATTTCTCTAGCTCCCTTAATGGGAGCTTTTTTTTGCACTGGTCACATTATTTTTGACAAAGCTGTCATTCTTCCTTTGCCGTATGCGTATGACTACTAAATAACTACAGGAGTTTAAACAGATGAAGCTAGTTCTTTCGCTATTAGTATTTTTAACAAGTTCTTTACTGGCTAATAAGCAGCCCAATATCGTACTTATTGTCGCCGACGACATGGGTCATGATGATGTTGGCTACCACGGCAATAAACGCATACTCACGCCGCATATTGATTCCATTGCCGAGCAAGGAGTCCAATTCTCTCAAGCTTATGTCAGTGCCTCTGTTTGTGGTCCTTCACGATCTGGTTTGCTTACTGGAGTTTATCAACAGCGCTTTGGCTGTGGCGAGAACCCCAATGGTGCAGGCTTCCCAGACAAAATGAAATTTCCCTTGGCGGGCTTACCTACCAGTCAATCAATGATTTCGGAAGAACTCAAAGCCCTAGGTTATACCAATGGTATGATCGGCAAATGGCACATGGGCTTTGACTTAAGTTTACGCCCAAATCAACGCGGCTACGATTTCTTCTATGGTTTCATCAATGGTTCCCATGATTATACTGAGTGGACACAAGAATTTGCTAAAAATAAATCACGCTGGCCAATATTTCGCAACGAAGAAATGGAACCCGCAAACAAAGCCGAATTTCTGGATGTTTTTAAAGATAAAGATGCAAAAGTAGTTGATAAAAACTACCTCACCGATCTCTTCACTCATGAAGCAGTAAACTTCATTGATCGCAATGCTGAAAAACCTTTCTTCCTTTATCTAGCTTACAACGCCGTTCATCACCCTTGGCAAACGACTCAGCATGCTCTTGATAAAACTAAACATCTCTCCGACGACGAAAACTACCACGTATTTGCTTCTATGGTCTACGCCATGGATGAAGGCATTGGCAAAGTCATGGATAAGCTTAAAGAAAAAGGCATTGATGATAACACCATCGTCATCTTCCTAACAGATAATGGCTCACCCCAAGGACAAGGCATTGATAGAGTCAAAAAAGACTCCACTCGTCATCGAGGTGGATTCACCATGTCATCCACTGGGATTTTTCGAGGTTATAAAGGCGATACTTATGAAGGCGGTATTCGTGTGCCTTTTTGCATAAAGTGGCCTGGGAAAATCAAAGCACAATCAAACTATGACCACCCCATATCTGCCTTAGATCTACAACCGACTTTAGTTAAAGCCGCTGGTGGCAATGATAAAAAACCACTTAAAGGCTTTGCTTACGACGGCGTCGATATCCTTCCCTTTATCCAAGGAAGTAAAGGAGACAAAGAACCACACAAAACTCTGTTTTGGCGACGTGATACTGATTACGCTATTCGCAAAGGCGACTGGAAACTTCAATGGAACGATTCCCATGGCCCTTTAACGATCACACTATTTAATATTAAAGATGATCCTGCAGAAAAGAAAAACGTAATTCGTCAGCACCCTGAACTCGCTCAACAACTACAGGACGAATTTGATGCTTGGGATAATGATCTCCCCGATAATGAATGGTGGGGTGGCCCCTGGAACCGCCTTCGTCACACGAAAGGAAAAAAAGTGGATGTCGCTAAGTTCAATCAAAATCCCCCAACAGATAGAAATTCACGACGTAAAATTCGTCAATAAATAACAATTTCATCTAGATGATCTCTCAAGCCATTGATATTAGCATCAATGGTTTTTTTTCTCTTTAAATCCCGAGCTCCAAAGAGGTTCTGCATGTGTATTTTTCCACGCATCAAGTTTTTTCATAAGCGAGCTTTTCATTTCAGGGTACTGTGACGATAGATCAATTTTTTTAGCTTATCTTTGACTAAAATTGACGGTTTCATAAACGTTTATGCCTTTAACTCAAGATTTCTTACAAATTCCGCTCTATTATACACCTTAACACATTTCATAGCTTTGTAATTGGAATTACTGTCAGCAAAATAACATTTAATAAAGAAGATATGCAAGATTTTTGGAATAATATCAACAACTGGCTTCAAGAGTATATCCTCACGATTACGATTGCTCAAATCACAGGATTATTAGTTATCTACGGGGACTTATTATCGCGTAAAGTGAGTAAAGCCCTCCGCAAACAATCCTTTTTTCTACGCCTAGGTGGATTCATTGGAATCAACGCCTTCCTCATTGGATTCCTCACCATTTTTATCGCGAAAATCATTTCCTTACTTTATTTGCGAATCCCGCAAAACTATCTCCTACTCGTATTGCTTACTGGTTTCGTCACCGTAGGAATCATTGCAGAGCGGCATAAACATATCTAAAATCATGACACTGATATTTGTAATATCTTCACTTAATTGTAAGTATATTTATTAGTCAAAAGCAAGGATTATTTTGAAAAACTTATTTACAGATTTCGATAGTATTTGGAACATGGAACTACCCGCAGTTGAAGAACCCAACAAACGTCGCGGTGGCTGGAGTGGTGTTTATATTTATGATCATGTAGACACTGACGGAAAAACCGAGAGGTTCTTTGTTAAAAGACAGGAAAACCACTACAAAAAAACTTTACTGAATCCGCTAAAAGGCCGATTAACTTTTGACTTAGAATATATAAATATCCAAAAATTTCAGGCTCGTCAAGTCCCCGTTGTGGAAGCCATTTTTTTTGAGAAACGCAAATTCAATGGGAAGGATCAAGCTATCCTTATCACCAAAAATCTCGAGGGTTATACTCCTCTCGATGATTTACTCCGTACTTCTCCAGTAAGCGAGCACGAAAGCTTACTCAAGAAAAGTGGGGAACTCATTCGTCAAATGCACGATGCCAATTTGGTTCATCGATGCTTACATCCAAAACACCTTTTCCTGAAAAAAACTTCCAACACTTATGAGGGGGCCTTTATTGATTTGGAAAAAGTTCGCGAAGCTTCCTTTAACAAGAACTCCAAACGCGATGATTTACGCCGACTACTGAAGCTCAAAGGCCTCGATCGTCAATCACTCATTACTCCCTTAGTCAAAGGCTACTTGCATGAAAATGAAAAAAGTGAGTCTCTCGAGAATTATTTAAGTCACAATCCTTAATTTATTTCCAGGCCATCATACAAGAGAAATTGAGCCAATTAGCAATAATTGCGGAGCCCGCAAAGCCCGCTTCTGCTAAGGCTCGTTGATGCCAAGCATGAGAATCGGGAATCAATACATTCTCTAGTGCTTTGCGCTTATTGGCAATTTCACTATCTGCATAACCATTAAATTGCTTATATTCGTCATAGAGATCCAACACTAAGCCATCGAGTTTTTCTGGTAAATCTGTGGCTATTTTTTCTGAAAACACAAAAACTCCACCCACAGGCAAAGCTTGTGCGATTTTCTTCAAGATCATTGGCCGTTCGGCCCTGGGAATAAACTGTAAAGTGAAATTCATAATGACAACCGAGGCATTCTCAAGATCTGCCTCTTGGGCATTCTCCTGTTTCAAAGTGAAATTTTTATAAGCCGCCACTTTATCCTTCGCTTTGGCTAACATATCTTCCGATGGATCACAACCGACTAAGCCGACATCTTTACCTTTCAAATATTTATTCACCTCAAGTAAAGTACTTGCGGTGGAACAACCCAGGTCGTATACCCGCGTCCCCTCTAAAGCTGCGGAAGCCGCAAAACGCGCACATAGACGAGTAATCTCTGGATACATAGGCACTGACCGACTAATCATATCATCAAAGACATCAGCGACTTCTTTATTGAAGCGGAAGCCACCTTTTGCTGTTGACTTTAAAAAGACTTCATCTTGCATTAATAAGTCCAGTTTGCATCAAAAACGAAAGTAGCGGATCCCGACATGTAAACTGGAGTACCACGACCTGCCCATTCAATTGTTAAGTCACCGCCTTTTAAAGCCACGACTATCGGACTATGTGTGACACCGTGAAGAATACTGGCCACTCCCACTGCACAAGCGCCGGACCCACATGCTAACGTCTCTCCAGTGCCACGTTCCCATACTCGCATTTTGACATGGTGATCATCCACCAACTGAACAAATTCAATATTTGCCCGGTTTTTGAAAATCTCATGATGCTCAAACAAAGGTCCAATTATGGATAGATCCAGTAATTCTAATTCATCTACATAAGTAACTGCATGGGGATTGCCTACAGACACACCCGTCATTGGAAATGTATACTGACCTGCTGTGATCGGTGTCCCGAAAAGTGGGTGTTCGCTATTTAAAGCTAGATCTTCAATACTCGTCGAGGGGATCGCTACCGCAATGCGCACATCGCCATTATCAAGAATTTGAGCAATGGATATACCCGTCATCGTTTCGATTTTTATTTCATCGCTAGCAACTAACTTTTCGCGTCTCGCATAAATTGCTGCACAACGAAGTGCATTTCCACACATCTCAACTTTTGAGCCATCGGCATTCAATATATCCATGCGAAAATTCGCTTCTCTCGATTCCGCTTTGCCTAAAATGATAAATTGATCTGCTCCAACAGAGAAGCGTCGTTGACACATTGTTTGAGCTAGGCTCGACAAATCACTTGGCAAGCTTTCGGTAAATGAGTTTATCACTATAAAATCATTGCCACAGCCGTGCATTTTTGTAAAAGCGAATGAATTCATCATTATTTCCTTGTTAAATTTTTTCTTATTTTCATCTAAACTTAAGCCCTATAGAGATATTTTCAAAAGCCGGAATATACTATAAAAAATTTGAAACCTAGCCACGGAGCACTTTATGCTTTTTTCTACTCTTCTCACTTATGCGGAAGCCGCACAAAACTCATCTAGCTTTAAAGAAATATTTGCCCAGGGAGGATTAGTCTTATTAGTATTAGTTGCCTTATCTGTTTTCCTTATAGCCATCGTCGCATTGCTGTTCATGACCTTACGCGAACAAGTCCTGATCCCAAATAGCTTCATAAGCGAAGCTGCCTCACTTACAGAAAAAGGTGATATGGAAGCGCTCTCGCAACTCTGCAAAAAGTCCGAAAGCCCTGCCGGCGCGATAATTGGTGCTGCCGCTGAACAAATGCACGCTGATCAGGCTTCAAGTTATGACATGATCAAAGATGCCGCCGAAAGCGAAGGCTCACACCAAATCGGAATCATCCACCACAAACTTTCCTACGTAGGTGACATTGCTAAAATTGCTCCTATGATTGGTTTACTCGGTACTGTACTCGGTATGATGCAAGCTTTCTCTGGTCTGAAACAAGATTTTGGTGCCGTAAAACCTATCGCCTTAGCCGATGGTATCGCACAAGCCATGGTAACAACAGCCGCCGGCCTCATCGTAGGTCTCATTGCCATGTTTTGTCACTCTTTACTTCGTCAACGCGCAGGGCATCTCACTGATATCCTTGAACAAAAAAGTGCTAGAGTTTTACGCCGCTTCATGAAAAAGGCTTAAAAAATGAAATTCAAACGACCTTCTGCTAGCGATAACGAAGGGCCACAACTCGCCCCCATGATAGATATCTTTTTTCTAACTTTGATATTTTTCATGGTTGCCTCCGTTTACTCGCAATTTGAGCGTAATATCTCCATTATTGTTCCTAAAGCCGCTAGTGGCGAAGATAATTCACGTTATCCAGGGGAAGTTATTATCAACGTTGATAAAGACGGAAAATTTAGTATTAACAATAGCGAGAAAAGCATTAGCGAAATTGATACGATTTTAGCTGATATCTCATCTTACTATACAGGTCAACCAGTTATCATTCGTTGTGATGGAGATTCAGCATTTTCAAACTATGTCAAAGTCTTTGACCTCTGTAAAAATCACTCGATCGAAAATGTCCGCATTGCAACACTTGGAGAAAGTGAATGAATAAAGCCCTCCTAACTTTATTGCTAGTAGGTCTCAATATTTTTGCTCAAAACGACCTTAGTCAACAATGGAGTTTCGCCGAAGGACTTTATAAACGTGGCTTTTACCAGGATGCCGCAGAAGAATACCAAGGACTGCTTACAGGTGGTGGCACTCAAATTGAGAAAAATGCTCTTCTTCGCTTAATTGATTGTTACGAGCAAACAAATCAAAACCCCGAAGAATACATCAACCTCTACATTGATTTTGAAACTGATATCAATTCAAGAATTGTGGTTCAACTCAAAAAAGCCGCCCTACTCGTCCAGGCTAAAAAACACGACGAGGCCGAAGAGCTCTATAAAGAAATGCTGAAACTCGAATCAATTCATCATGAACATATTCTATATGAATACGGCAGGCTCCTTTTAGAACTCGGAAAAAACCAAGATGCAATCACTATCTTCACTGCCTTAAGCGGTAAAGGTAAGGCCGAAGAAAAAGAAGTACGTATCTATGCCCATTATGCACTCGCATCTCTATGCCTTGAACAACAGCTCTATACTACAGCAGAAAAGCATCTCTTAGCTTTAACCGAAATGGAAAAAGCACACCCCTTAAAAAGCCAAGCATATATATTACTCATCAAGCTATTGGCTACACAAGAACGTGATGCTGAACTAATCAAAGCTTACACGACACTTAAAAACACCGACCCCAACACTCCAGAGATAAACGATTTAGCTATCCAATATGTCCTGGCCTTAATCAGAGCTAAAAAGTATGATCAGGCTCGTGGCGAACTTTCCTTGATATCAAATCCCACCGCAGAACAAAAACCTTGGATTAATTACGCCTTTGGAATCTGCTACTACCAATTGGGTTTCTATAAACAAGCCATAAAGTTTTTTGAGCAATGCTCTGTATTAGCTCAATTCGATGAAGCCCCAAAAGCTTTTGCCTATTTAATTTATAGTCACATACAATTAAAGGACCTCACAAAAGCACTTGAGCAATCTAAACTTTTTGATGCATCTCATCCGAAATCGTCACTTAGTGCCGAAATACACTATAAAAATAGTCTCCTGGCACTAGAGAAAAACACAGCTCTGCTTGCGATTGAAGAACTCAACATTGCCCTAAAGGTCTACCTACCAACTTGGCCTAATACTCACGCCGCACATCAACTCTTAGCTCAAACTCTCGCAAGAGAAAAACGCTTTAATGAAAGCGCTGCAATATGGCTAAAGCTATCACGCCTATCACAAGACGAGAAAAAAAATACGGCGGCTTTTCAAGCAGTCGAAAACTATTTACTTGCTAAAAACTACGATAAAGCTGAAGAAGTCCTTGTCAGAATCCAAGCGACTGATACACAAAAATTCAAAAAAACTTCTTTAGAAATCGAAGTCAACATTAGTAAACAAAAATGGGATAAAGCTCACAAACTCATCCTGATCGCTTTAAATCAGTTCCCGGAGAATGAAAACCAAGGCCTTTTATACATGCTCCAAGGAAGGTGCTTTTACCTAACAAAACAATTAAATGAGGCTAGCTCATCTCTAGAAAAAGCCTCCTCACTCATCCTGACGCCTGCACTACTAGCCCAAAACCTAAGTCTACTTGCAGCGACTTATCAAATCCAAGAGAAAAATGCGAAAGCGGCTGAAGTATATAAAGTGATTTTTACTCAAAAGCTCAACCAAGAACTCAATTGGTCTCAGCTACAAATACAAACTATCTCGCGCTTACTGGAGCTAGAAAACCACCTCGATAGCAGTTTAATTGCCTGCGAAAGCCTCATGGCAAAAGGAAATTTCTATTCACTGCAAAAAGCCCGTGTGCTCTTGCGCAAAGGAAATTATACCTCAAGCAAAGAAAACCTAAGCAATATTGATACGGATAAACTAGACGCCAAAGAACTCTGTGCCTACAACTCGATAGAGGCCTTGATTTGGATCAAGGAAGATAAACTAGACAAAGCTAATCGTACGATAGAAACGATCAAAAATATTGATCAATGGCACAGCGGTGACCTGCCACGATACCTCTACACTAAAGCCTATTACAAATTCCTTAAAGGCCAATACGAGCAGTGCTGGAAAAGCTCTAGCAGAGCCTATATCTTGTTCAATGACTACCAATATTCTTCCCAAAGCCTATTTCTTGCCATCCAATCTGCTGTGAAATTAAAACGCATGGATGATGCTGTGAAATTGACTAAGGAGCTTAAAAAACGCTTCCCAGTACATAGTAAGAAGACAAATGTTGCAAATTTCATCTCAAAAAACCTTACTAATTAGTAGCTTTTTGTGTTTTTTATTGCAGAACATACAAATCACCCTATATTTGCTTATATCTTATAAATAATTTCATTTGACTAAAAGGTTATTATGGCAACACCTAAAATTATTGTCCTCTCAGAAATCATGCGTGGCAAAAACTTTGAGCTCACCGGAAACATGTACACTATTGGCCGTACTGATGACAGAGAAATCTGTATACCAGATGGAACAATCAGTTCTTACCATGCTGAAATCGAACGTAACGGCGAAATTTATACTGCACGTGACAAAGGAAGCACAAACGGCACTCGTATAAACGGCATCCGTATCACTGAGCAAGTCTTAAATAATAGTGACATCCTTCAAGTTGGTGGCATCGAATTACTCTTTGACTGTGAAGAAAAAGGTAATACTACCGCAATTACCACACAAACAGCTATTAGTTTAGACGATATCGGTGGAGCATTTGATCCCAGCGAATTGAAAAATATCTCTGGCGGAATGGATGCTTCTACTTCAGGTAAAGGCACTAGCAAAGTTATCATTGGAATTATCGCCGCTCTCGTCGTCGTACTTGGCGTTGTTATTTTCTTTCTCGTTAAAAAGCTAGCCTAAGGACTTCTAATGGCCGACAAAGATAAAGGCGGACAAAAACGTCCCCTTAATAACGGAGAAAACGAACCAAAGAAAGGCATGGCAGGATGGTTATGGATTGTCATTTTAGTCTCCATCCCCCTCTTACTCATTTATCAACAAGACAAAAGCGAAGTCAAAGATTCCATTCAAGAATCAAAATTTTATGAGCTTTTAGAGACCGACAAAATCAAAGAAGTTGTCGTTCACTATGACAAAGGACTAAGCCACGCTGTTGATTTCAACATTACCCTAAAGCAAGATGGAAAAACGGTAACTGACGAAAATAAAACTCGCACAGTTAATATATTAATCCCTGAGCCTGCACTCGAAGCCCTAAGAGCTCACAAAATCCCTTATGGCAACAAAAAGAAAAGTGCGGTTTTTAGTGAGATTATCAGTTTTATACTGCCGCTCATTATCATTGTTGCGCTCTTCTATTTCCTATTTGCTCGACAGCTCAAAAACGCTGGCCGTGGCGCTATGCAATTTGGCAAAAGCAAAGCCAAAATGTTTTCTCCAAGCTCTGAACAAGTCACTTTTGCTGATGTCGCGGGTGTTTCCGAAGCACGCGAAGAAGTTGAAGAAATCGTAGATTTTCTAAAGGATCCTGCAAAATACCGTAACCTCGGCGGACGCCTCCCTAAAGGTTGCTTAATGGTTGGCCCTCCAGGTACAGGTAAAACTCTTCTTGCTCGTGCAATTGCTGGCGAAGCCGGCGTACCGTTTTTCTCTATGAGTGGTTCTGACTTTGTAGAGATGTTTGTTGGTGTTGGCGCTAGCCGAGTTCGCGACTTATTCGAACAAGCCAAAAAACACCAGCCTTGTATCTTATTTATTGATGAGATCGACGCTGTTGGTCGTGCTCGTAACTCAGGCGGTACAGGTGGTGGCAACGACGAACGTGAACAAACACTCAATGCCTTATTAGTAGAGATGGACGGTTTTGAAAACCAAAATGGTGTCATCTTAATCGCTGCAACAAATCGCGCTGATGTACTCGATAAAGCACTCTTACGTCCAGGCCGTTTTGATCGTCGAATCAATGTCGATGTCCCTGACCTGGGTGGCCGTCTTGAGATTTTAAAAGTTCACGCCAAAAAAGTTAAACTTGGCAAAAATGTTAATCTCAAGCTCATTGCTCGTGGAACTCCTGGTTACTCTGGCGCCGATTTGGCAAACGTTATTAACGAAGGTGCATTAATCGCCGCTCGCCTTGGGAAAAAAGCCATTGAACATGCTGACATGGAAGAAGCACGTGACAAAGTTCGCTGGGGTAAAGAAAGACGCTCGATGAAAATGTCACAACGCGAACTCAGACTCACTGCCTACCACGAAGCAGGACATACACTTGTCAGCCTTTATGCTGGAAGCATGAATAAACTCCACAAAGTAACTATCATGCCACGTGGCAATGCTTACCTGGGCGCCACCATGTACTTCCCTGAAGATAACCGCTACACTACAACTCGCACAGAGTTACTTGCGGAGATCGCAACTACTATGGGTGGCCAAGTTGCTGAAAAACTTACTTTTGGTGACATCACTAATGGTGCCTCAGGCGACATTCAACAAGCCACTAATTTAGCTCGCCGCATGGTTCGCGATTGGGGCATGGGTGAAATGGGATTCATTCATTATAGCAGTGGCGATGGCGAGTACTCAATGAAAAATGATTACTCTGAAGAAGTCGCTAAAAAACTCGATATCGAAGTTAGGAGCATCATTGACACTCAATATGAAGTTGCCACAAAGATCTTAACCGAATACCAAGATCAGCTAAAACTTCTTTCTGAGACACTTCTAGAGCGTGAAACGATGAGTGCTAACGAAGTCTATGAACTTCTCGACCTCCAAGACATGATGGAAGCTGATGAGGATGAATTTGATAAAAAACTCGAACAATCTCTATCAACAGACACGTCGGCTGAAGACTCTGAAGATGAAAAAGAAACGTCGCCTGAAGACTCTGAAGATGAAACACCTGATGAGAACACTGCAGACAAGAAATCTGAAGAAGAACCAGAGTTGCAAGCTGATGATGATAAACCTACTAAGCAAGACCCTAGCTCCAATTCTTAAAGCGAACTTTATAGCGTAAGAAGCAATTCCTTATAAAGTTCTTGCTTTTTGCTCAACTTTGGTGTTGACTATATCAAGTATCACTTAATATTCCACACCCAATTTTAATTGAGGTAAAAACTCTTGAATCGACAAATAAAAGTTACCGTATCAAACGAATATGGACTGCACGCTCGCCCTGCAGCCATGATTGTGCGTGCACTCGGAAGCTTTAAAAGCGAAGTTTTACTCAAAACAGATTCAGAGGAAGCCAATTGCCGCAACATCCTAGATCTAATGTCTTTGGCGGCTGCCTGTGGCCAAGAACTTGATGTCCAAGCAAACGGCCCCGATTCAGAAGATGCTATCAACAAAATAAAAGACTTATTCGAATCTAAATTCGGCGAATGAAAGCAAACTTAAAGAAAACTTTAATTATCATCCCCTTGGGCTTCATTGTCATCACGGGGATTTTTTTTGCATATGTGAACTCAAGCAACTTCATCCGTAAACACATTATCCCCCTCATTGAAGAAAAAACTCATTTTGATATTGAGAGTAAGGAAATCGATTTTTCATTACTCAGTGGAGAACTTAACTTTAAAGACTTGGAAGCCAAGTCTGGCCCCAATACGATTCACGCTGAAACACTCGAGATAAAAATCAATCTTTGGGATTTCATAAACAAAAACTATCAAGTTGAAAAAATCATCCTTGAAAATGCACAATTAAATATCAACTTTGACGCTACAGGCAGACTTAAGTCCAACCCAAAAAAAGCCAAAACAATTAGCTTAAAGCCTGCGAAACCTAAGCCTACAAACAAAACAAAACGTAAGCCTAATATCGCCCACAAACCCATTTCGCTCCCCCATTTCTTAGTTCAACAAATCACAATTCGAAATACTGAATTAGCTTTACATAAAGCCGACCGCTACGGAAAACTAAATCACCAGCACTTAAAGATCGCTTCATTAGAGATCACAAAACTAGGCACTGGACAAAAATTTGAGCTCGCATGCGAAGGCGCTTACATGAAAAAAAGTCATGATGCCCAATACTTCAGCACTGAAGAAATTATAATAAATAGCACTGGTACCTTTGACCAAACATTAAGCTCCGCCAAAAACAAGACCTCTATTTCGATTGCCCAAATATCGACTGATAAAATCAAAAGTTTACAAGACCTCGCTTTACAGCTAGAATTAAACTGCAGCATGGAGAAAGCTAAACTCACTTTTTCTGACTGCTCTATAAGTTCTACAAAAGCAAAAGATCTAGCATCTAAAATAGACTTCAATGCTGAGATCATCAGTGAAGATAAGCTCAAGGCTCGTATTAAAATACTTAAACTCAATTCCACTTTATTGGATATAGCCCTAAGCTTTTCACCCAAATCAAAATCAATACCAAGGTGGCAAAAGCTCACACAACAAGCAGGTCTTCCTGCGGGCTTTGTAAACACACAAATCAATGGCGATATCACTGTTGATAAAAATGACTCACTGATACACAGTGAAGGCGAACTCAAACTTAACAATTTCCCGATAACAACCAAGGTAAATAACGGCCTCCAGAAAGAAGAAATCAATTCAAAGCTTAATTTTGATCTTAGGCTAGTAGATAAAACTATCCAAAATGTAAAACTCTCTCTCAGCTGTGCTACTTCAAATAAAGATTCCTTGCTTAGTATCGACACAACAATGCGTCAAGACACAATTAACGGCACGATTAATAGTAAGAATTTCGATCTCAGTCTTTTAAATAATTTCACGAAGTCTGAAGACCATATAGAAGGGCGACTTAATTCACGCATCAGCCTCACAAAAGACTCC
This sequence comes from Lentisphaera profundi, assembly GCF_028728065.1. Lineage (GTDB taxonomy): Bacteria > Verrucomicrobiota > Lentisphaeria > Lentisphaerales > Lentisphaeraceae > Lentisphaera > Lentisphaera profundi. The sequence goes on along the minus strand of NZ_CP117811.1, from coordinate 323,763 downwards.
AAAAAAAGTACTGGCCACTTCAATGGGAGTCTTGAAAAACTCAAACACAAAGCTCTCTCTGGTAAAACACTCAATACATCTCTTGACTTCACCTTTCTCTATTCATCCCTGAAAACTGTCCTGAATAATCTAGAATTCAAAGCTCATGAACCTAGCTCAGCTAGGCTGACTATGAACAGTAAAGAAATTATCATTCATAGTAAAAAGGATTTCTCAAAAAATGAAATCCATACAGACAACATTCAAATCAAAGCTAACACCTATCCAAGTCTCTCTCCCGATATCATTCCACAGCAAGTACTGCTTTCTCTTGATAAGCTCAGTGTAACACAGTCACAGGAGATGATCCAATCACAAGCTCAATTCAAGCTCTCGGGAGCAAAAATCCATGAGCATAATAACATCGTCGCCAATGGCTCGATAAAATTAAATGCTAACTTATTAGAGAGTCTACAAATACTCAATCTCGATGATTTTTCTATCACCAACCAAGGACGTCCACTCGCCTTCGTACATTCATTACGACTCGAAAATCAAATAAAGAACACTCTCCAGAAAACTAATTTACATATCCCGAAATTCGTTTTAAATGACCTGCAATGTATCCCCCTTCTACAAAGCAATACGATCCCCAAATTTAAAGATCAAAAAATCTCATCCGAAGTCAACCTTAAACTATCAAAAGATACTAAAGACAAAAAACTTTCCTATAGCATAGACTTTCCATCCATCAAAATTATGGAACTCACCCCTTTTAGCCTATCGACAAATTTCAATCAAGACAAGGGCATCAATAAAATCCAAAACTTTAGTCTCGTTCAGGGCCCCCATATCCTCAACCTCAATGCTACTTTTAGTAAGGATCATTATAAAATTGAAAACTTTAACGGCAGCTTAGATCTAGCTTTTATTTCCTCCATCCTCAAAAGCCTTGATCCCAATTTTCACAATACTTTCTTTGGCCTTATAAATCTCAACTCGACACAAATTGAATCCTACGGATCAAGCCCCGAAGAACTCTTACTCAATCTTAAAAAGGGCGCTATTGATTGGGACATCAGCAAGCTTAATCTTTCTCTTCAACAAAAAGAAAAAACTTTTATAAGTAAAACTCTCGGTTTCAAACCCGATAGCTTACAATTCGATAAAGGTGCTCTTAAAGCCGAGTTCAAAGCTGGTCAGATTGACTTCAAAGCACTTAAGCTCATGGGAGACAAAGGCGGATTTGATTTCTATGGCAAAGTCTATAAGGACCAAAAAAACCTCAAATCACAATTTTTCATCTGGTCATCTTTTGTCGGATCGGATTATTTACACTATATCCCCCCTCAAACTATCCTTGATAACATCAATGAAATTGATGATTTCTTGAATTATAATCCAGAAAAAAAATGGTTTGAGTTCGATGAGCATATCGAATTAGTCAGCGAAGCCAAAGATGGCACTTTTGCTACTTTAATCGAACAGATTAAATTCAATGCTGAAAGTAAATTCGGCCCTTATATTGCCTACCTCGAGTCCGCTAAAAAACTTAGCCAAGGCAAACTAGATAAACAATCTGCTAAAAGTATTTTAGATATCTTCAAAGGTCGTGAAGAAGAGCGCCAACAAGAACGTGAGAAAAAGGGAAAGAAACGAAAAGAGTCAAACACCCAAAAGGTTCTTGATCTTTTAGATGGATTCCTTTAGAGATCTCGCACTAAGGCTTCTAAGTAATGCTCTTTTAAACCCCACATCTCCTTCAAGCCCTTAATCCTATTCCATATCTCTGCATCAATGCCGTTCTGGTGCTTCTCTGCTATGATTAGCAGGTTCTTAGGCGTGTGCTCCGTAGATATGAACTCCATAACTTTCGTTTTATAGCCACAAGCCTCTAAATAAAGTGCGCGTAAACTATCCGTTAAAATCTCCGCTTCCCTCTCTAAGAGAATCCCATGCCGCGTGATTTCTTTCAAGACACCACTAGTCTGCATCGATTTTCTTACTTGACGATGACAGCAAGGAGCACAAACAATGACTTTCGCTCCTGATTTCACACCTTGGTAAATGGCATCGTCTGTTGCTGTATCACAAGCATGTAATGCAATCAAAACATCTAATTTCTCAATATCCCAACGTCCGATATAGCCCGCTTCAAAACTCAAGTTTTCAAAATTGGCTTTTTGGGCAATACGATTACATAAATCAACTAACTTAGGTCTTAACTCTACACCTATCACTTTTGGCTTCATCGCCAATGAACCTAGATAGTCATAGAGTGCAAAGGTTAAATAACCTTTGCCACAACCCATATCGGCAATCACAGGCTCTGTACCATGATTAGCCAGTACATGTCCCATTACCTCAACAAACTTGTTAATCTGCCTAAATTTATCTTCGCGACTGCGCTTCACTTGCCCATCTTTATCCACTATATCGAGCTCTTGGAGGTAAAGATTATTCTGGGTTTCTATTAAACGTTTTTTCCGCTTGTCGTGCTTATTATCAACCGTCTCTGGAGATTGCAAGACTTTCATTTTTCGTTTAATCTTTCCCTTGCCTTGTTTATCAATAGTCAGAAACACATCTTGCTTAACACTCATCAAATCAGCTTTTAAAAACGATTCGTTTAAGCTCTCTGTAATTTCTACAAGACCTTCTTCGAAGGAATAATTTTTTGTCACATCATTTGTCGGGTGACGAAAGACAAAGCAAAGCTTTTGCTCACCTCGTAAATTAATTGGCTTTACAAAAATGGATTTAACTTGATCACTTTTATTGCGTTTCATACTTAAGGTCAATTTACTGAAGCTATTCACTTTAAGCTGACCCTCAAGGTCATTCAAAAATTCTACTATTTTATCCATTAAAACACCACTTTTTCTGTGAAAAACTTTTTGATCTCATCAGGCCAATTACGCAAGAATCTAGCCTTGTCTTTTTTATAAGCTTTTTCAAAACTCGTTGTACACTTATGAAAAATACTCGAATCCAAATCTATGACCTGCAACTTAGCATCGGGTCCCACTATAAAATTTGTCGCCTTACAATCACCATGAGAGAAACGGCCCTGTTTCATTGCATCAAAAAAAGACTGCACTTCGGATAAGATATTCTCTGCTTTTGCTAAATCACTTACATAGTCAGACAATAAATCCCCCGATGCCACACGTGTCACTAACCAATCACAGCGAGTCACACCCTCTTTGCGGATCAACAAGGCTACTGACTCAGGAGTGCTCAAAAAATTATCTCGCATCACAAAACTATGGGACCAACAGGTCTTTGAACGCCCCGCTCGTAAAACATCCATTTTACCCTTAAGGCCTTTGCGCGGATTATAGCGTTTGATCACCATTTCACGGCCATCAATTTCTATTTGATACACCGTACAGGTATTGCCGGCTTTGAGGATTTTTGCGCGGCCTTCATCCAGCTCTTTATTCGGGTTCTTAAGAAATGCGTTTAGTTCATCGCTATCCCATTTTTTATTAATGAGGATCGTATCGGCTTTTTTCCTACGTACATGAACTGCGGTACAATTACGCTGAACCTTAGCTAAGAGTCGTTCAATACGCCATTTCTGAACCTCTTGGAATATTTTCTCGAACTTATCTTTCTTTACCGCACTTTGATAACAGTCCAGAATTTCTTCTATTGTGAGCGGACAGTAAAAGCCCGCCTGGGCACAAAGTAGTGCTAGGTTTTCCAAGTGCTTTTCAGTAGATTTCGATTTCCTTAAACCATCACCATCAAGGCAAGCAATCTCATTGTCATCAATCATGAAATTGCCGAAATGAAGGTCCGTCTGCATAATCCCTGCCTGATGATACTGGCTCATCAAACTAACTAGGCGCTGCATTAAGCTTTTTTTATCTGTTGTGCTTGACCATAGTTCCGATAAACTCACTCCAGAAACTTTTTCAGTAATCACGAAATAAACTTTTGTCTTAATTTGCCAGAGGCCGGGCAATAAAGCCCCCTCTATTTCACCGCTATCAAGTAGTTTCGGTCCTAAGAAACCATTATCGGAAAGTAGTTTTAAACCCGCTTCCTCACGATTAAAATAGCGTTCCGATCCAGATCCATAAAAAAACTTTAAATAGACTTCTTCACCGTCTTTCATCCCACGACAAACGTAGCGTTTCCCCGGTAGGATACGCACCTCCTCGAGCAAATCTAAGGAGAGCGACTCAATAAAGAATTTTTCCATTATTCCGCTAAAAAGCTATCTATTTCTTCTTTGAGTTTCGGGATAATTTCGTCATAAGTAAAGGCACCAACTGCTTCGCCACCACGCTTCATATTTACGTGCCGCGGTCCACACCAAAGCCCTACATCGGCATCATCCGTTTCACCAGGTCCATTGACTCGACAGCCCATGATCGCAATCGTCATCGGCTTATCTTTTGGCAAAGCTTCCGTGAATTCTTGAACCTTTTCTGCTAGCTCAATAAATTTTTCATTTTCAACACGTGAACAACTGGGACAAGAAATTATATTGAAGCCATCTTGAACATATTCTTGATTCCAGAAGTGACCTGCTAAGACATCTTCAACAATTTTATGTCCCACGCGAATTTCTTCATCTTTTTTGGCAAAAGGCAACGTTAAACTCACACGTAAAGTTGAACCAATCCCTTCCTTCAACAAGGGCTCAAAAGCTTCACGACTTTTTATCACACCTGCAGGAGGCATTCCCGCTTCGGTCACACCTAAATGCAAAGGTACTTCAGGCTTTTCAGCATGAAATTTGCGGTTAACGCGCAAAACTGTTTTCGGGTCAGAATCTTTCAAGGATACGCAATAACGAGTAAAACCTAAGTCATCGAGTAAATTTGCATGATAGAGGGCACTTTGAACTATCGCTTCTTCTTTGTCATCATATTTCTCTAAAAAATCTGGGGCAACGGAACCGCAATTGACTCCAATGCGAACAGCACAATCATGCTCTTTCGCTACACCAACTAACCAAGCTACTTTTTCTTCAATAGTCTTGGATGGTTGTAGATGATGTAAATGTCCCGGGTTATAACGAAATTTTTCTACAAAGGGGGCCACGTCAGCGGCTAAAAGATAATTCTCTTGTAAGTCGACCGACAAAGCCACTTCACTGCGATCTCGAATCCACCTTAAGGCTTCAACATCTTTCTTGTTATCAACTGCAACTCGCACAATTCCTGCACCTGCTTTTTGTAAAAGCAGCACTTGCTCTAAGGTCGCTTCTAAATCTTGCGTACGTGTAGCTGCCATTGATTGAATCAAGACAGGATGACCTTCTCCGATGGTATGTGTACCAATTTTTACTTCGCGTATTGCCATTTTATTCTCCTGATTTAACACTCACGCAACAAAGCGTAAAAGCGGTCTTCAAATTCTTGAAATCTACCAAAATTTTGCAATTCTTTCCCAAGATCATTAATCTTGGCTTTATTGCCTCGGGCTTCATAAAAACGATCTTCTATATAACTATCTTGTTCTCTGCCAATTTGTTCGTTTGCATTGACTTGATGAGCTTGGAAAGTTTGGAAATTAACTGGCGCAGATCTTTGCATATAAGATTGCATGAATTTCAACAAGGAAACTTCCCACATCTCATCAACGCCTTGGATGACGACATTGATCATCTTATCCTTCTCGGCAACTTCAACTACTTTCGCTACTGCGGTTTCAAGCCCTTCGTGAATTTCGCTCTCCGAAACCTCTTCTTTACGAATTTGCAGACCATACTGAATCACATTGAGTAAATCACCATGACCTTTAAGCCAATCCGCATACTCACTTGCTTTCGGGCCAAAGCCTTCCAGTACTTTTTGAGCAAACTGAGTCGCACTCAGAATCAAAGGCTTCTCTGTTAAGATGACTCCTTCGCGAACTTTACATAAATTATCAGAACTCTGGCAAACAATGCGATATTTAATTTTGGTTTGACCAAAAGTCTCGAGTACTTTTTCGGGTTCTAAAATGATACGTGTTTCGTTGACCGCATACCAAATATTATCATCAAATTCCATCTTTCATCTCAAATAATTTATCATAGGCATAGACTGAACTACTATGTCCATCTGACCATATGACTGAAACTGCATAATTCCCCATGGCACGTATGCTTTCGGGCTTCACATTAGCAGGAACTGATTTCTCGTCTAAGATATACTCGCCTGTAAACTCATGACGACAGGCTGCACAGTAACAAGCTAAACGCAATTCTCGGGGCTCAAATACCAACTCTTTCTCGCCTTGCTTTAAGACAACGCCACGATCTTCAATATATTCTACTGTTGGCTTATCTTCTTTTAAATATTCTATACGGCTAATTTCTCGCGCCACAGAAGAGGCTATATCACTAAAATAACGTGCTAACTCACCATTGGGCTCAGCCAAAACTGGAGGTATACCCGTATCGCCTGCATCACTCAACTTAGTATCAATTGGCAACTCAAAGGCATGGCGAAAACCATACATATCCACTAATTTTTTGAGTGCGCCTTGACCGTATGGACGATGCTTTTCGTCGCAGTTCCCACAAGTGAAGTAAGACATGTTTTCGATCACTGCTACACTAGGTACATTGAGCTGATCAAACATCTTGATGCCTTTGATAACATCTATAAAACTTAAATTCTGTGGTGTCGTCACAATGACTGCTGCCGTAAAAGGCAAGGATTGCAGTAGAGTCAATTGAATATCTCCCGTTCCCGGAGGAAAGTCGACAATCAAATAATCTAACTCATCCCAGTCACAACCACCGCCAATTTGGCCAATAACCTGACTCACCATAGGACCACGCATAATCGCCGCTTCTTGATCAGTATTTAAAAAACCAAACGACATTAACTTGACGCCTTCGTATTCCAAAGGAAGAAGCATGCCTCCGCCTTGATAAATATCCGTATCTTCAGGTGAAACCATGACGGGTAAACTCGGACCGTAAATATCCGCATCTAAAATACCGACTTTTGCACCTGTACGCTTGAGTGAATAAGCTAAATTTACCGCTGTTGTCGATTTACCCACGCCGCCTTTGCAACTGGTTACCGCAACTATATTCTTAACTTTAGCAACACCTTTTGCACGATTCGCATTTATATCTTTCTGAGGCTGGGCAGTCATTGTAATATTAACTTCAGTCACCCAAGATAAACTCTCGACCAAAGCCGTCGCACGACTGCGGAACTCTTCTTTCACTGGGCAAGCTGGAGTCGTCAATTCAATAGCAAAATCAACGATGCCTTTATCTGAAATCTCAAGATCCTTAATAAAACCTAAGCTCACAATATCTTTTCCCAAATCGGGATCAATGATCACAGACAAAACTTCTAATACAGCTTCTTCTTTACTCATGGTATTTTTTATACTCAATTTATCTAATTTAATTGCCTCAAAGATAGGTCAAAGTCCCTTCATGTCAACATGTTTTTCGACTTGTCAAAAGAGGCAAACACAGCGCTATACTGCCAGTAAACTTACTTCCTTTATTCGAAGTCCATGTCGATCTTTGATTGATCGGGTAAATCTTTGAGCTTCTCATGGAGTTCACCCATGGCTTTGAGGTAGTCTTCAATCGCGGAAACTTTCAAATTGTGAACTTTTTCATCACCACCAAGAACCAAGGGTTTCTTATAGCCATAACACTTACCAGCATTTAATTCCTTGCCTGCTCTTAGATAAGACGCCACCGTATCTGCACAAAACTTATCCGCAACAAATTCATTATCAGTTAATAGTTGCTGAAATTCTTCACCATTTTTAGCGACTTCAATTAACTCACCGACTGTAACATCCAAAAGCAAGACTGTGGCATCCTCTGCTTGGACAAATACATCGCCCATTGCCGTAAATAAGACCGGTAAATCCGTCGTCAACCAAGACCATGAAGATAAAATCTCTTCTCTTGGTAATTCCCTTTGTGGTATGCAAAGTAATTCATTTAAACTCAATTCCATAAAACTATCCTTTCTGTTTGTTTAAGGGAAGCTGTACTCGAAATATACTGCCTTTTCCCTTTTCACTAATTACTGTAATATCACCGCCGTGCAAACGAGCTACCTGTCTAGATAGATGTAAGCCTAAGCCTGCGCCTTGATCTTTTTTATAAGTATCTCCTTGATGGAACTCCATGAATATATTACGCTGATCAGCCGGCGAAATACCTAGCCCATCGTCTTCTACCTCTATCATCACAAGTTCTCCTTTTTGCTGAAGCCGCAATTCCAGCTTACCTCCTTGCTTACTAAATTTTATGGCGTTGCTAATGAGGTTCACCAAAACTTGGCGAAAGCGCACTTGGTGAATGGCGCAAACTAAGTCCTTATCCCCAATTATATAAGCAACTTCCAAGCCGCTCTTCTCGGCTTCGATTTTTACACTCTCCAATACATCACCACAGAAATCGCCCATGTCGCATGCTTCGAGCTTTAATTCCAATACACCCGCTTCAGCTTTTGCCTGATCGACTAAGTCATTCACCAAATCCAATAAATTTTTTGCGTTTGCCATAATTCTTTGCAGGCTCTCTTCTTGCTTAACCGTAATATCTCCGTGCAAACCCTCGAGCATAAGTTCAGAAAAACTACTGATCGCCGCAAGTGGGGAACGCAATTCATGGCCTAGATGACGAATAAAGCGCGTTTTAGAAATCACTGATTCCTTCAATTGCTTTGCATCGTGCTGCAGCTGCTCACGACTTTCCTCTGTACGCCGATGAAGAATTTCTAATTTGCGAATCATGATATTAAAATCACGCTTTAATTGCGTCAATTCATCACTACGCTCCTCATCAATCGGTAAACTATACGCAAAATTTTCTTTGCGGACTTCGCGCATGGCAGTCGCCATTTCATCCAAAGGTTTCCGAACCGAACGAATCATCACTAAGAGCAAGGCTCCAAAGCCAAAGAAGAAAATGAGAAAACTCCAAAAAATCCTCTCCGCGCCTCGACGAATCTTGAGGCTCGCCGCTGTACCTGACTTCATATAAAAATGGACCTGACGATCCAATTCTTCTTTCATCAATTGACTAATAAATATTTTTTGACTCTCTATCGCATGACTAATAAGCAGGTATTCTTCTGAATTAGAATTGAAAGCCTCTTGCTCCTTGAGAGTCATTACTAGATGATCCAAGATCTTCAAATCCTTATGTAAGACAGTCGGTGCTACTTGAGCTTCACCGAGCTTGGCTTTTTCCCATGAAGAGGCGTAGGCCTTTAAGTCATTGTATTCTTTTTTGGATAAATTTCGTTCTGCTTCTAAATCTAGTGCATTGCCCATATAAGCATGAATTTGAGCATAAAAAAAGAGCCCCCCTAATAACAGGTAAATACCCAGAGTTACATTTCTCAAAAGTTTAAAACTCATTTATCTGCGCCTTCAAAAGTGAGCTTCATTACAGGGCCCTTCACTTTAGGATCTTTACTCACAGTAAGCTCAAGCAGTGAATCAAAACTAAGATCATCCTTATTAATCGTCCTTATCGAACGTGAAAAAACCAGTTCCCAAGCACCCTCTTTATAATCTGATTTCACACTCACATCCGAGCGACTTCCTTGACTTTTTTGCTCTAAATAACGATTGCGATTTTGATGAAATGAGCCTAGCTCTAAATTCAGTTTCCAAGGCCCCTTTCCGCCATCTGAAAAATATTTCTTATCCTTAAAAAAACCATCGTCGGCAACTCCCCATTGCGTTCGATTGGCTCCCCAAAACCATAGATCTTGAATCTCTTTTCCCTTTTGCGAAAAGCGCAGCGCTAAGCTGTCTTCCAATTGCTTACCCACCACAAACTTCTCATCTTTCAGCACCCATGGACGATGCTTCATAGAAGGGTTTTCTTGCGGAATCCGCACACGTATTGAAAGTTTTTCTTTATGGATCGCACACTGTAATTTCAGCAGTTCTTTATAACCATCGACTTTCATTTGGTGCACAGCAACTTTTGACCAATCACGACCATCAAAGTCAGCAACTTTTATGTCAGCGCCAAACAAGATTGATCCTAGGAAAAACAATAACAAAATGGCTATTTTCATCTAATCTCCGCCAAACATTGTCCAACCGTTTTATTCGCACCAGGGATTAACCATTCTGAAGCAAGTTCAGCTAAGGGCCCCAGCACAAAATCTCGCTCGAGCATTCGCGGATGAGGTACAATTAAATCTGGCAAGTCATAAGTATCTTCGGCTATAAGCAAAACATCCAAATCTAAATAACGCGATTCATTAATAATTCCGCTCCGCTCTCGGCCAGCTTCTTTTTCGATTTTCAAACAGAGCTGCAATAAGTCCAAGGCTTCGCCATCCCAATCCGCAATCAAAGCTGAATTTAAATAAAGGCCAGAACCCTCGGGGCAATACATGGGGTCACTCTCGACAATTTGCGCCATTCGCAAATTCTCTAAACCCTCTTCTACCAAACGTTTGAGGGCATAATCAAAATACACCTCGCGCTCACCCATATTGGAGCCCAGTGCTAAAGCTACTTTTTTCATCATTTAAACAGTCCTAAAAAATTCATTCTAACAATAGCCCCAGCTAAATACTTTAACCAACCAACTTATGCGTATATCACTTAAATCAATAGTGGCCGTCACTATAATTCAATAGCTTACTCTTCAACACGCCCTACCTTGTCTGTATTCTTTACAAAAAGGTTAAGACCATGACTAAACTACTTCGACTACGTGCCACTCGCTTATTCTTCTTATTTATTTTTACGCTCAATCTGCAAACATTTGCCGCCGTTCCCACCTTAGGTGGTATGCAATTTTGGAACGATATCTCCCTTGCAGGAAACTATAAAATCCAAAAAAATGTGATTACTGGTCACTGTCGTTTACTTGAAGATGATTACCTGCGCCTCACATGGGGAAGTGAAGACCATTGTCGCACGCGATTATTGGCACTAAAACCTCAAATTAAAAAACCGCAAGTTTTCCTTATTCACGGCCTCGGTCGTAGCCATCATTCCATGGCTCAGCTCGCAACAGAACTTAGCGCCCAAGGCTACCAAGTCTATAACATAGAATACTCTAGCATGCTCAATAATGCCGATAGCCTATCTAAAAGACTACTGACACTTTTTAATGAACACCAAGATAGAGATAACTATGTCATCACTCATAGCTTTGGCGGGATTCTCTTTCGAAAAATAAGCCCGCAACTTAAAATTCAGAAAGCGGTACTTATGGCCGCCCCCAATCAGGGCTCAACAATTTGCGATACACTAAAAAAATATCGACTTAACTTTCTTCTAGGTCCCGCTGGCTCACAACTTTATTCTCAGAGCGATTTAATGAGCACACTTCCCGCTCCAGCATGTGAGTTCATCACCATTGCCGGCGAACGTCCTAGTCAATTAACTAATTGGCCCTTGGGCCTCTTCTTTAATGAAAAGAGTGATGGTATAGTTTGCGAGAGTCGCACCAGACTTGCGGGCTCCGCAAAACACGTCAAAGTCGACTCAAGTCACACGCTCATCATGAATCACCCCGAAAGTCACAAAGTCGTCAGCTCTTTTCTACAAAAAAAACACTTCTAAAAGCGCTCAATCAACTAAGTAATATCTTCTTCTAGACGCTTAATTTCTTTGAAAAGAATTTGTTCAACACGCTTTTTATAGACGTAGGCAGAGCCTTCTGCCACACCCAATTTTTCGGCGATCTCGGTAACTTTTTTGCCTTCGCGAAACATCATAAAAGTATCACGTGCATTGGGGTGTAAATCATCTTTTACATTATTCCAAGCCAA